>NZ_CP011924.1:507500-717500 GCF_000238315.3 Pseudoalteromonas piscicida
TAGCTGGTGAACCGCTGGATGTACTTGTTAACGGTACGTTGATCGCACACGGTGAAGTGGTTGTAGTAAACGACAAGTTTGGTATTCGCTTAACGGACGTCATTAGTCAGGTTGAGCGTATTAAAAAGCTACGTTAATGCGCTGGGGTTGGTCTTTAGCAGTGTTTGGCATCGCTTTTTATACACGGGCTGTCACTGCAACAACCTCAGAGACAGTACCTAAATCTTCTGTAGGGGCTGGTACCGCGGGGTTAAGCTCAGAGCTACTTTCCATGGGATTGTCTCTGATGTTGGTGATCCTACTTATTTTAGGCTTAGCGTTCGTTTTAAAACGTTTAAATCCCAATATTGTAAACCAGAAAGACTTTAAGGTGATCCGAAGTATATCGCTCGGTACTAAAGAACGTTTGCTGGTTATCGAGTTGGATGAAAAGCAGCACTTGCTTGGAGTAACACCAAATAATATCAACTACTTATACCAGTTGGAAACACCGTTAGATGATGTTAGCCGAACGCCATTTGCAAATGAGTTACAAAAGTTTTTAGCGGGCAAAGGGCAAGTAGACAATAACCATAATAAGAAAAGTCATGATTAGATTGCTGATACTCTGTTTATTACTGTTTTCTGGGGTAGCTTCTGCAGAAGGGATAGAAGCAATAAACGTTACAACAAACCCTGATGGCTCTCAAGAGTACTCAGTGACACTTCAAGTACTCGCCATTATGACAGCGCTGAGTTTTATTCCAGCAGCTGTTATCATGATGACTTCGTTTACTCGAATAATTGTTGTGCTTGCGATTTTGAGACAGGCGATTGGTCTGCAGCAGTCGCCATCGAATCAAATTTTACTCGGTTTATCGTTGTTTTTGACGTTGTTTATAATGGCACCCATATTTTCGCAGATAAATGATGAGGCGGTGCAGCCGTACATAAAGGAAGAAATCACGTCAATCCAAGCACTTGAACGTGCTAAAGAACCGATGAAAGCCTTTATGCTGTCACAAACTCGAATTAAAGACCTTGAAACCTTTGCCAAGATAGCGGGTTATGACAAGCTTGATAGCCCTGAAGACACGCCGTTTATCGTTATTATTCCGGCTTTCGTTACATCTGAGCTGCAAACGGCTTTTATTATCGGCTTTATGTTCTTTATTCCATTTTTGATAGTCGACTTAGTCGTAGCCAGTGTCTTGATGGCCATGGGTATGATGATGTTATCTCCAATGATAGTTTCCTTGCCGTTTAAGATTATGCTTTTTGTGCTCGTCGATGGTTGGAGTTTGGTCATGGGTACACTGGCCAGAAGCTTCGGATTGGGGGTGTAATGTGGAACCAGAAGTCTTTGTCGATATCTTAAGTGATGCATTGTTTTTAGTCATCAAGCTGGTGGCGGCGATTGTAGTACCTGGGCTTCTAGTTGGCTTAGTTGTTGCTGTGTTTCAAGCAGCAACATCGATTAATGAACAAACATTAAGCTTTTTACCGCGTTTAATTATCACGATTCTAGCCCTCATTTTTGGTGGCCATTGGTTAACTCAAGAACTGATGGACTATTTTAACCTCGTGGTTATGCGCATCCCTGAAATTGCAGGCTAATCATGGAGTTCACCTTTGCGGTAATCATGCAGTGGCTAAGTGATTTTTTACTTCCACTGGTGCGGATAAGTTCAATGATGATGGTAATGGCGGGGCTTGGGGCACAGAGTGTACCTGCCCGAATTAAGTTTGCACTTGCTGTGGTCGTTACCTTCGCCGTGGTGCCCGTTTTGCCCAAATCAGAGTTTACCGATTTGTTCTCCTTTTCGATGATTTTGGTTGTTATTCAAGAAATGATGACCGGAGTCGCAATTGGTTTTGGCTCTCTATTGCTTTTAAATACTTTTATCATTGCGGGTCAAATCCTTGCTATGCAAACAGGTCTTGGTTTCGCATCTGTTGTTGACCCTGCCAATGGATTAAGTGTCCCAGCAGTTGGTCAGTTCTATTTAATATTAGCGACATTACTGTTTTTTGTTTATAACGGTCACCTGATGATGATACAAATGGTAGTGTATAGCTTCGAAAGCTTTCCCATTGCAGGTAATTGGTGGGCGGTAGACAATTTTTGGCGAATAGTTAATTGGGGGGGCTGGATGTTTTCTACGGCACTGGCTCTTGCGTTAGCTCCGTTAACGGCAATGTTGGTTATCAATATCTCGTTTGGGATCATGACCAGAGCTGCACCTCAGATGAATATTTTCTCTGTAGGGTTTGCTTTTACCTTAGTTGCAGGGCTTACCATTATTTGGGCGACATTGGGTAACTTCTTAGCACAATTTGAGTTTCAATGGCTCAAAATGACGGAGCTGATGTGCGACTTAATTGGTTGCACGGTTTAGGAGTTTGAAATGGCAGAAGATTCAGGTCAAGAACGCACCGAAGAACCCACCTCCAAGAAGATAAGTGATGCGAGGAGTAAAGGCCAGGTAGCCCGTTCAAAGGAGTTGGGGACTACGTTTGTGTTATTGTTTTCTGCTATCGCTTTACTAATGTATGGTCCTGGTATAGGGAAAGCGCTTTACAACGTGATGGGACGAATGTTGTCGCTTAATCGCAATGAAACCTACGATACAACCAAAATGTTTGCTGTGTGGGGGGATATTGGCGCTGAGCTGTTATTCCCAATGGCTATGTTCGTTTTTATTATCGCAATTGCCGGAATAGTGGGGAATACGTTACTCGGTGGCTTTAACTTTTCTTGGCAAGCGGCCGCACCTAAAGCAAGTAAAATGTCACCTATGAAGGGACTGAAGCGAATGTTGGGCCCACAAGCGGCCATTGAGTTATTGAAGTCAGTTCTTAAGTTTGTATTAGTTGCAGGCTTTGCAATCTTGCTTATCAATATGTATTTTAACGAAATATTACACTTGAGTATTGAACAAATCCCTTCGAGTATAGAACATGCGTTAGAAATCATTGCGTGGATGTTTTTAGCGCTTAGTTGCACTATGATTGTGATCTCCGCAATTGATGCGCCCTATCAAAGCTATAATCATCATAAACAGCTTAAAATGACGCTACAAGAAGTCAAGGATGAATATAAAAACTCAGAAGGTGATCCTCAAATAAAAGCGCGGATCCGCCGAACACAAAGAGAAATGTCGCAAAGACGTATGATGCAAGATGTACCAGATGCCGATGTTGTTGTGACCAACCCTACTCACTATTCGGTTGCGCTTAAATATGACACTGAAAGGGCGGGGGCGCCTATTGTTATCGCAAAAGGGGTTGATGAACTTGCGATGCAAATTAGAAAAATAGCCAAAGGGAATGAAGTGCCGATAGTGGAATCACCTGTATTGACTCGTTCGCTTTACCACACCACTGAAGTGGGTGATCAAATCCCTGAACAATTGTTTACCGCGGTTGCACAGGTACTTGCTTATGTATTTCAGTTGAATCGTTTCCAAAAAGGTAAAGGGAAAAGACCCGTTGCACTTACTCGAGATTTACCAATCCCAGACGATTTGAAGCATTAAAATTGCCCTCATAAGAATAAGCTATTAATTGGAACGCATATTGCATTTGTTGCTATGTGTCAATTTTTTGCTTGTGTTAAGTTATGGAATTTAAAGCAGTTTTACAACAACTCAATCGAGATAAAAAAGAATATGCTAAAGGTGTGGGTACTCCATTGTTGGTGCTTGCAGCACTTGGCATGGTTATTCTACCGTTACCTCCTTTTTTGCTTGATATTCTATTTTCCTTCAACATTGCATTGGCACTAGTGGTGCTATTGGTGACTGTTTATACCTTGAAGCCACTCGAATTTGGTATGTTTCCGGCGGTACTACTGATCGCGACTATCATGCGATTGGCATTAAACGTAGCGAGTACTCGCGTCGTATTACTTGAAGGTCATAATGGTGGTGATGCGGCAGGTAAGGTGATCGAAGCCTTTGGTAGTGTTGTTATTGGTGGCAACTACGCCGTCGGTTTAGTTGTATTCCTTATCCTTATTATTATTAACTTTGTCGTAATTACCAAAGGTGCGGGTCGTATTTCAGAGGTGTCTGCGCGTTTCACCCTTGATGCTATGCCGGGTAAGCAAATGGCCATTGATGCGGACTTAAATGCCGGTTTTATCTCTGCAGATGACGCCCGGGCTCGTCGTGAAGAAGTGACTCGAGAAGCCGACTTTTATGGGTCAATGGACGGTGCAAGTAAATTCGTTAAAGGTGATGCTATTGCAGGTATCGTGATCCTCGCCATTAATATAATAGGTGGCCTTTTCGTTGGGATGATCCAGCATGATTTAAGCTTTGGCCACGCGATGGAAGTATATACCATGCTGACAATCGGTGACGGTCTGGTCGCGCAAATTCCATCTCTTTTACTCTCAATTGGCACTGCAATTGTCGTAACGCGTCAAAATGAATCGCACAACATGGGCGATCAGTTTAAAAGCCAACTGGGTAATGAAAAATCGCTAGCTATTGCTTCAGGTATTTTGATCACCATGGGACTCGTTCCAGGCATGCCACATGTTGCCTTCCTAGGTTTAGGCGTATTACTTGGCTATATAGCCTATTACACAAGCCAGCAAAAGAAAAAGGCGGAAATCGAAAAGGCAGAACAAGCTGCCAAAGGACCTGCTGCCAAAGGAGGCCATCAACAAGATCAAAAAGAGCTTGGTTGGGATGATGTACAACCTGTTGATGTGATTGGTTTAGAGGTTGGTTATCGCCTAATTCCTCTAGTTGACCAAGCCCAAGGCGGGGAGCTTCTCAGTCGTATTAAAGGGGTGCGTAAAAAGCTATCTCAGGAACTGGGCTTTTTAGTACCGCCGGTACATATTCGCGATAACCTAGAACTAGATCCAAATGCATACAATATTACTTTAATGGGAGTTGGCTCAGGAACCGGTGAGTTGAAGCATGGCGATGAGCTCGCAATTAACCCAGGGCAGGTGTTTGGGCCGATTAAAGGCATAGAGACTAAAGATCCTGCATTTGGCTTAGATGCAGTATGGATTAAACCAGATCAAAAAGATGAAGCGCATTCACTTGGCTATACAGTAGTAGATGCTGCAACTGTGGTGGCAACACACATTAGTCAATTATTGACGAATAATGCGTCACTATTGCTTGGTCATGAAGAAGTTCAAAATCTATTAGACATGCTTGCGAAAAGTCACCCTAGATTAGTTGAAGGCTTAGTGCCTGATATTTTACCACTCACTACCGTAGTAAAAGTACTACAAAATCTTCTTAATGAAGGCGTTGCAATTCGAGATATGCGCTCGATTGTACAAACCTTAGTTGAGTACGGACCACGTAGCCAAGACCCTGATGTATTAACGGCTGCGGTAAGAATTTCATTACGCAGATTGATTGTTCAAGATGCCGTTGGAAGCGAAGAAGAAATTCCTGTCATAACATTGGCGCCTGAGTTGGAACAGATGTTGCATCAGTCACTTCAGAACGCAGGTGATGAGGGGGCAGGTATTGAACCTGGCTTGGCTGAGAGGCTTCAAGAATCATTAAGAGAAGCACATCACAACCAAGAAATGCTAGGGGAACCGTCCATCTTATTAACCTCAGGTATGTTAAGAAGTGTGCTATCTCGATTTGTTAAACATACAATTCCAGGTCTTAGAGTGATGTCATATCAAGAAGTGCCGGAAGAAAGACAAATTAAGATAGTGAGCTCGGTTGGACAATAGAGGATAAAGGGGCTGTAACATGAAAATTAAACGTTTCTTCGCAAAAGATATGCGTACGGCTTTAAATGAAGTAAAAGAAGAGCTTGGTGCTGATGCTGTCATTATGTCTAACAAAAAGTTAGCGGATGGTGTTGAAATCGTCGCAGCAATTGATAATGACCGTACTGCTGCACCTGCTAAGCAAGCACCAGCGACCCATGCAGCAGCCCCGAGAGAAGCACAGACTCGCTTTGTCCGTCCAGAGCCTCGCCAAGCACAGCCAGCAAAACAAGCGCAAGTTGCCGATAGCTTAGCGGCACTGCTTGAGCGTCAGGCACCGCGCCCACGCTCACCAGAACTTGCTTCTATGTTCTCCCAGTCGGGGATAGATACAGAGCAAATGTTAAGCAGCCAACGTAAAACACAAGCTGCTGCGCCGGCGTACCAAGCGAAGCCACAGCAAGCTCGTCGCCAATCTTTTGACTTTGATGATGATGCATTTGAGCAGCCACAGCAGTGGGGCGAGTCGGATGAGTTAGACAACGGTTTTGGTGATGATTTACCGGAGTTAAATGCCAAGCCTGACGAAATGAGTGCAATGCGTGAAGAAATGAACGCTATTCGTCAATTACTTGAACATCAAGTATCTGGTCTAATGAAACAAGAAATGGCTCGTCGCGATCCAACCCGTGCGTGTCTTGTTGACCGTTTGGAAGGAATGGGCATAGACAAAGATGTCGCTGAGCAAATGGCATGCTTTATCCCTGATGATGTGTCTCGTAAAGAAGCCTGGAATGCATTGTTAAACATGGTGATCAACCAAATGCACACCACTAACAATGATATTCTTCGTCAAGGTGGCGTATTTGCGATGGTGGGTCCAACTGGTGTTGGTAAAACCACAACGGTTGCAAAATTAGCGGCATTAGGTGCACAAAAATACGGTGCAGATAAAGTGGCGTTAATAACGACAGATACCTACAGAATTGGCGCTTACGAGCAGTTAGCTACCTATGGTAGAATCATTGGTTGTCCGGTTAAGCAAGTTAAAGATGCAAATGAACTTGCAGAAGTGCTTTATCATTTACGCAATAAGCGTCTAGTATTAATAGATACAGCGGGAATGAGTCAAAGAGATTTGCGCTTAACTGAACAGTTAAATACACTTATGCGTAGCGCGAGAGTAGATATTCGCAGCTATTTAGTATTAAGTGCGACAGCACAAATGAATGTGTTACAAGAAACAGTAAGACACTTCAAAAAAGTAAATTTAAGTGGCTGTATTTTCACAAAACTTGATGAAAGTCTAAGTTTAGGTGAGATAATTAGCATAGCGATTCAAAATCGCTTGCCAATAGGGTATCTTACCAACGGTCAGCGAGTGCCAGAAGACATTCGCGTAGCAAATGCTCAAAAGCTAGTAAAAAAGGCTGAGCAATTGTATTTAAAAAGAATAAAAGCACAGCACTCTCGACGTGTACCTGTAGCGTCAGAGTCAGTAGGAATGTATGATTAACACAGTTTTAGATCAAGCAAGTGGCCTGCGTAGAATGAGTCAAAATAGCAACCAGGGTGTAAAAGTAATAGCCGTGACCGGTGGAAAAGGTGGGGTGGGTAAAACCAACGTCTCGCTCAATACTGCCATCGCTATGGGCCAACAAGGACAGCGAGTTCTCGTTTTAGATGCGGACTTGGGCTTGGCAAACTGTGATGTGATGTTAGGTCTAAGGGTAGAAAAGAATCTGTCACACGTGTTGTCGGGTGAATGTGAACTAGATGAGATTCTCGTAGAAGGTCCCGCTGGAATTAAAATTGTACCGGCGACTTCAGGCTCTCAAAGTATGGTAGAGCTGACTCCCGCAGAGCATGCAGGACTTATTCGTGCATTTAGCGAGCTTAACACGCAATTTGATGTATTAATTGTTGATACCGCAGCTGGTATCTCAGATATGGTTCTGAGCTTCTCTCGAGCTGCACAAGATGTGATGGTTGTGGTGTGTGATGAACCGACTTCTATTACAGATGCTTACGCGTTGATCAAAGTTTTGAGCAGAGAGCATGGTGTCTATCGTTTTAAAATTGTTGCCAATATGGTCCGCAGTATGCGTGAAGGGCAAGAATTATTTGCTAAACTTTCAAAAGTTACAGACCGTTTTCTTGATGTAGCACTGGAATTAGTGGCCACCGTACCGTTTGACGAAAACATGCGTAAATCTTCTCGCAGACAAAGAGCTATCGTGGATTTATTTCCGAGTTCTCCTGCGGCGATTGCGATTAAGGGACTTGCCGCTAAGGCAGTGAAATGGCCAATTCCGCATCAACCTTCCGGTCATCTAGAATTTTTCATTGAACAACTTGTAAACGGGTGATTATGGCTTCTCCGGTCAATAGAGCTGCGGGATATCAAACTTCAGACCACATTCATAAGGTGGTTGAACGGCATGCTCCACTTGTCAAAAAAGTGGCGTGCCACCTGATTGCTCGACTTCCGGCAAGTGTGCAACTCGACGATCTGATCCAGTCAGGTATGATTGGGTTGATTGAAGCATCTAAAAATTTCGATGCAACTAAAGGCGCTAGTTTCGAGACCTTTGCCGGGATCCGTATTCGAGGCGCAATGCTGGATGAAATCCGTCGTGGTGATTGGGCGCCTCGTTCTGTTCACAAAAATAGCAGAATGGTTGCAGAAGCTATATCTGAGCTCGAATCTCTCCTTGGTCGAGAACCAAAAGACACTGAAATCGCTGAAAAACTTGATATATCTCTAGATGAGTACCATCATATTTTACATGATGTAAATGCAAGTAAAGTCATCGGTATTGAGGATCTTGGGGTTGATGAAGACGTGATAACCCCAGCAAACAGCGATTTTGCGCTAGACAAACCGTTTAATAACGTTAAAAATGAACGTTTTAACGAGTCTTTAGTAAATGCTATCAAAGCGTTACCCGAAAGGGATGCTCTGGTTTTATCACTTTACTATAACGACGAAATGAATTTAAAAGAGATTGGTGCCATCCTTGATGTCAGTGAATCTCGAGTAAGCCAAATTCACGGTCAGGCAATGATAAAGCTTAAAGCTAAAATCAATGACTGGATAAATTAGAGTACATAAAATAGTTGGGTTCGAACCTCACTGGAGGAAGTTTTGGATAAGAACATGAAGATTCTCGTGGTTGATGATTTCTCTACTATGAGAAGAATAATCAAAAACCTATTAAGAGATTTAGGCTTTACCAATGTTCAAGAAGCTGATGATGGTAGTACAGCACTTCCGATGCTACAAAATCAGGAGTTTGACTTTGTAGTAACTGATTGGAATATGCCGGGCATGCAAGGTATTGATTTGCTTCGTGCAATACGCGCAGATGAAAAGCTTAAGCACATTCCAGTGTTGATGGTTACCGCAGAAGCGAAAAAAGAACAAATTGTTGCAGCAGCGCAAGCAGGGGTGAACGGATATATTGTTAAGCCGTTTACTGCGGGTACGCTCAAAACTAAGCTTGAAAAAGTATTTGAGCGACTAGGCTAACAGCAAGGGGATATGGCCTATGTCTGTAAATGCTGCGCCTCAAATTACACTTGAACAAGCTAAGCAACTTGTTGAGCTTCTAGAACAAGGTGAACAAGAAAAAGCTGACCAGCTGATTTTAGAAGCTGCTAACAAAGAGCAATCGGAGTTATTTGCAGAAGTTGGAAAGCTAACTCGCCAATTACACGAGTCCTTGAAGAACTTTGAGCTCGATACTCGACTCTCAGATCTCACGACAGAGGCTATACCTGACGCCAAGCAGCGTCTTAATTATGTTATGGAAATGACAGAAAGCGCTGCTAATAAAACGATGGACGCGGTCGAAGAAAGCTTACCTCTTGCGCAGAATCTAGCGGATGAGTTAGCGCAAATAAAGCCCACTTGGGATCGATTGATGAGCAGAGACATTCAACTCGGTGAGTTTAAATCTCTGTGTCATGATCTCGACAGCTTTATGCAGACTTCAAAGACACGTACAGACGAATTACAAGGTTTAATGACTAATGTGCTGATGGCTCAGGACTATCAGGATTTGACTGGGCAGGTTATTCGGCGCGTCATTGAGCTTGTGAGAGAAGTAGAAGATAGTCTCATTCACCTCCTGACTGTTTTTGGTACTTCAGATGAAGCGCCTTCAACTGCTGTGAAAGCGAATGAAAACGAAATAAAAACAACCGAGACTATCAGTGATGAATTGTCTGGACCTGAAGGTCCAATTATTGACGCTGAATCGCGAGATGACGTGGTTTCTGGTCAAGACGAAGTCGATGACTTGCTATCTAGTTTAGGCTTCTAGTTGGAGAGTGTGTATGAGCTTTGAAGTCGATGAAGATATCTTGCAGGACTTTCTTGTTGAAGCAGGCGAAATATTAGAACTGTTATCTGAACAGCTTGTTGAACTAGAAAATAATCCTGAAGATAAAGAACTTCTCAATGCGATTTTCCGTGGCTTCCATACCGTAAAAGGTGGGGCTGGCTTCCTAGGTATGACCGAACTGGTCGATGCCTGTCACGGTGCGGAAAACGTGTTTGATGTACTACGACAAGGGCAACGAAAAGTAACTTCCGAACTGATGGATGTTATTTTGCAATCTTTGGATACGATCAACGAAATGTTCGCTTGTATTCAAAACCGTGAGGAACCAGAAGCGGCCGACCCTGTGTTGCTTGAAACACTCCACAAACTTAGCCAGCCTGCATCTGAAGACGAAGTCAGTGAAGTGATTGACGAACCTACTTCTGAGCCAGAACCTGTGGTGCCAGATTTAAGTGCTGATGATATTTTATTCGACGCCGATGTTGGTTCAGGCGATGATAGCGGCTCCAGCATCGATGAGATAACAGAAGAAGAATTTGAAAATCTTTTAGATGAATTACACGGTTCGGGTAATGCGCCTGCTGTTGCTCCGGCAACTAAACCTGAAGCTGTATCAACCACAGATGATGGTGATATCACTGATGACGAATTCGATAACCTCTTAGATGAACTTCATGGTGTTGGTAAATTCGGTGGAGCACCAAATGCAGAAGATGCTGTTGCCCCAGAAGCGAGTGAACCTAAGGCTAAATCAACCTCACCAGCAGCCCCAAGTGGGTCTACTGGCGACGAAGAAATTACCGACGATGAGTTTGAAGCTTTGTTGGACGAGCTTCATGGTAAAGGCAGTGCACCTAAAGCGGTCGATGAATCGCCAGTAGAGGTTTCAGAGACTAAACCTGCGCAACCAGAGCCTGTTAAAGCCGCGCCAGCGCCGAAACCTGCGCCAAAGCCTGCGCCCAAAGTTGAAGCTAAGCCTGCGACTCCAGCACCAGCACCGCAAAAAGAGCCCGAGGCTGCAAAAGCTTCCACACCAGCCGCTGCGAAGAAACCTGCGGCACAAGCTGAGACCACGGTCCGAGTTGATACTAAACGTCTTGATGAAATCATGAATATGGTTGGCGAATTAGTATTGGTTCGTAACCGTTTGGTTAGCTTAGCGAATAACACCAACAGCGAAAGCATGGGTAAAGCTATTTCGAACCTTGATGTAGTCACTGCTGATTTGCAGGGCGCCGTGATGAAAACGCGGATGCAGCCAATCAAAAAGGTATTTGGTCGCTTTCCTCGAGTAGTGAGAGACCTTGCTCGCAGCTTGAAAAAAGAAATCAACCTAGTTTTACAGGGCGAAGAGACGGATTTAGATAAAAATTTGGTTGAAGCGCTTGCAGATCCACTGGTCCACTTAGTGAGAAACTCAGTAGATCACGGTATTGAAATGCCTGACGTACGTGAAGCGTCTGGCAAACCAAGAATGGGTACAGTCACATTGTCAGCATCTCAAGAGGGAGATCACATTCTTCTCACGATTCGAGATGATGGTGCCGGTATGGACCCTGAAAAGCTCAAAAAGATTGCTATAAATAAAGGCGTGATTGACTCCGATCAAGCAAGCCGACTGTCCGATACTGAAGCCTATAATTTGATCTTCGCACCAGGGTTCTCAACAAAAGAGCAAATTTCAGACATTTCTGGTCGTGGTGTTGGGATGGACGTTGTTAAAACGAAGATCACTCAATTGAATGGCTCGGTAAATATCCAATCAGAATTGGGTGTTGGTACCGTATTAGAGATTAAGGTACCGCTTACACTGGCTATTTTGCCTACCTTGATGGTGGTCGTTGGAGAGCAAACGTTTGCGTTACCACTTGCCGGCGTGAACGAGATCTTCCATTTAGATTTGACAAAAACGAATGTGGTTGATGGTCAGTTGACTATCATAGTGAGAGAAAAAGCAATTCCGTTATTTTATCTTGAACATTGGTTGGTAAAAGGTGCGAACAGGGGCATGAGAAAGGCTGAAGGCCATGTTGTCATTGCGCAAATTGGCACTAAACAAGTCGGTTTTGTGGTTGATTCTCTTATAGGCCAAGAGGAAGTCGTAATCAAACCACTAGATGCGTTATTACAAGGTACACCAGGTATGGCCGGTGCTACCATCACATCTGATGGTGGTATAGCGCTAATCCTTGATGTCCCCAACTTATTAAAACACTACGCCTAATTTTATTAGGCGTAGTTCGAATTCTAGAGCGGCATTTGCTGCTCTGCTGTAGAGCAAATTAAAGAGCGTTGCCAATGGCAGTTAAAGTGTTAGTCGTAGACGATTCTAGTTTTTTTCGTCGTCGAGTCAGTGAAATTTTAGAAAAAGACAGTGAAATCAAAGTTATAGATTTCGCAGTTAATGGCAAGGAGGCGGTTGAAAAGGCCGCTTCATTGCGGCCAGACGTAATTACGATGGACGTGGAAATGCCTGTGCTTGATGGGATCAGTGCGGTAAAGCAGATCATGCAGGCCACTCCGACCCCAATCTTAATGTTTTCTTCGTTAACTCGTGAAGGCGCTAGTGCTACGTTAGATGCACTGGATGCGGGGGCTGTAGATTTTTTACCGAAAAAGTTTGAAGACATCGCTCGTAATAGCGAAGAAGCAATTAAGTCGTTACAAAATAAGGTAAAGGAAATTGGCCGCCGTCGCGTTAGCCGTTTTACTCGCCCTACTATTGCGACTCCGCCAAAGCGCGTCGAGTCTAGAGCAACTCGCGCTGATACAGGACGAGCAACGATCCCTCAACCGGATAGAAGTTTTCAGAGGCCTGTATCTGGTGGTACGTCTAGTGCTGCGGGTGCTAGAGCATCGGGTAAGAAATATGGACTGGTTGCAATTGGTACATCAACAGGTGGACCCGTTGCACTGCAAACAATACTAACTCAGTTGCCTGCAAACTTTCCTCATCCAATTTTACTTATCCAGCATATGCCGGCCGCATTTACACCTGCGTTTGCAGCAAGATTGAATAGTTTATGCCAGATTAAGGTTAAGGAAGCCGAGCAAGGTGATAGATTAATGCCTGGGGTGGCCTATTTAGCCCCTGGCGGTAAGCAAATGCTGGTTGAAAATCGCGGTGGTAGTAAGACACTAAAAGTGTTCGAAGATGATAGTCCAAGGATCACCTATAAACCCAGCGTTGATGTGACATTTGCAAGTGTTGCAAAAGCTTATGGTGGCGACACGTTAGCGATTGTCTTAACGGGAATGGGCGCAGATGGCCGAGATGGTGCTCGTATGCTAAAACAGGTAGGGGCCACTATATGGGCGCAAGATGAAGCGACTTGTGTTGTTTATGGTATGCCTCAAGCTGTCGCTGGCGCTGGACTTTCGTCGGATAGTATCGCCCTACAAGACTTTGCTGCGAGAATTAATAAAGAAGCGGGTAATCAATAGACTAAGTCATCACTTGGTTGCTTTGCTTGAAGCTTGTAAATATCAAACGTCTAAAAAGAATGAATAACACTGAGTTGGTATAGTATCTATTGAACGAAATCAATAGAGATAAGCGAAGGAATATAGAGTGAAAATTTGGACAGTAGCAAATCAAAAAGGTGGTGTGGGTAAAACCACGACGACGGTGAGCTTAGGAGGCATTCTTGCTGAACAGGGTCACCGAGTTTTGCTTATTGATACTGATCCACATGCTTCACTGACATATTACTTTGGTATTGATTCTGAAGAGTTAGAAGTCAGTGTGTATGATATTTTTGCACGCGGCAGCAGCATGACGAGTGAAGAAATTTTACAGTCTCTTTGCCCATCAACCATAGAGAATCTTGATATTTTGCCTGCCACTATGGCCATTGCTACGCTTGATCGTAGTATGGGTAATAAAACGGGCATGGGGCTTATCTTAAAGAAATCGCTCGAAAAAATAGCGGATCAATATGACTATGCTATTTTAGACTGCCCACCAGTGCTTGGGGTACTGATGGTTAACGCATTAGCAGCGAGTGAGCGAATTTTAGTACCTGTCCAAACTGAATTTTTGGCATTGAAGGGACTAGATAGAATGATGCGCACGATGGAGCTGATGCAGTCTTCACAGCAGAAACAGTATCAATATACTATCATTCCAACTATGTATGATAAACGGACCAAAGCGTCGTTGGAGGCGTATAAAACGTTGCTAGCAACATACAAAGAGGCTGTTTGGCCAGGTGTGGTTCCTGTAGATACTAAATTTAGGGATGCGAGTCTTGCACAGCAAGTCCCAGTACAATTTTGTCCTAAATCACGAGGCGTGTTCGCTTATCGTGCACTTTTGGACTATTTGAAGCAGTTAAGCTAGAGAGCATAATGAGTAAGCATTTATTTGCAAATGAAAAGGTGATGAAGCAGTATCTTGGCGCCCTATTACAAGAGGAGCCAGAGATTGAACAATGCGAATTATCACCGGTTGCAAAGCTACTTGAACAAGTAAAAGAGCCGGAATCCGAACTTGAGGATACAGACCTTCCAGTTGTCGTTGCTACAGAGCCTCAGGAGTCGGTGAGTGAAGTTATTGAAGAACAACCGAGTAAATTAGCTCAAGATCTTGAAGTCACTGAAAATACATCTATTATCAAAGAACAGACAACGATAGAATCCGTTTCTGCAAGGGAAGCCTATCAAGAAGGTGAATCTCAGGCATTGTTTTTTGAAGTTGCAGGCTTAACACTGGCGATTCCGCTTAAATCACTTGGGGGAATACACCAACTGGGTGAAGTCAATCAACTCTTTGGTAAACCTAAATGGTTTAAAGGCGTGATGCTAAATCGTGAAGAAAAGCTTAATGTTGTTGATACTGCGCGATGGGTAATGCCTGAGAAGTTAACACCAAAATTAGAAGATGCTCTGGATTACCAGTATTTGATTACGCTTGGGGATAGTAACTGGGGACTGTTAGCAGAGAAACTAGTCAACAACTTAACACTCAAGCCTGAAGACATAAAGTGGCGCACAGCAGATGGTAAACGGCCTTGGTTGGCTGGGGTGATTAAAGAGAAAATGTGCGCGCTGATTGATGTAGAGAATTTAAACCGTTTGCTAGAACAAGGCCTCGATAGTCGAGAGCAGTAACTAGTATATTGATGGAGTGAAACCATGAGCCAAGATAGACTACTTTCTGCAGACAAAAATGCTGATAGTAATGATGAAGTATTGCAATGGGTTACTTACAAGCTTGAAGAGGAAACTTACGGTATCAATGTAATGCAAGTGCAAGAAGTATTACGTTATACCGAAATTGCACCAGTCCCAGGTGCGCCAAGCTACGTACTCGGGATCATTAATCTACGTGGTAACGTTGTAACGGTTATAGACACACGAGCTAGGTTTGGTCTGCAAAGTGCAGAAGTGACGGATAATTCGAGAATTGTAATAATCGAAGCCGAGAAGCAAGTTATTGGCATCTTAGTAGATAGCGTTGCTGAGGTGGTTTACTTACGTAGCTCGGAAATTGACAGCGCGCCAAACATCGGCACTGAAGAGAGCGCTAAGTTTATCCAAGGCGTATCAAACCGAGAAGGCGAGCTATTGATCTTAGTCGATCTTAATAAGCTATTAAGTGATGACGAATGGGATGAGCTGAGTCATATTTAGATGTCTGAAGTAGTAAACGCACAAACCGTTTTACTCGTCATATCAATAACCTCAAGCATACTTGCGTTAGTATGCTTGAGGTTTGTTTTTGTGCTGGGTAAAAAATTACAGGATGCGCAGGGTCAAACAGCGCAACTTTCGAGCTCACTACAAGGCTCTGAGCAACAAATAGCAATATTACGCAGCGAAGTTGCGGAGTTACGCGCCAGTATCATGAGTATTGGTAAGCGGGTGGTCGCAACCGAGCAAGAATTAAATGATGTTGCGAATCAGCAAGCAGCACAGAAATATGATGACCCCGACGCAAAAATGTATTCTCGCGCCGTGAAAATGGTGGAACTTGGCGCTGATATTGAAGAGGTGATGCGCGAGTGTGAGTTGCCAAGAGCTGAGGCAGAGCTGCTCATGTCTTTACATAACAAATCAAAATAATCGTCTAGAAAGTAGCAAGTTAGAAAATTTTGGCTATGCCTTAATATCTAGCTTGCCACGAAAACCTTCCCAGCCAGGTGGAAACTTACCACGCATAATGTAAGAAAAAGCGATGAGTTCAGCAATTACATAGTAGAGCTCCCGTGGGATCTCTTGGTGTAACTCAAGTGCACTGAGTGTTTGTGCTAATGATTCATCTTCATGGATCATGATGTTTTTCTCTTTTGCCAGCGCAATAATTTCCTCTGCCAGCTCGCCATATCCTTTAAAGGTGACCTGAGGTGCGCTTCCAGCTTCATATAACAGTCCAATAGCAGATTTTTGTGTCATCTCTTTTACACCTTAATGTTGATAATTGCGTGTTCATTAAAGAACTTATCTTGAAAGCTGGCTTCTTCTCTAAGGCCTATCTCAGCGACTTGTAGCCCATGAGATGCTAACTTATGTCTGAGTGTTGCCAAATGTGGCTCTGCGAGCTGCTTGACCTGGTTGGAGGTGGCTACTAATGCACATTCTAGGGCTTTATCCATCAGCTCGGCTTGGGCATGGATCTGACCTTTTTCTGCAAAATCAAAACAAAGACGAATAAACCACACAGACTTCTCTGGCATACCAGGTTTGGGCGACTTTTTATATTCACCTATTTGTAATTGCGTTTGCTGTTGCTCTTGTCCTACTTTTGTAGGGAAGAGCAGGTTAACAATCAACTGTGCTTCGCTGTCTTGTTTTGCAGAGTTGGTCGCTGTAGTCGGTGATTGTTGCGGTTGTAATTGGTTGTGCAATTGCCCCAATTCGCTTAACAGCTCTTTTGCTTGTGGTTGTTGAAGCGCGTCTGCTGTTTGCTTGGGGGAGAGCAGCTTTAGCTGTGGTAGCAGCGCATCCAGCAAAGCTTGTATTTTTTGCGTCGCTAGCTCATTGCTCTGAGCTTGATTTGCCACCTGACTACCTAATAGCGACACAATTAAACGGTCCAACATTTGTGTAAAGCTCGATTGAGCTAAACTTGTTGGCGTGTTAGCAAAGGTTGCCATGCCCAGTTGGCTCTCTAACTGGTTTTTAACGGTAAGCGCGTTGACTGAACGGTCATCAAGCAAGCGCGTAAATGCTTGGTTGACTAGTTTCTGTAATTCAGGTGTTTGTTTGAATGTATCTGCTTTTACGAGCTTTTCGATGGTTGTAGAAGCTTGGCGTAACATGTTTGGTGTGTTTTCTTTTTGCTCGGGTTTAGCCGTGGGCAGAGCAAGCAGGGCTTCAATCACCCCTTTAATTTGATTACTGGTAAGCTGCGGGATTTGGGAAGGCGTAGCGGTTACTTGTGTGCTTTGCGAATGTGCAGATTGCAACTGGAACGTCTTAGCAGAATCTACAGGCGCAGAACTCGCTTTACGATAAAGCGGCCGCGCTAAGGCTTGTGTCAGCTGTTCAACTTGCTTATTGCTAAGCGATAGTTTACCTGTGAGGGTGTCCAATAATAAGGACAGGGCTTTTTGTTTTACCTCAAAATCGACCGGTGGTGCTTGATATTTTGGTGTCTCTGCGAGCTGGTGTTGTAAGTAACGAGCAATGGAGCTGGCTAACTTTTCGTTTTGCAAAGGTGTGTGACTTTTTTGCAATGGTAATGGTTGCTTTGCCATCAGCTCTGTAAGATTAAGCTTTATTTGGTTTGAGAGTTGTTGCAGTGGCGTGCTCGGTTTATTTTTATTGTGAGCACTTACTTTCTCGCTTGGCGCAAGCAGAGTTGCGACCGAGTGACTCAAAACATCACTTTTACCTTTCTTGACAGGGGAGTTCGTGGGCTGAGCGACCTGACTTGTGAGTGGTTTACCAAAAGGTCTTCCGATCAGTACTTGCAACGCTTTTACTACTGTTGACTTAATTTGTTGCAGATTGACTTCAATTAGCGGTTTGTCATACGCCAGCGTATGTACTGATGCTAAGCGTGACTCAAGCGGTGAAGGTGCATCCTTATTGACTGTGCTTACCTGTTGCAGCAAAGCGCTAAGCGGCTTTATGGTTTCTACTTTTACTTGTTGTGTCGATTTTGTGATGTCAATTCCATTGAAAGCCGTTTTTACTTCGCCTTTTTGCCATGTGGTTGCTGCAGGCCAGTTACTGCTTATTGGCGATAAGGTTACTGAACGGTCATGAATGTTAAGTGTTATCCCACTTGGCTGCGGCTTCACCTCAACACTACTAAGTTGACTAGAGATAAGTTTTGCAATCATTGACTTAGGTAAAGCCGTACTAAACAGCAAGTCTTTAAATTGATTGACGACCTGCAAGGAAACATTACTTTGTTGGGCACTAAGATGCGCAATGAGTTTACTTTCACTTGCGAGCAAGTCTGCCACGGCTTGCACAAGCGGTACTTTTAAATCAAGTGCCTTGATGTGTAATGTGGCGTCTGGCAACGTGGTTGCTGAAGACTGTATTACTGGGCTTGGCGTATGCGTCTTTAGCGTCGTTAAAATATCAAAAAGCTGTTTTGTTAGTGTTACTTGTGCTTGTAGTTTGGGCGTTTGAAAGGTAATCACCTTGCCAGTTTCATCAATACTAACCTGTGCTTCTGGAAGCTGATTGGGCTGGGTTGGAGGCTTAAGCGCAAGTTGGATAGTTTGCCAGCGGCCATCAATTGCCACATCCATTTTTAGTTTATCGTTACTAATTTGGATATTCTTTGCTGCAAACGGTTGGTTTTTAGCTAAGTCTAATCTCGATACTTCGTTATTATCTGTGCTTATCACAGATGCTGTCGTCGTATTTGTTGTAATTGGCAGCTTATTCATTATTTTAAATCAAATTTTCGCTAATCGGTCGCATCGGATTATTCGTATTACCATACCATTATGTTAGACTAACGCCCAATTTTAGGTAAAGAGAAGCCCAAGTTTGCTAGAGATAGACGCCGTCACTTGTACCAAACAAGATAGATGCTTGTTTGACTCATTAAGTTTCACTCTCCATGCGGGGCAGATCATGCAAATTGAAGGCCCAAATGGTGCCGGAAAAACCTCTTTGTTGAGGATCATTGCTGGGTTCGCCAGAGCGGACGAAGGGCAGATCCGCTACAACAGCACTGACATCCGCGATGATTATGATTCATTCGCTGCCGATTTATTATTTATTGGTCATAAGACAGGTGTCAATCAACAACTTAGTGCCTACGAAAATGTCCAACATTGGCTTATGGTCCATGGCGCTCAGGCCGAAGAAGAAGAAGTCTATACACTGCTTGCTAAGCTCGGCTTAATTGGACTTGAAGATGTACCTGTGCGGACATTGTCGGCAGGCCAACAGCGCCGTGTTGCGTTAGTACGTTTGTGGCTAAATCAAGCCAAACTTTGGGTGCTAGATGAACCATTTACTGCGCTGGATAAAAAAGGGGTCGCCATGTTGCAAACCCAATTTCAGTCTCATCTCGACAAGGGGGGCGCCATTTTATTGACGACCCACCAAGATCTCACCGCACATTTTGCACAGTTACAAACCTTGGCGTTGGAGTACCGTTTGTAATGCAGACTCAACATTCTTATTGGTTAGCTTTTAAATCGGTTTACGCCAAAGATGTGACCTTGGCCTTTAGACAACGCGCTGAGATAGTCAACCCGCTGTTGTTTTTCTTAATCGTGATCACCCTATTTCCGTTAGCAATTGGGCCCGAACCTGCGCTGCTTACCAGAATGGCACCGGGTATTATTTGGGTAGCGGCGCTTTTATCGACTATGTTAGGTCTAGATAAATTATTTAGGGACGATTACAACGACGGCTCATTAGAGCAATTGATTGCTTCACCTTATCCTTTATCGCTATCAGTATTAGCAAAAGTAGCTGCGCATTGGACAGTCAGTGGTTTGCCAATGGTGGTGCTTGCGCCCTTGTTCGCGCTGTTAATGAATCTCGAGTCGCAGTCTCTCAATGCGACTGTATTGACCTTACTGATAGGTACACCGTTATTAAGTTTTATTGGGGCCATTGGCGCAGGACTCACCGTTGCATTGCAAAAGGGTGGCATTTTAATGAGTTTACTTGTCCTACCGCTTTATATCCCCGTATTGATTTTTGCAACGTCTGCCATAGATACCAGTAGCATGTCTTTAGCGTATGGTGGTCAGCTTGCAATCCTTGGTGCGATGCTTGCCGTCGCAATTGTTACCGCACCAATTGCCATATCGTCAGCTTTAAGAGTGAGTGTAAGTTAAAATGTGGAAGTGGTTACATCCTTATGCCAAAGCGGAGCGTGCTTACCAACTGTGTAACACCTTGCTTCCTTACTTTGCCGTGATTGCGGTAGTGGGCTTAATTGTTGGATGGGTTTGGGGGTTAGCCTATGCGCCAGCCGACTACCAACAAAAAGACAGCTATCGTATTATCTTTATTCATGTGCCGTCGGCTATCTGGTCAATGGGCGCATACTCGTCTATGGCTATTGCGGCTATTGTTGCCTTGGTATGGCAAATTCGTAATGCTGAATTGGCGGTTATAGCCATTGCTCCTATTGGTGCGGCAATGACCGCGATTGCGTTAATCACTGGTGCTGCTTGGGGTAAACCTATGTGGGGTGCTTGGTGGGTCTGGGATGCAAGATTGACGTCAGAGCTTATCCTATTGTTTTTGTATTTTGGTGTTTTGTCTCTATATCACGCCTTTGAAGATAAAAAATCAGGTGGTAGAGCTGCCTGTATTCTTGCCATTGTCGGGGTCGTTAATCTGCCTATTATTCATTTCTCGGTAGAGTGGTGGAACACGTTGCATCAGGGGTCAACTATCACCAAATTTGATACTTCAGCGATTGATCCTTCTATGTTGTGGCCTTTGTTGATCAACATAGTGGCGTTTGCTGGTGTGCTTGGCGTGGTTACGCTAATTCGTTTGAAAAATGAAATTTTACGAAGTGAGCAACACCGTCCTTGGGTCCGCGAATTAGTGAATAGGGGTTAATCATGCAGTTTGAATCCTTCAGTGAATTTTTAGCCATGGGTGGTTATGGCTTTTATGTTTGGCTCTCATTTGGCTCATGTGCATTAATACTGACTGGTATTTTAGTCGGCTCTATCTTGGATGGTAAGGCGCTAAAGCAAGCAGTTAAAGCGCAAATGGCAAGAGAAGCACGCATTAAAAAAGCAAAAGAGGAGTCGCAAGCATGAATCCTAGACGCAAAAAGAGATTATTCACCGTTGTTGCCGTTATCTTTGGTATTGGCGCAGCGGTCGGGCTTACGCTTTACGCACTACAAGAAAATATTAATTTGTTTTACACGCCGAGCGAGCTTGTTGAAGGTAAAGGTGAGTTAAAAGAAATACCGCAAATTGGCCAGAAACTGCGCATTGGCGGTATGGTTGTGCCGGGCTCAGTGGTGCGTGATGAAACGTCCTTAGATGTGTCATTTAAACTTATCGACACCGGTCCAATGGTTACTATTCGTTATAAAGGCATTCTTCCTGATCTATTCCGTGAAGGCCAAGGTATCGTAGCACAAGGGACATTAGTTGAGTCTAATGTAGTTGAAGCGTTTGAAGTACTTGCCAAGCATGATGAAGAGTATATGCCATCAGAAGTGGCGGAAGCCGTGAAAGGCATTAAGCACGAAAAGCCAAAATATAATTTAAACAGCGAGAACTAAGATGGTCCCAGAAATAGGTTACTTCGCTTTAGTTCTGGCGATGGCATTGAGCTTATTACTGTGTATTTTCCCATTGTGGGGTGCTTATACGGGTAATTTGAGGCTGATGAAAGCCGCTCCTTCACTGGCCGTTGGTCAGTGTATTCTTGTGGTGTTCTCATTTGTGGTACTGATCTACATCACATTAATGGATGACTTTACGGTTGCGTATGTGGCACATCATTCGAGCAGTACTTTGCCTTGGTATTATAAAATCACCTCAACGTGGGGTGGACATGAAGGCGCAATTTTACTGTGGTTAGTGATGCAATCCATGTGGACCATGCTGGTTGCAGTGATGTTAAAGTCGCTACCGTGGGTATTGCGAGCGCGTGTGTTAGGCGTACTTGGCTTTTTAGGTGTGGGCTTTATGCTCTATACCCTGTGGATGTCGAGTCCGTTTGAGCGTTTGCTTCCTTACTTCCCTGTTGAAGGGCGTGATTTAAATCCATTATTGCAAGACCCTGGAATGATCATTCACCCGCCACTCCTTTATATGGGTTATGTTGGCTTATCTGTGTCTTTCTCTTTTGCAATTGCTGCGCTTTTAACCGGTAAACTTGATAACACTTGGGCTAAATGGTCACGTCCTTGGACAATGGCCGCATGGGGCTTTCTTACTCTAGGCATTACTATTGGTAGTTGGTGGGCGTACTCAGAGCTAGGCTGGGGCGGTTGGTGGTTCTGGGATCCGGTGGAAAACGCTTCACTGATGCCTTGGCTTGTTGCAACCGCTTTATTGCATTCACTCGCAGTAACAGAAAAGCGTGGTGTGTTTAAGTCTTGGACAGTACTACTTGCTATCACCGCGTTTAGTTTATGTTTACTGGGTACCTTTATCGTTCGTTCTGGGATCATCGTTTCGGTGCATGCGTTTGCAACCGATCCAGACCGTGGTTTATATATCCTGTCATTCTTGGCTGTGGTTGTGGGTGGTAGCTTAGCGCTTTACGCACTGCGCGTAGCTCAAGTATATAGCGAAGGGCGTTATCAATTCATTTCGCGTGAAGTAGCGCTGTGGATCAACAATATCTTCTTAGTGGTTGCGACCTTGATTGTATTATTGGGTACGCTATTGCCTATGATCCATAAAGAGTTGGGCTTAGGCTCTATTTCTATTGGCGTACCTTTCTTTAACCAAATGTTTGCGATATTAATCGTGCCGTTCGCGATTTTGCTGGGTTTAGCACCTATGCTGCGCTGGAAACAAAATAAAATGCCGCCACTAGTGAAAAAATGGGCTGCATTGATTGCGGTGAGTTTAGTGCTCACGGCGACGTGGTTATACTCGAGCTACGAAGTGGTGGCGCCACTTACGTTTGTTGCGACCGCTTTAGCTGTGTGGATAAGTGTGGCTACTGCTGCTGACTTATTTAATAAAGTGACTGTTCACCCAAGTGTTGCGATCGGCTTTAAAAAGCTAGGATTGAGCTATTGGGCAATGGTACTCGGGCACGTTGGTATTGCCTTTGTTATCGCGTCGGTGACGTTAACTTCAGCATACTCAGTTGAGCGCTCCGTGAGCATGAAACCGGGTGAAACAGCGATGCTAAACGAGTACGAATATCGCTTTGATGGGGTAAAAGAAATTCGAGGCCCGAACTACGGTGGCCATGCAGGCGTAGTGACGGTATTCAAAAATGGTAAAAAAGTCACCGAGCTGCATGCAGAAAAACGCCGCTATGATGTAGGGATGCAGTTTATGACCGAAGCCGCTATTGATGATGGCTTCTTCCGCGATTTATATCTAGCACTCGGCGAGCCGCTTTCTGCAGGCGCGTGGTCGCTTAGGATCTATCACAAACCATACGTACGCTGGATGTGGTTAGGTGGGCTACTTATCTCTTTTGCCGGCTTCATTGTGCTTGCGGATAAACGCTACCGCAGCCGCGTGAAAAAATCATCCCAAGTGGAGGCTTAACATGAACCGCAAGTTATTAGGTTTAGTGCCTTTTTTGATATTTATTTTCCTGTGTGTGTTTTTGTACCAAGGACTTTTTGGTAATCCTAGAGAGATCCAGACCGGCCGTTTAGGACACACTATGCCTGAGTTTTCATTACCGGACCTAATGGATAGTGATAAAACCTGGACCGCCGACTCGCTTAAGGGTGAAGTCTACTTGATGAACGTATGGGGCACTTGGTGCCCAACGTGTATCGCTGAGCTGGGTTATTTAACTGAGCTTAGAGAGCGTGGTGTGAAAATAATAGGTCTGTATTACGAGCAGGCTTATGACCCTGATTTTGGCGACCAGTTTGATATCAATGCTCTAAGACAAGATGTCAATAACATGTTGAGCCGTGCAGGTAACCCATACCAATTTAACATTCTTGATTTGGAGCGTACATTAGCACTGGATCTAGGTGTTTCAGGCGCGCCAGAGACTTTTTTGGTAGATAAGCAAGGTAAGATTGTGTTGCATCATACTGGCGACATCAATGAACGCGTGTGGCGTACTAAATTTGCAGCAATCTATCAGGAGCTAACGCAATGAAATATGTAATTGTTTTGCTTTTAATGATGATTGCCGCAGCGGCGCAAGCAACGGAAGACAAATATAACTTTGCTACAGCTGAACGTGAGCAAACTTTCCGAGAGCTGACTCATGAGCTACGCTGCCCGAAATGCCAGAACCAAAACATTGCCGATTCAGATGCTGTCGTAGCCAAAGATCTACGTGACAAAGTTATCGCTTTGGTTAATGAAGGTCAGTCTAAGCAAGAGGTCATTGATTATATGATCGACCGCTATGGCTATTTCGTTCATTATCAACCACCGGTTACGCCTGCAACGATTGTACTTTGGGTACTGCCAGTGGCAATCATTATTTTAGGCTTCGGCTTTATCGTATTTCGTCAAAAGCGCGCTGCGAAAAAGCAAGATTGGAATGCGGCGGACGAACAAAAGCTGACAGAGCTCATTAATCAATATCAACGTCAGGAGCGTGAGCAGTGAGCGAATTCTCGACAGATTTAACCCAAATGTGGTTTTTGTTTCTTCTGCTAGGCGTATTTGCCGGTCTCTTTGTGGTTTTTCCGTTTATTAAAAAAGAAAGACGCATCACGGTTGATCATGATGCGAATGCCGAGCGTATCGATATTTTCCATCAGCGTTTGGAAGAGTTAAAAGAAGAGCTTGCTAATCAACGTATCGAAAAAGACAGTTATAATGAATCTGTGGTTGAACTCAAGCGTCGCTTATTGAATGAGTTATCGCCTGAACAATCATTGACGAGTCGTGGTGACAACCGTGTGTTGGCGCTGACGGGTATTGCATTTATGGTGCTGGTCACTGGTGTCTTTTATTACTACACGGGTAGCCACAGGCAAATAGCGAGCTGGCATGAAGCCGTTGAAAAGTTACCTGAGTATGGTGAGCGTGCAGTAATGCAATCTGGAGAGCCGCTTAATGCCAACGAGCTACAAGCATTTGCGCTGGGGCTAAGAACTAAACTAGCAACAGCTGGCGATGATGCAGTTGCATGGATGTTACTTGGTCGTGTTGCAATGTCACTCAATGACTTTGAGATGGCGATGCAGGCATTTGATAAAGCACTCGTGATGCAACCTAATAACAATAATGTCCTCGTGAATTATAGCCAAGCATTATTGATAGAGGGCTCAGAGCCAAGTATGAATCGCGCGGCCAGAATGTTGTCAAAAGTGCTCAAGAATGATCCAACGAATATTGATGCGATAAGCTTGCTGGCGTTAATTGCCTATGAACGTCAAGATTGGAAAGAGTCAAAAGCCGCCTTTGAAGTCTTGTTGTCACAATTAACCAAAGATGATCCGCGTTATGAGATGATTGCAGGGCGCATTGCTGAAATCGAACAAAAGTTGGGTCAACAGAAAGACGAACCAGTGGCTGTAAAAACTGGTATTGTCGCTACTGTAACCATTTCAGCTGAGTTACGGAATAACATTCCAAAGGACAGCACCTTGTTCGTTTTTGCAAAAGCAGCTGAAGGTCCTGCCATGCCATTGGCGGTGGCCAAAATTACAAACTTTAACTTGCCAATGACGGTAAACCTAGATGATAGTATGGCAATGATGCCTGAATTAACCTTGTCGAAATTTTCTCAAGTTACGGTCACCGCACGTATTTCTAATGATGGTTCAGTAATGCCTTCAGATGGAGAACTTGAGGGTGTTTCAAGCGTAATTGAACTTCAACAAGGCGAAAATCAGCTCAATGTCGAGATTAGTCGTGTCTTAACAAATACAGGGAAATAAATGCTTAAAGCCGTGCTCACAGGCTTACTTGCGTTGACCATTGTCGGTTGTGCGCAAGTACCCGAAGAGAAAAAGGATCCACGAGATCCATTTCAATCACTTAACCGCCCACTCTATGACTTTAACATGGATGTGTTGGATGCCTATATTTTGCGTCCTGTTGCTAAAGGGTATGTTGCGGTGACTCCCGCTCCTGTACGCAGTAGTGTTGTCAATTTCACCACCAACATCGCCGCACCGACCGATGCAGTAAACGCGGCCCTACAGGGTAAGCCTGATCATATGGCAATCAATGTTGCTCGCTTTTTAGTTAATTCTACGGTCGGTATTTTTGGCTTGTTTGATGTTGCGAAAACACTTGGCCTTGAGCTTAAAGACGAAGATTTTGGCCAAACTTTGGGGGTTTGGGGTGTTGGCGATGGTGCGTATATTATGATCCCAGGTATGGGACCGACGACCGCGAGAAACTTAACGGGTGATGTAGTCGATAACTTTGTCTTACCAGAAATTGCACTCACTACGCCACAAACAGTATTAGTGTTTGCGCTGCGCGCGGTTGAAGCAAGGGCGGCTTTGATGTCACAAGAAAAGCTGCTAAATGAGTCGCTTGATCCATACACTTTCTTAAAGGATGTCTATTATCAACGTCAATTGTACGAGCTATTCGATGGCAATCCGCCAATAGAAGAAGAGCCGGATGATTTTGACGAGAACTTTTTAGAGAACCTGTAAAAAATAAGGTCGGCAATCGCCGACCTTTTCGTTATCTTAGTATACGGTTAAAAGCGCCAGTTAAGATTTGCCCAGAGCGTCCGTCCCGGCTCATTGACTCGATCAATTTGGTCAAAGCCACTTACCGCGGCACCGGAGCGACTTAAATGTTCGGCATAGGTTTTATCGAGTACATTATCTACACCAGCACTGAGCTGTAATGCATCGCTATATTGATAATTGGTATTAAGTGAAAGCGTGCCAAAGCCTGCCGTCGCAGTGACGTCCTGCCCTGCAATATTCCCCTGTCCAATCGCCACTCTGTGCTGGTGTTGTACTAATCTTACCGATCCGCCTAGTTGCCACTTATCGCTTAATTGGTAATTGCTTGCAATACGCAGTTGCAAAGGTGGTTGCTGAGCTAATGCGAGATTGTCGGTAAGGTTATTACCCTTTACGTAGTTGATACTACTGGTGAGTTGTAGCGCTTTGCTCGCTTGCCACATTACTTCACCCTCAAAACCTAAGGTTTCTGCATCAACATTTCTGGTCACTTTTGATGTTATATTCATCTTTTCAAACAGATTGTCGATTAATAAATAGTCGTCAATTTGGTTATAGAACACCGAGAAATTGACGTTAATGTCTTTGAACTGCTTTACCAATCCAGCATCTAATTGCACGGTTTTTTCAGTATCGACATTAAAGGCAGAAATAGACGTTTCACTTCCTCGGCTACCACCGACTACTTCCCAGTAATCGGGAAAACGCTCTGTAACGCCGAAACCGACAAAATAGCTACTGTTTTCAGATTGTGCTTGATAGCGGCTAAATCCGCTGAATAACGTATCGTCTCTTGTTTGTAGGGCGGTTGGGTTTGGTTTCATCGACATCATTGCGCTTATCATGGTGCGATGATCTTCACTTTGCCAATCATCAATGCGCAATCCGCTAACCCATTGGCTGGAGCAAGTCAATTGATATTCGAACTCGGCAAATATACCGAGTTGTCTAAATTCAGCATCCATTTGGCGTGGCATCGTTTCTACCGGATTGTTGAATTGATCTCGGCTGACTCGATTGCGGTGCTCATTTACTTGGTAATCGACACCGTAAATTAAAGTATGTTGGGCATTGACTTCTGAAGTCAACGTAAGCTTTGCGCCATAAGTTTTACGGTCAGGGTTGGAGGAGGTTGGGGTTTTCATCATCATATTTGCAACAAAAGGGCGTAAGCTATGATTGTCCATGATGTGGTCAACGTAGTTATAGTATGCGTTGAATGATAACTCTTCAATCAGTGATGAAAGGGAAGATAATTTGATATTCAGGCCAATATTTTCTCGATCGAAGAGGCTGCCATCCATCATTCGGTCGGCATAGGCAACTTCACCATCGCTTACCCCGTAAGTGATAGAGTAAAAAGCGTCATCGCTTGGGGTATAGGCAAACTCTGTGTCTATATTCCAGCGTTCATACGCTGAGTGAACTTTGGTGCCATTACCATCTTCATAATCATCTGCATCACTGTAATTTGCTGCTATCCGAGCGTATCCGCGTTCATTACCAGCCTTGATATCACTGTTAACACTGTGGCGGCCTTGGCTCGAAAGCACCGCATTGGTAAAGCCAATCACTTCAGATTTAGCTAGGCGTTCATTTTCACGTTCAAACACCACAGTCGCAGCACTGTTGCCTGGACCATACAACACAGTTTGTGGGCCTTTGATGACTTTTAAGGTGTCGTAGGATTGTGGCGTAATATATGCCGTAGGCGGGTCCATGCGGCTACCGCAACCACCAAGCGTTTGACCATTATTGGCGATAATGGCAATTCTAGAGCCTGCCATGCCACGAAACACAGGGTCAGCGCTTGCGCCGCCTTTTTTAATTAGTGAGAACCCCGCAATTGAAGAGAGTAAATCCGCGCCATCTTGTGCTGGTAGTGGTTGGCGTACTGCTTTGGTATCCGTTGTTAGCGTAATTGGTGTTTGCATCGGTGCAATAACAACAATTTTTTCAATTTCATCAGCATGGGTGATGGGAGATAAGGAAACAATAGCAAGAGAGAGTAGGGTGCGTTTCATAAGTTCACTTTGAAGTTGTTTTAGTGCACTTATTTTATCGCTATCAGGTGCTTAGCGGGATGCGACAGATTGTCGCATCCTTTGACAGGTTACTCTATCGCTTTTATTTGAGTGTCACTCCAAACTTGCGACTTTTGATATAGTTCGGCGATATTTTGGCTGGTTACGCCAAGAGATTTTGACATGGTGTCAACGCTATCCCAGTCACCCTTTTCCATCGATTCCGCAAGATCTAGATAAATACCAAAAGCACTCGGTTTCTTCAGTAAGGTTGATTTAATTTCTTGAGATAAGGGTAATTTCGTCAATAAACTGGCCATATCGTCATCGAGAATGGCGTCCATCAGTGACATCATGCCAACCAAAAATGTACTTCCAGTATCAGAGATCTCATTGGCCTTGGTTGCTATTGCTTCCATAAAGTGTGCGCGCAATAAAGAGAGTGAAAGTAGTTCTTTGGGCTTTTCAGTATTAAGCTGTGAAGCAAATAATAATGAGATCAGACGCTTAAGCTCTTCACTACCGAGTACAACCAAGGCTTGTTTAATCGTTGATATTTCTGCTCGGCGTTTAAATACAGCACTATTTGCATAACGAAGAAGTTTGTAGCTTAGGTTTACATCACGCTCAAAGACCTGTGTGATCCTAGCAAGGTCGGGCTCAACGCTTGAAGTTTCATAAAGCAATTCAGCCATGGCTAATTCCGAAGGAGCCAACGCTTTGGTTTTGACCATTTCGGGTTTGGCAAAAAAGAAGCCTTGAAAATATTTGAATCCAAGCGACTTGGCGAGCTCAAACTGTTCGTAGGTTTCTACTTTTTCTGCCACTAAATCAATGTTTGGGAAATCCTGTATCGCGGCTTTAATGGCATGGATTTGCTCTAGGTTAGTTGCCAACAAATCGACTTTTATCTGGTCAATATAGGGAAAAAAATGGCGCCACACATTTTGGTGATGGTAATCGTCAAGTGCAAGCGTATAGCCTTGCTCTTTAAGCTCTTTTACACACGCTAAGAGTCGTTTCCCCGGTTGTACCGTTTCTAATATTTCTACGACGACTTGTTCAGGCGCCAACATTTGCACATAGCCTTTTGCCAGCGTCTCTAGAGTGAAGTTAATGTAAGCAGGGCGTTGATTTGTGAGGTCATCAAGACCAAAGGTAAACTGGCTGCCTTCAACCAAGCGACTTGTTGCTTCATCACCGTCAATTTCGGGAAATACATTATTTAGGCCATCACGAAATAAAAGTTCGTAGCCAATCAATTCCCTTTGGACATCAAAAATTGGCTGACGAGCCGCGTAAAAGTACATAGATACTACCGTCCAAACAAAATGCTATTGGCTTTAATATAAGGTAAAAGTGCGATCAGGTCACGCTGGGAAATTGAGTTTATAGAATATGGGTAAATACAGAACATAGGGCGAATGATAATTAACCAATTGAATTAGGTACGAATAAAATACTGTTTTGATCAATGGTCGCAGGTGGTTGAGTGTATGGTTTGTGCATGTTATAGTGGGTTCTTTATGTTTTTGGCTTTTATTCAAAGTGAGTTAGAAATCGAATAATTAAGTGATAGAAAAAGCTCACATTTGGAGAAGAGCCCAACTAACAATTAGGAGGCTAATTTGGAGATAGGTACGATAATCTCTCTCGCACTGTATTTTATTGCGATGTTGGGAATTGGCTTATACGCATATAAAAAGTCGACCAGTGATGTGTCAGGCTACATGTTGGGCGGTCGTAGCTTACCACCAAGTGTAGCGGCGCTTTCAGCGGGCGCATCCGACATGAGTGGTTGGATCTTAATGGGTCTGCCGGGCGCTATGTTCCTGTATGGTTTTAGCAGTACATGGATTGCAATAGGTCTTGTGATTGGTGCTTGGCTTAACTATTTATTGGTTGCACCACGTCTGCGTGTTTACACAGAGTATGCAAATGACGCGATAACCATTCCTGGCTATTTTGCAAATCGTTTTGAAGATAAAGGAAACGCGTTAAGAATAGTTTCAGCGTTGGTGATCATTGTTTTCTTCACCTTATACACCTCCTCTGGTGTGGTTGCTGGTGGTAAGCTGTTTGAAAGTTCATTTGGTATGAGCTATGAGAGTGGTTTATACATCACCACCGGCGTTGTTGTGCTTTATACTTTATTTGGCGGCTTTTTAGCGGTGTGCCTGACCGACTTTGTGCAAGGTTGTATTATGTTTATCGCTTTGATTTTAGTGCCTTTAGTTACCTTCTCACTGCTCGATAATCCGCTATCTCAAACACTAAATGAGTTAAACCCAACGATGTTAACGTGGGTTGGCTCGGCCGGTGCAATAGGTATTATCTCGGCAATGTCTTGGGGTCTTGGCTACTTTGGTCAACCTCATATTATCGTGCGCTTTATCTCTGTTCGAAGTGTGAAAGACATGCCGACAGCGCGTCGTATAGGGATGAGCTGGATGATAGTTGCAGCTCTCGGTGCTGTGGGCACAGGTTTGTTTGGTGCAGCTTACGCACATGAACATGGGATTGTTGTGGATGATGCCGAGACCATTTTCTTGATTTTATCTCAGCTATTGTTCCACCCGTTGATTGCAGGTTTTTTACTGGCAGCTATTCTTGCCGCAATTATGAGTACTATTTCTTCGCAATTGTTAGTGAGTTCAAGTTCGTTAACTGAAGACTTTTATAAGATATTTTTGAATAAGAATGCTTCGGATAAAGAACTGGTGCTTGTTGGTCGTACTAGTGTACTAGTTGTAGCGCTTGCTGCCATTTATCTTGCGTACGACAGAGATAGCTCGATTCTAGATCTTGTAAGTAATGCTTGGGCTGGTTTTGGTGCCGCATTTGGCCCACTGGTGCTGATAAGCTTATTCTGGTCTCGCATGAACTTTGCTGGCGCGCTTGCTGGTATGGTATCTGGCGCAGTGACTGTGTTGGTATGGATCTATGGTCCGTTTACTTATAATGGTGAGCCGCTTAGCGCGACATTATATGAAATTGTTCCTGGATTCATTGTTGCGACAATCGCTATCTTTGCTGTCAGCTTACTGACCAAGGAGCCAAGTAAAGAGATCACGACGCCATTTGATAAAGTAGAAAAAGCGCTTGATTAAAGTCGGTTGAAGTGAATAAAAAACGGAGCATTTGCTCCGTTTTTTATTTCTTAAATATACGTAAATACGGTTTAAGGAGTCACTTTAAGCTTGCTCTTTTAAGTGGTTAATCACGACTTCATGGTGATCTTTGGTTTTAAACTTATTGAACACGTGCTTGATGGTACCGTCTTGACCGACTAAGAAAGATAGGCGATGAATGCCATCATATTCTTTGCCCATAAATTTCTTTAGCCCCCACACACCAAACTCATCGGCTACCGCGTGGTCTTCATCCGAAAGTAAGTCAAAGTTGAGTTCTTTTTTGTTTTCAAAGTTCTTTAACTTTTTCACAGGATCTGGACTAATGCCAACGGCTACGGTGTTTAATTCAGCCAGTTCAGCTTTGTGGTCGCGTAGATTTTCGGCCTGAACCGTACAGCCCGGGGTCAATGCTTTAGGATAAAAATAGACTAAAACTTGGTGAGACTTTAATAAAGTAGCAAGTTCAACGGTCTCGTCGTTTTGGTTTTGCAGTGAAAATAGTGGTGCTTGATCACCAACTTTTAAAGTATTCATAGTAAATCCTTAGCGAATGCGTCTAAATATATAGTCTACGTTTAAGGAGTGAGAAAGATCTTCGAACTGAACTTTAAAGTTATCAATATCCACATCCACTGGAATATTAAACTCAAGCTCGCAGCGCATATGTAGCTCGTCTTCTTGCTCAAAGGTATCTGACTTCAGTGAACAAATATTCACTCCTTGTGCTGCAAAATAGCGCGTTACTTTGCTTAGTGTACCGGGAGTATCTAGTCCTTCATATTCCAAAGTATAACCTGCACTGTATTCGCCTTGCTGATGGCTCGACGTGCGTTTCATCATGGTTAAGAGACCGAGTTCCATCCCTTTTGCTGGTAAGGTATGTTCTACACGACTAATAGACGCCATGTCACCGGCGAGTAACATAATAAAGGTAAATTCATTTCCCAATATTGCGATACGACTGTCGATAATATTACAGTTGCAGTCACTCACAAGCTGGGTCAATTCGCCAACAATACCAGATCTGTCTTCTCCTATTGCGGTTAAGACAAGTTGATGGTTTGCATGCATGGTCATTTTGGAACCTCTGATTTCACGTAATGCGCTCAAGGTTAATAGTTAACGCGAAATACTACCATATCTGAGTTTTAGCGCTAGCGCGTTGTAATAAAAAATAGAATTAGGGTTGCGTGGCATGGTTGCTTGTTTTTCTAATGTATGACAAGTAACATAAGGCAAAATTTTGGCTATGGGATGTGTGTTCCCAGCATAGTACGTGGAATACTTGATACCATAGCGTTATTAATTCAAAGATTGTCAATTTTTGGCAACTTTGTGTGAACCAATTCGGCAATCCTAAATCATAACTTTGATTCGAATAATAATAGGGTTTGCTAAGGAGTAAATGAGTGCAGTATTGGATCCCAAAATCACTGGTTCTTGGAATTGCCGTGAGTCTAAGCGGCTGTAGTATTTTCACAAATGATGCACATCATGAAAGAAATTATCGTGCAAATGCACCGGTGAAAGCCCCTGAGGACTTAGCTCAGCCTTATCGAGACCCTGAATTTGCAATGCCAGTCGGCCAATATGAAAATACAGCTGAACCGGTAAGTTACCGTGCACCGCAACAGGTACTAACAGTTGCGCAAGGCAGTTGGGTAGAGCAGGGCGAAGAAGCTGCAAGGATCTTTTTTGATAAGAATGACGGTATAGAAGATTTACCGGCATTTATTTGGCGTGCTGTGGATGGCGTTGTGGCGATGCACAATGCCGGACTTGAAAGCGATAACAAGGCGCAAGGCTCGGTAACCACAACCTGGTATTCACTGATCAAGCCAAAAGACGGCTGGTTTTGGGAAGAAGCAACAGAGCCATCTAAGCAAAAGTTTAAGTTTACTGTCGAGCAAAAAGAACATCAGCGTACGGCGTCAATTCGAGCGGAATTAGTAGATTATCAAGGCGATGGTGAGTTAACTGCGCTTCAGAAAAATCACCTCGAAGTTCGGGCACTGAACGAAGTCGTTTCAGAATTTGACTATCAATATCGTCTACTGCAAGTTGAAATGCGTAAGCGTCAGGGTGTACTGGCACTTGAACTTGGGTTTGACAAGAATGGTGATTCCGCGCTTCTGACTGAAAAAGGTCAAGAAGCGGTGCTTGATCGCTTCTCAAACTTCCTAGAAAGAAGTAACTTCACGGTTGTCCGTGTCGATAGAGAAAAGCAGGAAGTTTTGGTCCGTTACGAAGCGCCTGAAAGCAGCGTTTGGGATTCTATTTGGGGTGAAGAAGCGGTTGTGTTGCCAATTGAAAATGGTGATTACACGATAAAGATCGCTCAAGCGCAGGATACGCGTACTTCAATTACCTGGAAGGATAGCGAAGGTAACATACTTGATGCAAACACCATGAATAACCTGCATCAAGCCTTGATCACTTTGCTTAGGCAAAAAGGTCTAACAATCTAATAAATATAATAATTTAAAAACGAAAAGAGCTTCGGCTCTTTTCTTTGTTTTTGTGGAAGTAAAAAATGACAGAGAGCACTATGACACCACGCTCCACCTTACAAACGTGGTTTGCGTTTATCGTACCGTCATTGATTGGTATCTTTTTATTTATGACGCCAGTGGCGGTGGGGGAAGCAATGACTATCCCAATTGCTGTTATGGCGAAGTGGTTACAAGCGCAAGTCGCTCCTTTTATTAAAGACATGATTGTCGCAATAGTATGTATTACCGGGATCATGAGTTTGGTGATAAAGCTCCTAAGACCCCAAGCGCTATTAAAAATAACCATAATAAAGCACTTATTTGACGTTAGCTGGGTTTGGTTGATAACCCGACTAGTTGGCATGGTGTTTATTGTGCTTACCTTCAATGGTGTTGGTCCAGAAGCGATCCATTCAGAAAACACAGGAGCATTAGTGCTAAATGACTTGTTACCTGTACTCTTTTCTGTCTTTATTCTTGCTGGCTTGTTACTGCCATTACTACTTAACTTTGGTCTACTTGAGATGGTTGGCACGCTCTTGACCAAAGTGATGCGCCCGCTATTCGGTGTGCCAGGTCGTAGCGCGGTAAACTGTGTTGCTTCTTGGCTTGGCGACGGCAGCGTAGGTATCTTGATGACTGCTCGACAATATGAGGATAAACACTATACACAACGAGAAGCGGCTATCATCGGCACCACATTCTCTGCGGTTTCCATTACTTTCTGTTTAGTTGTTATTGGTCAAGTTAAACTCGAACACCTGTTTGCTCCTTTTTACCTCACCGTATGTGCGGCTGGCTTTGTTGCAGCAATCATAGTGCCGCGCCTACCACCGCTAAGGTTTAAAAAGGATATCTATGTAGATGGTAGCGATCACAACCAGGATTCAGAAGCGGTGCCAGAAGGAAAAGGCCTATTAGGTCATTCTTTGGATATTGCACTTGCTAAGGCAAAAACGGCACCAGGGCTTAAAGGAACATTAGAAGAAGGCCTGTACAATGCCTTAGATATGGTATTTGCTGTACTTCCCGTGGTTATGGCAGTTGGTACTTTTGCCCTGATCATCGCAGAATACACCCCTGTATTTCAATATTTAGGTACACCTTTCGTTCCTTACCTCGAGCTACTCAATGTGGCAGAAGCCGAAAAAGCAGCACAGACAATCGTTGTCGGCTTTGCTGATATGTTTATTCCGTCAATCCTTGCTGCAGGTTCTATTGAAAGTGATACTACCAGGTTTATCGTTGCCGCAATGAGTGTTACCCAGTTAATTTACATGTCTGAAGTTGGGGCATTACTGCTTGGTAGCAAAATCCCAGTGAATTTGTGGGAGCTATTCCTAATCTTTATTTTAAGAACACTTATTACCTTGCCTGTTATCGTCTTTATGGCGAAATGGTTAGTCGGCTAAAATAAAAAACCCCCTACTATGCGAGGGGGTTTTATTTGAATAGCTAAACTTTTAGCTAATTCTTCTAAAGAGAATATTTTCCTTATCACTACTCCGCTTCATCAAAGTAACTTCAAAGTCATTCCCTCGTCTGTAAATCTAACAGGCCCTATTGACAGGTTTAGCACATTACCGATTCTATTAGAGACTTTGCTCAAGTATGGTAAATCAATAGCCTATTGTAACCGTATAGCTAGCCGAAAGTATAACAGCCTAGATCATTCTCCAAGCAAGCTCCGATTCGTTCCAAAGCTTCTTAAGTAGCATGTGTGGATAAACCCCGTTACCTTTAAGAACTTAAACCCTATAAAATTAACCTTGTTAACTATTTATTTTTGTTTTTTACGGGATGTTCAGCTGTGGCTTAGGGTGGGTTATAACTACTTGATTATAATAATTTGTTTTTTCCTGCTTTGTTTCTTTTTGTTTTTATTTTGGGTTTTATTGTTTATTAAATGTAACTTTTTGGGTTTACATGCGGGGCTTGCAACGCTAGTATGTTCCTGCTTAAGGAAAACATAGCTTAAGGAAGCTGATTTATGTACGAAGTAAAAGGATTCGGCGTATTACGTTTTGCCGCATTTTTTTTCATAGCTAGTAAAAGTTATGCATCGGGAACTGAAAACTCATGTCAAGTATCAGTACAAGTTAGAGATTTTATGCCTCGTACTTGTTATTCCGAGTATTCTGAATCTAGTTGTAATGATATTTGCGTTGCCGCAGAACCTTCTATGGAACCATCGTGTTTTAGGAAGATAGAGCTGCCTTGTGGGATAAAGCAAGAGCTTAAAGCATCGGCATTAGGGTACCAAAACAGAAATGGTCATGAATGGTTTCATGTCACCGACTTAATGAATCATACCGCCTTGATTGAGCAATATTATGTATTGCAGCAATCGCTTTACGGTGAACTATATAAAGATTTTGTTAACCCTGCAGATGTTGCAGGATTTAGTCCTGCAAGTGATAGCCTTCGAAAAGTTAATTTTAGACTGAATACTATTAGCTCAACTCGAAGCGTTGCAGCGGGTTTGTCACATGCTGCGCTCTACAGAAGATATGAGTATGGCTTGCTACTCGAAGAAAAGTTAAATGCGCATTTAGCGAAAGTGAATGCAAATATCAATCAATTTGACTTAATGAGTGCTTTTGAGAAAGAAAATCTAAAGGTGGAGATAAATCAACTGGTTGATAGCCAGACCCGGCTTTGGAAAATTCTCAAAAAATATGATGCAAGTACAATTTTATCAAGCAGGGTGCGAATTATTAATCGCAGACTTACTGCATTGAATGATTCACTAATCCTCATTCCATTTGTTCAACAACAAGCATTTATCAACAAGACTCAGGTATTAAATGCCTATTTTGATGTCAGCTTCAGACAATGCGAGACAACGACTTGCTTTAACGCACTTGATGCTAGCGCCGTGGTTATTGATACCGATTATGACAAAAAACTAACGTATTTTGAGTTATATTTGGAACAGTTAAACAATGAAGCCTCTTTGCTGAGCAATGCTTATTCGAGTGATTATCACCCTGTTGATCCTGCTTTTGTTCGAATGCCGACTTTCGCAGGGTTTGTAACTGAGCACTATCAGGATATGCGAGCGCAGGGCACAGAACTCTCTTTGAAAAAGCTAGCGACTGCGATTAATGTTGCTTATTTAGCTAAAAATGTTGATGGCCGAAGACTGTCTCAAAAACTTGCACAGACGGCTGATAGTACGATTGATGGCTTCAGTTCAATAGCGCCATTTAATGAGCAGCACACATTGTTGTGTAAAGAGTACACACGAATAAACCCGCAACTAAGCCAGTTTCAGCAAGAGAGTTTCACTCTTGGTCATGAAGCTAATGAGCTAATTGCTACATTGATTGATTTTGGTTTAGACAGTGAACAGCTCGCTCGATTAGAGTGGATCATTACACGATTAAATGTCTTGGCGGCTCAATCAATTCAAATTGCGAACCTCAATATCACCGAAGTTGATAGGTATCAATCGGTAGTATGGAAGTTGGACCAAGCAGACAATTTCTTCACAAATAATGGCAACATCGAAATAGAATACTTGGAATACGATGGACTTTATTGGACACCAAATATGTTGCCATCAATCCCAGAGATAATGCCATCCATAGTCAATATCTCCACGCCTGAAAGTACGTTATTCCCCACCGGCAGCGCATCGGCAGGTTCGATGAATGTACTTCAAATGTTAATAAAGCAAAATCCCTTTAGTGCCTGTTCTGAGAACAATAATGAACTACAGCTCATTATAAAAGCGGAATCACCAAATGGTCAGGTTAAGCGGCACATTCTCAGAGCTACTCTAGAGCAACTCTAAGAAACGATAACTACACAGAAGGAAAATCTGATGAGCAAATATTTGCTTGCTGGACTGCTATTGTCTGGCGGAATGAGTGTGCACGGAAATGCCACGGAACAAACTATATTCGATGCCAATACCATGTGTACGGCAAAGCAAACAACGGAAGGAACAAGATACTTCCCGCCTTGTGCTTATTCGCCAACACAAGTGTATGCAGAGCAAGAATTAAGCTATTCAAGCCCAAGTATAGTAAGAAATGGATTATTCAAAACTGCGATAGAGTACACCTTTCAATGTGAGTCTATTCGACCGCTATCACTTCGGTATAGTGTTGAGTCAGATGGTGTTGCGAGTATCTCTAACCGGATTTCTGGCGCTGCTTCAAGTGAATTGAATACGATCCCATTAACTCATGGATTTTCAAATTCATATATCAGCTTTGAAGCGATGAGTGGTATCACGGGGTTTCAAGCTATCAAGCCTGGTTGTAAGCTCGTTGTTAGCAAAGTCGTAACTTATCCGGAACCCACTTATTTTAATCAAGTTGCTTCAAGCTTAAGTTCTTGGAACAGTACCTTGAGCACAATGATCAATATCTCTACACCATCTACAGGGTATTTAACTTTGCTCAATAGCATTGATAATACCTTAGATACTCTGGAGTTTGTGCTATTTGAGGTTGAAGACCCAATCACGATTGAACAACTTAATTCCGATATATCTCAACTACGCGCGTCAAAACAAATCCTCGAACAAAATTGTCGAGCAGGCACATCTGCTCAGCTATGCACGGCTGAACTTGCCAATATTCGCAGCTATGCAAATAGCAGTATTTTGCTAAACGAAATGAAAGCACAAGATTTATATCGTTACATCAATAGTCAAGTCAATTGGCTTGCAGATAAGTCGATTGGTCGTGATTACAGCATGCTAAGTCTAGTTAAGAACAAGCTAGCAAGGATTCAATGATTTTTATAACCCGTAAGGAAAATGGTATGTACTTAAAAAAGTCTGTTACATCAGTTTTAGCTGTGCTACTTAGTAGTTCAGTAGCATATGCTATGCCAGATGCAACAAAAGGAAACCCTCTTGATTCACTTGGTATTCCAACGCCAGCCGGTGTTGGTGACATCACAGTTGACCACGAGAACCCAAAAACACTACATGTTGGCCCTGCAAGCAGCAAAGTTATTATTGGCGATTATGCGGAGCTTGGTTCGTCGGGACCTCAGTGTTCTGATTATAGCAAGATAAAAGCTGACGCTTACCGTCAGAAATCAACACCAGCACAACAAGAGCAAGCTTATCGTAACAGAGAGTTTGTCAGTAACTGGTATCAGTTTACTTATGCATTGCCGCGCTCATCGGTTGAAACTATAAGAAAGATCAGCGATAGCCGCGCTGAAATGGACGAATTAGCGTTTCAAAATGCGGGTACTATTGAGCGATTTAAAGCAGTAGATGCAAAGTGGAAAGGTATTGCCATTGAGCTTGGTGCTTTAGAAGATGAGTTTGATACGCTAGATAAGGCGCAAGCTACTGAGACAAATACCTGTATCGTCTCTTACTCTACTAACCCTACGATGCTGAGTCAGTGCATAGTGGGTGTTATCACCAAATATCAAGCACCAAAGGCTGCCGTAACTGCAGAAATTGACCGAGTGAAACAAGATAGAGCGGCAATTCGTGATGAATACTACGAAGCAAAGGGCCTTTATGACGCGTATGAAGATAAAATCACACGCTTAGATAGTTCGCTTGATTTTCAAACTCGATTACTCGCAGCGCAAAGTGCAATCGTGAAATCAGCTTGGGAAGTACAAACTGATGTCGTTGAAACGAGTGGTGCCAAGATCACGGGTCTTGCTAGTGCGGGCTACAACCTTTGGGAAAATGAACGCGACTTATTAGCAAGCACACTTTACCAAGCAGGGCATGGTGACTATAGCGTCAAACAGCTGGATGTATTTAACGTGCGGTTAAACTCAGGTGTGACTCAGGCCAACCCAACCGTTGAGGCGAATAACTCTCCTCTGTTCTATAAGAATGTTTGGACTTTCCCTGCCAATACTTTGGTAAACAAAGATGTATTGCGTGATTGGGCAATGCCATTTGAGCGAGAGTTGGAAGGCGACACAATTCACTTCGACACGATGGATGCTCATTCTTTTGCATCTGGTGGTATTAACTTCTTTGTAACCCGTGACGCTCGTTGTGGTGAATACTCTGAACAAATCGAAGAAGAGTATACGGGTAATGAAAATGGGGTTTCTGCATCTTGGAGTGTAAAGCGTAAGCTTTATGAACCACAACCAAACCGTAGTGTATTCGTTGCAAACCTAGGCTTAGCCTACAACTACTACGCATTCCCTGGCGAAATCAAAGGTGAGTGTTCGATTGATGTCGACCGCATGAATAGCTACTGGAGAAATGCGGGTAAATCTAAGGGATGGAGCTGGTTCAGAAGCAAGACTCGTTCATGGGATCACATTCGTGAGGAAGCAAGAGAAGAGCTTGGCATGGAATGTTCGCTAGATCTGAAACCACAATCAAATGATCCGGCATTAGCTGCAGAGATTGCTGCTAACTTAGAAGCTGAGATGTACAACGACATGTGGACAATGTTCCTGTCTGTTTACGCTGAGTCTTACGACGTAGTTTCTGATGAGCCTGTTGTTGATGACGCAGGTAAAAGCCAAGTTGGCGCGCAACTTGGTGACGGTATCACTAAGTTCTGTAAATCGGCAGTCTGTGGTTTTGCGAATGTTGTGTTGAGAACATTAGACACTATTGGTGGCTCTAAAGCACAAGGTACTACTTCGCATGTATCAACCAATTACGGAAAAATCTGGAAACGATTTAATAAACGTACTTGGACTGTTAAGGAAGGCAGCGCATTAGTTACTGCAAAAGTTTGTGTAGATAAAGCAAGCTGTAGTTAATAAAAAATGTGGGAGAGGGTTCCACTTCTCCCACAAGTTTAAAAGGAGTACCTAAAGTGAAAGTGAAAGTGAAACTAATTTTGACAGGTGGGTTAATCAGCGCTGCACTCATCGGTGCTGCTGTTCATTTTAAATTACAAGACACGCCTATTGAAACCCTCAAGGTAAGCGTACCAAAACGCGCAGATAGTCCAGCAAAGGAGCTGGAACACAAAGACATTACCGCGAACGGTAAGTCAGAAGAAACAAAAATAGAAGCAGTAAAACAAGTAGAGCCAACGCTGAGTGCTCAACAACTACTAGAAGTTGATATGAGTAAGGAAGAGGAATATTACAGCTTTTTACTCGAAAACTTTCCCGAATTAAAGCAAGAAATTAGTGAGTATCGCCAGAGTGTTGGTGAGCAAAGAGAAAAAGTGCTGGGTTACAAAGAGAAAATTGCCAACCGCAATCAACAAATCTCTCAGTATGGTAGTACTTCGGCTTCATTAGATAGCATGCTCAAAGCAGAACGAGATGAGTTACTCCTGAGTGCAAACGTACTGGGGAAAAAAGCGCAAGAGCTCAATGAGTCGATTAGATTAGCCGCTGCAAGATATAACTAAAAGTTGTAGTTATAAAAGGAATTACATTTTGAATTTTAAAAAAGTTTACATCGCTGTTGTAACAGCAAACCTACTCGCTTGTGGTGGAAGCGATGCCGCCACTATCAATGCAGTCGAAGCTGGGCAAATGACAGACATCACGCAACCTCAAGCGTATTTACATGCTTCAGCTGAAAATTTGTTTTTATATCAGAATATTACGCTTGATGCTTCCTCAAGTACCGACACGCAAAGTGAGTTAACTTTTTCTTGGCATATCGCAGATAGCCAAGGTGGCATAGTTGAGAGGGTAGAAGCGGTCGATTCTGTTATCCAATATCGTCCTACCACCGCTGGCAATTTTAGTGGCGTGGTCACAGTCACTGATAGTGCTGGTAATAGCGATACTGCAAAAGTTGATTTTGTGGTGAGTGAAGAGTCAGTGATTGCTTTGGACTTGGGCCCTGATTTTGATTCTAAGAAAGGGAACAGTATTACGCTGAGCGCCAGAGAATCAGTTTCACAAGCAGGAGCCATTGAACATGCCGTATGGTCAATTACGGCTGCACCACAAAACTCGACTGCAAACCAAGCTAGTCCCTTATCTGAACTGGAAAGCACCTTTATTTTTGATGAAGTTGGTCATTATGAGATAGGGGTACAGGTGACGGATGAAGATAACAATATTGTGACTGATACTGTGTCCGTTAAAGTTTCTGACCGAAGGCAAAATGCAGCACCACAAGCCGACATTTTTGGTCTACGTACGCAAGTAAAACCTAACGAGATGCTGTTGCTAGATGGGTCAAATAGTTATGACCCTGATGTTACCGACTTATTGATATATTCATGGAAAATAATCGAAAAGCCTAGTGGAAGCTTTGTTCGACTGAGTTCACCGTTCGATGAGCAAGTAGCTGTCAGCGCGACAAAAGTTGGTGACTATACTGTCCAACTGAATGTTAAAGATCTTGGCGGCCTATCCAGCGACGCGTTATATCACTTTACGGTGAGTAATGCTGATCAACCACCAATTGCTATGTTGGGTGCTGATATTTCAGCGACTCAAGGAGAGGTGGTTAATTTGTCCTGCGATGCATGTATTGATCCTGAACAAGCAGAGCTTAGTGGGCAGTGGAAACTGACGATTAGACCTTCTGGGAGTTCTGCAAATATTATTGGTAAAGAGCAGCTACTCGGAGCAACATTAACGCCTGATTTAGCGGGAATATACGGTATCAAGGCGTTAGTATCAGATGGCGTATCGCAATCTTGGTCGAATACACAACTTATCAATGTCAGCTCAAGCGGTGAGAGTAAACCTTCAGCGTTTATTGCTCCAATCTCAGACATTACCTTGGGTGAAAGTATCGTACTCGACGGTTCACAAAGTCGTGATCCAGAAGGGATGCCTTTGTCCTATATTTGGCGCATCGCCAAACAGCCTGGCTCTGATACTTTGCCAGCGCTGCAAGACGCTAAAATAGAGTTTACGCCTTCCGCTTTAGGTAGTTATCAAATTGAACTGAAGACTTTTGATGGTGCTCTATATTCAGAGGCGACATCGGTGACGTTTAATGTAACGGATAACCAATCGCCGATTATTCAAATTAAAGAACCATTAGAGACGGAAGTTCAAGTTGGCCAGTTGGTCAGCATTGATGCTTCACAAAGTTATGACCCAGAAGGACAAGCACTAAGTTACAGTTGGAAGCTGATAGGTCCAAACAATGACGTATTGACCGGTAATGAAAACACTAGCCTATTTTCGTTTACACCTGATTTGGCTGGGGTTTACAGAGTTGAGTTGGTCGTTAATGACACAGACGGTGCGAGTGCTAATCGCAACTTCGAATTTACCGTATTAGATTCTCCACAGCTAATCTATGGTTCAGTTAAAGGTCGACTAGTCAATAGCCAGTTACGAGGCATAGCCGATGTTAATTTAGCTATCAACGGTATGTCCGTCGTAACGGACAATCTCGGCGGGTTTTCTACCAGCGTACAGTTGGCTCGTGGTGAGAGAGTGATAATAAAAACGGCCGACGATAAAGTTATCAATGCCACTTATCAATCAGCATCACAACTCAACGATGGTTTCCAAATTTCGCTGGGTGAGGCATTTGTGCCGGTGATGCAACCTGTAAGACAGCATGTTTGGAGCTGTTTCGGTTATCAAGGTCAGAGCCAAATTAATATTAAATATGAGCTGGTTGATAGCTTTCCTGCAAGCAGCCCTTTTGTATTTGACTACAACAAAACGATAAGCGTACCGCTGAACAAGAGGCAAGAAATGTCTTTTCCCGCAACAGCTACTTACCGCATCACGCCTGCTGAAAGCGACACTTACTATGTGAGTTCCACGACTAATCGCCTTGAGGTAACGCTACTTGAAGGCTACCAGCAACCGATAGTTTATAACATTTGCAATTACAAATAAGGAAAATAATGAAATATCTATTTGCTCTTTTACTTGCGTCTTCGTCAGTGGTGCATGCTGCCGAGCCCATCTTAGTTTGGGGAACTAAGTACAGCTATAACAAAAGCGACTTTGAACCAGAAACGGTGGTTAACGGTAATATTTATACGTATACGTCAAATATAGAAATGTTGCTTGATGAATATGACGACTTTATCGGTGATTACCCTGTACTTACTTTTGATTTGAGCGCTGAAATTATGGCCGATGCAGTGCCATACCCGATACCACTTTCGTTAGTTGCTAGTTGCCAAAACGACTCTGGATATTCAGAGGCACTTGGCTTTAGTCAAAGCATTTTAATTGAAAAGTATAATTTCGTGCTGCCTGCAAGAATGAATGTTTTTAATCGTGTAAAAACAAATGGTGCCTGTAAGCAGCTTCGAATCGACATTGTCCCGCATACCGGCGAACTTATTGATTTGGACGCGATAATAAAATCTATCCGCTTCGATGCACTCATCTTATCTGATGCACAGTAATTCTAATAACTAAAGGAATAATAAGGAAAACACATGTTTAAAAAATCTTATCTTTGCGCTTCAATTGGCATAGTAATGTCTATGGGCGTATCAGCAAGCCAGATCGAAGAAACAAACGACGGGGTCGTTGGTGCGGATCTCCAATCAGGTTTAATCAATACTCCTGCGCGCCCGATTGATAGCGGCTGCTGTGATTATAGATATCCGTCACGACCTTGCCTTGAGCCTTTGTCTGATCAAAAAGTATTAACTGAAGCAGAGGTTGCTGAGAGCTTTAATCTACTGTCTGCTGAGCCTATTTATGTCGGCGGCGCTCGCTATCAATTAACCAAAAGTGACATGAAACCGATATATTCGTTTGAACCTATATATGGTCCGTGTCCTGGTAACCCGCCAGAATATATTAGAGTGCTTAAAGGGTATGAAGTTGAGCTACCGGTTGATGGTGATTTTGGTCAAGATCTGATTTATGAGGTAACAGGCAGAGCCAGTACCTCTGTGTCTATGTCAGTAAGTTGTGGAACGGGGAGTTCGGCGTTTACATTAAGCGATAGTGGAACAAAACTGATTATTTCAAAACGTCTAAATACGGGTGGAACATGCAGCAAAATGCACATCAAGGCAAAAGCAGCTAGAGGTGCATTGACTAGCCTAGATCTCACTGTTGCTGTTTATACTCCACTTCAATAAGGATATTATAATGAAAAATAAAATTCTATTTGCTTCTTTGTGCGCAGTATTGTCTTCATCTGTTATGGCATCTGGCGCTGGTTTCCCTATCGAAATAGACCCGAGACCTTGCCCTACTTCATTTGGCACAGCAGAACCAGTGACTCCAGCTCCGTTTTATACACATCAAGATATGTTAGATGTTGCCGCAAATATTACTCCACATGGCGTTTATATTGGTGGACAGCGCTACAGCTTTGATATTCAATATTTTGCACCTGTTTATGACGTGTATTACGACAGAATATTCAACCAAGAAATGCAATATATCAGTTCATATAAGGCGCAATTTATAGTTGATGGCGATTTTGGGCAGTTACTTAACTTTGATATATCAGGTAGCTTGAGTGAGAAAGGTAATATTACGGTTTCATGTGGTGACTTCCGCGCGTCAGCATACGGAACACGTAGTATACAAGTGAATAAACAGCAGCGTACAGGCGGAAGCTGTGACATTATGACAATCACCGTCGCGGCAGACAAAGCACGGTGTCCACGTTTGGGTGTACCGCCAGCAAGCGCTGAAATGGATTCGATGAACTTTACAGTTATCATTTCAGAAAACCTCGACTGAGTGCTAAGGAAAAGAACATGATAAAAACAAAGAAGTGGCCACTATGGCTACTTGCTTTACCTTTGGCGGCTGCAGCGAATACAGAAAGCTCAGCTACTGCGGTAATTATTGATAACGGTATAAAGCAGCTGCAAATTGCAGATTTTACTCCAATCACATCGAGTTGGGCTGGCAGAAATGTGATTACAGGCTATGAAGCCTTATTGGACGTAGATAACAGTAGCGGCGCCGATAGTTTGTTATTTAATGCAACAGCTGAACTCTCTGCCACTTGGTTTGCTGCAAATTTCATTGCGGATATTAAAATCACTTGTAGTGGTATACCTGTGGGTTATGACCTCGCCCAAGGCTATCGAGCACATCGCTATTCTATTCCCGGTCAGGTACAGATATCTGAGTTAAGAAAAGGAGTAAGTGACTGCAAGCAAATTAAAATTAACATCTCTAAGCGAGGGTCACTCAGTCGTCAATTTTTCACTCAGATAGAAAGTATAGATTTTGATTTGAGTATTGAAAGTATCAAAGGAGCAAAGTGATGACCTCTAAGTCAATTATAATTGCGGCGATGCTATTTTCAGGTGTGTCTACCAATGCTCAAGCTAACTCAGTACCTTTTAGTGATGCAGAGATGACGGTAAGCGACAAGGGATACACGTTGTCCATTGCGCCGCTACAATTTGAGGGTAATCGACACTTATCTATTGAACTTGAAGTAAGTGGAGTTAAAACGATAAGTCGTCAAAGTATCTCTGTGTGCACCTATCTGCAAGCTGATGTGTGTACAGGTGCAACTCGTGAGGTGAACCATACTGAGGCCGAATTTGAGGCGCAGGTTGCACTGCGTTGCGATGACAACGTTTTGTTTGACATCACAAGCCACGACAGTGAATTTACCAACGAAAATGTGGTTGCAGACATCGCAAATATTCGCGTTGAGCAGTCTGTTTTTAGAGAAAATCTGTCAAGCTGTGAGTCTTTAACACTCAATGTGAATTTAGCTAAAGGCGACCGTGTTAGCACTGTACTTGGAAGCTATACAGTGTCTGATTCAACCTCAAACTAAGGAAAGGTGTATATGATGGTTAGAAAATTGCTTTCTGGCGTTGCTTTTTGCTGCATTAGTGCAATTACTAATGCAAACCCAGTACATGTTGGTGGTGTTATATACCAATTGGACTTCTCTGACTTTACGCCCATCACTAAACCATATGGTAGTACTACAGCAGTGGTAGGCTATGAGAAAGAGCTGTTTGTTGAGGGCGATTATGGTCAGTCTCTGCTCTATGAAGTTGATGGAGAGATTAAGACCAAATGGTTTGCCGGCAATATGCTTGCTTCAATGTTTGTCAGTTGCAGTGATGCAACCAATGATCCTAGTTCTGAGCAAATAATTGGGGCGACTTTTGCCTTTGGAGTGAGGTATGACCAAGTATCCTATACCGCAAAGCCAAGAGTCAGTGAGATCCGTAATACAGCGGGTCAGTGTAAAAAGATGAAAATCCGAATTAATAAAGAGGGTAATTTAAGCCGTCAGTTTTACACGATTTATACCGATATGAAGCTGCGAGTTAAAGTCATCGAAGTGGTAGGTGGCTAATGAGCAAGTTATATTGTTCACTTGTATTATTTGGCAGTATCGCGGTGAGTACTCACTGTGTTGCACTACCAACTGTTATTACTGGTGAAACCATTAATTTGACTAAATCCGACTTTGCCGTTATCAAAGAGCGATATAGTGTTAAAGATGGCGAACCCCAGTATGCTGAAACTGGATATGAGTTTCCCTTTGAGACACTCATTATCGGCCAAAACAGCATATTGGACTTTAACCTCAGCGGTTCAGTATATAGTGCGTGGTATTCGTCTAACTTTGCAATGGACTTTCAGTTGTATTGTGAAAATACCTTAGTTGCTGAAGATAGGGCGTTTGGTGTTCGATATCAGCAGGTTAGCTATTCGGCGACGCCATATATCAATACTAGATCAATAGCGGTACCAGATGGTTGTGGATCTGGGAAGTTGGTCTTAACAAAGGTTGGGAATTTATCGCGTGCTTTTTATACACGTATACAAGATATCAACCTTAATTTGACTATCAACAAACCATACTAGCGCTACGTTTATTTAGTGGTAGTCAAAGACAACAAGGCCAGCTCTGAATTATTGTAGAGCTGGCCTTCTTTTAGTGTGGCAACAGTCTTGCTTAGAACGCTCGCTCTAAGCTGCCAAGTAACTCAACCTCAGCAACTGCAACTTGTTCTAACTTGCTTAGTTCCAGTGCAAGATTATTCAGTTCAATATTATTTGATCTTGGTTTAACTAGAGCAATCTTATTTTCGAAGTCTCGTAAAATAATGAGATCGAACTTGTTTGCAATACTTTGCAGGTCACCATTATACTTAATTTCCAGATTGCCAGAAACTACCCGCTTGTTTCCTTGCTTGTCGGAAAGTACATCTCCTTTATAATAACCAACTTTGCCTATCGAGGCTGATTTTACATAGGCAATATCATGATGCACTCTAACTGTCTTTTCGGGTGCTGCAATCGCAGCTGGTAGAGCCTTTAGTCTTGCTTCTTTAGTTAAAACTGCGGTTTCAGCGGTATCTTTTACTTTTTTCAACGTTGCTACATCAACGGCTTTTAGTTCTAATGGCTTAAGCTCAGAGGTCATGACGTTTGCTAGTGTGTTCATTGAAATTACTGAGACAGAAGCCAAAAATAGTTTTTTTACATTCATTTTAATTACCTCTTACTTACGCCCGATAACTCTTAAACCCCAACCCTCAAGAGTCGAAGGTTCTGAGTTTGCAAATACAATACTCGCTTTATTAGCCCTATTTAAATAGTTTACTTGGTCCGGCTTATCAGTGTCCACGGCTCTTACAGTCCAAGTCCCCTTTGCCTGCTCACCATAAAATGCATTGCTCAAAAAGTGTACTGAAGGTAGTTGCACATAGCCTGAACGATAGTAACCATCTAGGATTGCGGGCATTAAGTGGGCATGTTTAGACGCAAGTACAATTGCCTTGGTACCCGATGGAGAAGTTACTTCAAGTGCTAGATCAGTACCAGCAGAGCTCGCGGTATCACCAGGAATACTTGGATTATTATATAGTGCCATTTCTGGGTTTGAAATCGTAAAGCGGAACTGCATCGACTCTACCGTCATTTCATCATCTAATACGATATTATGTGTAACACCTTGTGCATCGTTATCTGGAATCGTAAGGTTCAAACTTGGGGTTGTTGGTGCGACAAGTTCAGGGAACCCATTAGCATCGATTTTGGTTTCCAATATTTGACTACCAGCATCGATCCACTCAGAGGAAATTTGTGTGCCTAAGTCGGTCTTGTAGTTCATCGCCATTTTGACTGCTTTGCCTGCATTCGCAAGGCCAAACCCATAGTAGTTATTAAAATGGTAACCTGCAGCATTTTTCACCCAACCTAAATGTGCAATGAATTCGCCGGTTGGTGTTGTTAATTTAACTTGACTATTTTCTGGGTCATTCTTGACCGCTGTCGTAGCTAAAATATGACGAATATCTCTTGCACTCAGATCTGGATTGGCCTCAAGTATCAAAGCAATCACACCAGAGGTGTTAGGAGCGGCTGAAGAAGTACCATTCATTGTATTTGTATAATTGCAGTTTGCATTCTGTGGATGGCCAGGGTAATTGAAGTTGGCAAAGGCCTCAACAAATGCTTGCGAGCCATACTGGTACAGCTCTTCTACTCCTGCAAAGCTTGAATAGCCTTCCAAGCATGTCATCTCGTCTGTTGTGACCATCGCAGGAGCAAATGCCCTGTATTCACCACCTGGAGCTGAAATAAATAGAGCACTACCAGCAGAAGAGTAACTCGACTTCTTACCATTTGCAGCAACAGCTGCAACTGTTAAGCTATGCGGCGAGCGGCTGGCTTGAGAAACGTTTACATCAATACAGCCTAATCCGATACTGGCGACATTCGTTCTTTTACAGTAGTCACCATTATGTGAACCATTAACAAACTCGTTCCCAGCAGCGACGATACTTAAGGCTCCTTTACCGTCTCTTAGAGTTGAAGGTGCATAGGCGAAGAGTGATTCTCTAACTTCGTTTTCTGGTAAAAAATGGGCAGGGCTATAGCCATAGCTTCTGTTAAATAAGACATTTTCATCTTTACGGATACCGCTACCATCCATGCCGTGAATAATGGCTAAATCTATTAGGCCACCGCGTTGATAATCTAAGTAGTTAATACTAATAAGGCTTGAGTCCGGAGCTACACCTCGCCCGCCGAGTCCATTCCACCCCTTAGCTGCGATTAACCCTGAAACAGCGGTGCCGTGCGCTTCAATATCATTTTTTTCGTATACTTCTTCGATATTACCGTCTTTGTCTTCTTGCTCAGTCCAATATCCTGTCATAGTCGGATCGGTAGGATCGCTTGCATTCGGAAGAAGGTTAATTGAACGACCTGAAAGTACATTATCGCTCAAATCTTCATGGCCGATATTTGTGCCGTGGTCAACAACTACGGAAATGATGCCTTTACCTGTGATCCCTAACGCATGTGCTTCTGCGACATTTAGGTCGTTACCTGCTATTTTGCTACCTACGAATGAATCTCTAAGTTTTTGTTCTTCGGCTTTGAGCTCATCTTCAGATGCAGAACTACCCAGTCTACGTTTGGCCATTTGTTCTACGAGCACTTCGCTTTGTGAGAATGCTGACTGTTCAGTGTTTCTTAAATGCCACTGTTGGTTTGCAAGCGGATCTGTAATTGATGCTGGGATCTCAATGCTACCATTTGCAGATTTACCTTTGGCTGTAACGGTATATTTAATTGTTGCTGCTTCGCCTGTAAGCGGCAAGTAATCAAACGTAGAGATACTCTTTAGTGTTAAAACACCGTGTGGCAATGTATAAACATTGTCTACCGGTGTTATCTCAGTTTCGCCATCAAATATTGCGATTGAAAGGTTATCACTATCTGGATCTGAAGCCTGAATTGTACCTGAAATGGTCTGCCAGTGTTTCACATTCTCTAGCTGAGTCACACCAGCTTGAGGTGAACGGTCAATTTGTTGCGCAGTGTTGCCATTATCTTTATCACTGCCACCACAGGCTGATAGGGCTAAAACTATCGCTGTCGATAGCGCCGTGTATTTAAATTTATTGTTATTCATGTTATTTACCTTTGTACTCTTTACGGCAACAAATGTACTCAAGTAAATTTATGTTAGCAATTTTATAATTTATTTGTTTGTAATAACGATGTGAATAAAAATTATTTTTTATTCATACTTTCAAGTAGTTAATGGCATTGAAAACGAATGTAAATGGTAGCTGAGAAAGATGAAAAAACAAACAGGTTAGAGGAGTATTTAACCTGTTTGTCTGTAATCATTGGCGGGAAGCTATTATAAATTGTTGATATCCTTTTTAACTTGATAACCTTCGTCGGTCACAATCTGCTCAAGAATTGCAACTCTTGATTTCAAAGCATTAAGCTCTGTGTGCAACTGGTCTCGTTCTTTTTGGCTTTGCGAATCTAACTTTTTGTATTCTAAACGGCGTTTATACATTTCGCTAAGTATGCCTCCACCAACGCTAATAAGTACAATTAAAAAAACCATCGTAGTGCCGGACATAATCAATTTACTCCTTTTTGTTGATAATTGATGTTGATATTTAGCTTAGTCGTATTTTATCCATCTATTACCGTATGGATGTAAATAGCCTGAATTTCTGATAATGCTTATTTATCATGGATCTTGTAGAAATTATTCCATGGTTACTACATATTGCCTTGACTAAATGACAATAGATACTTTTGCGTTTGCAAGGTGATTAAGTGCTGTCACCATAAAAACTCTATTGTTGTAACAGGCAGTTGCTATATAAAGGTTTTGACCACAATGCGCTATTTTACCGCTTACTCTGGTCTAAAGTTAATTATTCATGCTTATAAAGAGTAAACTAAAATCAGTAATTTAATCTGTATACACCATAAAAAATGGCATCATGATTTGCCATCATGATGCCATTAAGTCATCTATAAAGTGAACTGACAATTGTCAGTTAGCACTCAATAATATTTACTGCCAATCCACCGCGTGCGGTTTCTTTGTACTTGGTTTTCATGTCGTTACCGGTATCAAGCATCGTTTTAATCACTTTATCTAGTGATACTTTTTGATCGCCCGTACCGCGTAAAGCAAGGCGAGATGCGTTAATAGCTTTAATAGAGCCCATCGCATTACGCTCAATACACGGAACTTGCACAAGCCCACCGACAGGGTCGCAGGTAAGACCCAGATTATGCTCCATACCAATCTCGGCGGCATTCTCGACGTGTATAACGTTACCACCCATTATTTCGGTTAGCGCGCCAGCAGCCATTGAGCACGCAACACCTACTTCACCTTGACATCCTACTTCAGCACCAGAAATTGAGGCATTCTTTTTATATAAGATCCCAATTGCCGCTGCGGTAAGTAGATAACGTGTGGCAATCTCTATATCCACTTCTTTGATAAAAGTGTGATAGTACATTAACACCGCTGGAAGAATACCAGCTGCACCATTGGTTGGTGCGGTCACTACGCGGCCGCCCGCTGCATTTTCTTCGTTGACTGCCAGTGCAAACAAATCCACCCAATCCATTGCGCGCAGTGGATCTTGGTGCGTTTCTACACTGAGTTTTAAATACAGGCTAGGTGCACGACGACGAACCTTTAAACCGCCTGGTAAAATACCTTCGGTTTTCATACCACGTTCAATACACGCTTTCATTACTTGCCAGATGTGGAATAGCGTTTCTTTGATTTCAGATTCTTTACGTAGCGTTTTCTCGTTGGCCATCATTAACGAAGACACACTAAGCCCAGACTCTTTACACATTTCCAGTAGCTCGGCGGCTGAATTGAATGGGTAAGGTGCTGGGTTTTCTGTTCTGATATCTAGCGCAGCTTGCTTTTCAGCTTCAAAATTCTGATCGGTAACGATAAAGCCACCACCAATCGAATAGTAAATTTGGCTATGAGCAAGCTCTTCGCCTTTGTACGCTTTTATTTCCATTGCATTGGAGTGCTTAGGCAGCGTTTTGCGACGGTGAAAAACAATCGCGCCTTGCTTAGGAAATTTTACTTTATGTTGCTTGTCGAGATAGATAACCTGTTCATTTTCTATGGTTTCTAAGATCTCTGGTACTAGATCTGCATCTATGGTCTCAGGGTCGTAACCCGCAAGTCCCAAAATAACAGCTTTGCCAGAGCCGTGGCCAATACCTGTTTGGCCTAAAGAACCGAACAGTTCCACTTTCACCGAAGTGATATCATCAACGATGCCTTGTGCCTGAAGGTCTTGTACGAATAACCTAGAAGCACGCATTGGTCCCACTGTATGAGAGGAAGAAGGGCCAATACCGATACTAAACATATCGAATGCACTGATCATAAATTTTACTCACATTGCCTTTAAAACGGACGCCATCATAACGTGTCTACTTAGGGAAGTAACCCATAATCGGCAAAAGTATATGCCAGCTTTGCAGTAAGCGTGATAGAAAGGTCTCTAATCTGCAAGGTGGAGGGGGATTTTAAAAAAGGTCTTACCAGTTAAGAGCTAAAATAGGGCGGTGAACTGTTTGACGATTTTTGCCGTTGCGCCCCACAGTAAACCGTGCGGTGTCATAAACCCGTCGAGTGAAACTGGTTTGCCTTTATTGGTAAAATGGAAAGTTCGCCAATTCTTGGCCGTGCTTAATTGGTTTAATGGCACTGTAAAGGTTTGTTGCACTTCGTCGCTTTGATTCACCCAAGTCGCATCTTGTTGTACAGAAGCAACAACGGGGGTGATTTGGTAGCCGGTTAGCGTTTGCATAAACGGCAATATGCCCAGTACTTGAGACTCAGAGATTGTCAGACCTATCTCTTCTTCGGTTTCGCGCAGTGCTGTATTGATGATATTGCTATCTTGTTGTTCGACTTTGCCGCCAGGAAAGCAAATTTGACTCGGGTGGCTCGGCAATTCGCTGCTGCGTTTGCAAAACAACAGGTGGGCTCGAGTGTTTACATCAACAATAGGAATAAGCACCGCACTTTGCTTTAGAGTATGCAGTGTAGTTGGTGTTTGCGCCATGATGGGCGCCAGCATAAATTGCGATATAACCTGATCAATCTTCATTCAATACCGGGAGGATTTTATTCACTTTGTGGTAAGTCTCTTCAAATTCCAACTGTACTTGAGAGTCTTTGACTATACCACCACCTGCCCAGCAATGTATCTTATTTTGATGACAAACTAGGGTTCTGATAGTGATAGAGGTATCCATATTACCACAGGCGCTAAGGTAGCCGATTGAGCCGCAATAAACGCTGCGTCTGTGCGGCTCTAGCTCTTCGATGATCTCCATGGCGCGGATCTTAGGGGCACCTGTTATGGAGCCGCCAGGGAAGGCCGCTTCGAGTTGATCAACAGCACATTTACCCTCGGCTAGTTTAGACGTTACTGTGCTGACTAGATGGTGAACCGCAGGAAAACTTTCGATTGCAAAGAGTGATGGAACCGCAACAGAACCCGGCTTGGCCACTTTACCCAAGTCGTTACGTAGTAGGTCTACTATCATGACATTCTCAGCTCGATCTTTGCTGCTGTTTCTCAGTTTTTCAGCTTGCGCTTTATCGGCGTCAGTATTTGGTAACCTTGGCAAGGTGCCTTTAATCGGCTTAGTTTCTACAATATTGTTTTTAACTTGGATGAAGCGCTCTGGCGACACGGAAACAATGGCACTATTGCCTAAGTTAAAAAATGCTGAGAAAGGTGCTTGGTTGTGGCTTCGAAGCTTTTTGTACGCCAGCCACGGAGTTCCTTCAAAGTTAGCACTGAATCGCTGTGCTAGGTTTATTTGATAACAGTCGCCACTTAACAAATAAGATTGAATGCGCTCAAAGTTTTGCTCGTATTGCGCTCTAGTCATGTTTGACTGCCACTGTGACGTCAGCCTAAATGGCTCGAACGCTGAGGTGTCCTCGAGCCGCTGCAAATACATTTCTAGCCTTTGTGTATCAGGTTGCGACACATAAAACCAAGCTTTGTGTACTTTGTCATAAATTAACGCGTCTGGATACAAGCCAACACAGGCATCGGGGAGCCGAATATCATGTTCTGCACAATGTGGTATGTGTTCAATATAACGGCCGAGATCATAGCCAAAATAACCAAGCCAACCGCCATTAAAAGGTAAATCATGGGGAGCACTGCAATTACTATACTGGGCAAGCTTATCTTTCATCACAGTGAATATAGATTCACTTTGTAGTTCGCCGTCTAAAAATACATTTCCGTCTTTAGCTTCAAGTAAATTAATTGGTGCAATCGCAATGATATCGTAGCGACTATTGATGTGATCAGAATCGCTTGAATCTAACAGGATAGCCTGAGATCCGTTTGCAAAGTGTTCAAATAATTCTAGTGCATTGTGCCTAATGTCTAATTTCGTACAGTTTATTCGCTCGTTTATCATTTACTTGACCTGCAAAGCTAGCCCCAAACGGGCGGGGAGGTTATCATAGTTACCTGCTATTCCATAGTTTAAGGTATTGAAATTGACTTTCTGACGCTGAATAACAACAATTGCCAGCGAAAGTTTCAATACCAAAAAATACCGTCGAAAATTGAGGAACCGTCATGAGTACAATCCGTCAGCAAGACTTTATTGATAGCATTGAAGATGCGCTTCAATATATCTCATTTTACCACCCACTTGATTTTGTCCAAGCACTAGAAAAAGCCTACGAAAAAGAAGAAAGTAAGGCCGCGAAAGATGCAATTGCACAGATCTTAATTAACTCACGCATGTCAGCAGAAGGTAAGCGCCCGCTGTGTCAAGACACTGGGATAGTAACCTGCTTTGTTAAAGTCGGTATGGACGTTAAGTGGGATAAAACTGACTTGACGGTACAACAAATGGTAGATGAGGGAACTCGTCGTGCCTATATGAACCCAGATAACCCGCTACGTGCATCAATCGTTGCCGATCCGGCTGGTAGCCGTAAAAACACCAAAGACAATACGCCTTCGGTAGTACACATTGATTTAGTACCTGGTGCTGAAGTTGAAGTGATGATTGCAGCGAAGGGGGGCGGCTCTGAAAACAAAACTAAAATGGTGATGCTAAATCCATCAGATGATGTTGCAGAATGGGTAGAAAAAACATTACCGACAATGGGCGCTGGTTGGTGTCCTCCGGGTATGCTAGGTATAGGTATCGGTGGTACAGCAGAAAAAGCGGCTGTATTGGCAAAAGAATCTTTAATGGATCCGGTTGATATCCATGAGCTAATGGAACGTGGCGCCGAAACTGCAGAAGAAAAGCTGCGTCTAGAAATTTTTGAACGTGCAAATAAGCTAGGCATTGGCGCACAAGGCCTTGGTGGTTTAACAACCGTTGTTGACGTTAAAATCAAAACAGCACCAACACACGCAGCGTCTAAGCCAGTGGTAATGATCCCTAACTGTGCGGCTACACGCCACGTACATTTCACACTAGATGGTTCAGGTCCTGCAGATCTAAAAGCACCAAAGCTCGAAGATTGGCCAGAAGTGACTTGGGAAGTGGGTGAAGATACGCGTCGCGTCAATTTAGATACTTTGACCAAAGCAGATATCCAAGAATGGAAAATGGGTGAAACGGTGTTGCTTTCAGGCAAGATCTTAACTGGTCGAGATGCAGCGCATAAACGTCTGCAAGAAATGATGAATTCTGGTCAAGGCTTGCCAGAAGGTGTCGATTTCACTAATAAGTTCATCTATTACGTGGGTCCAGTGGATGCTGTTGGCGATGAAGTCGTGGGTCCTGCAGGCCCTACCACATCTACACGTATGGATAAGTTTACTGATCTAATGTTAGAGAAAACGGGTCTTATCAGCATGATCGGTAAAGCCGAGCGCGGTCCAGCAACTGTCGAGTCAATCAAACAAAATAAAGCCGTGTATCTTATGGCTGTAGGCGGCGCAGCGTACTTGGTGGCTAAGGCAATTAAGAAATCACGTGTTGTAGCGTTTGAAGACTTAGGTATGGAAGCTATTTACGAGTTTGAAGTAGAGGACATGCCGGTGACGGTTGCTGTTGATAGCAATGGTGAGAATGCGCATACCCAAGGCCCAGCAATTTGGAAAGCACGAATTGAAGAGTTAGATAGCAAACTTAGTTAATCAGCTATACATTGATGGAGAGTACAAAATAGGTACTTTCCACTTCAAACATTCGGTTTCAGTGTTAAGTTGGGAGCCGAAGTACTACTTAGGAGGCTATACGCCTCCTTTTTTGTATGGATATGTTTACAATGACTGTTTACCTTCCGTTTACATAAACAGTAACTTCAGAAAAGTTCAATAACTTGAATTAAAATTCCTCTATTTGATTTTTTAATGGTTTGTTTTTTTCTAATATGGTTTTTTATTAAATTAAATATTCGTATTTACTTTGAATTGGGTTTATATCATCTCAATTTGTGGAATGGTGCTAGAGTTAGTGATAGAGTCTTGCCAATTTCAGCGCTATTTGCCCTTAGTGTGGTATTGAACGCAAAGTCACACTTAAGAGCTTACCCGTATGGGATAGATAATTTTTGGAGAAGAAGAAAGTGGCTGTATTTAACCAAGTTGAATTTGATAACCATGAGCAAGTCGTATTTTGTTCAGACGAAGCATCAGGCCTAAAAGCGATTATCGCGGTACATAACACTAAACTAGGTCCAGCGGTAGGCGGTTGTCGCCTATGGAATTATGCCTCTGATGAAGATGCAGTATATGATGTACTGCGTCTGTCTAAAGGGATGACATATAAGAATGCGGTTGCACGTTTACCATTTGGTGGTGGCAAATCTGTCATTATTGGCGATGCTAAGACTATCAAGTCAGAAGCGCTATTCAGAGCATTTGGTAAACACCTAGACCGCCTAGGTGGCAGTTACTACTCAGCTGAAGATGTAAACATCACAACCGGTGATGTAATGGTAATGCATAAAGAAACTAACTACGTAATGGGCCTCGAAGGTAAAAGCGGTAACCCTTCTCCATTTACTGCGTTAGGCACGTTCCTTGGAATTAAAGCAGCTTACCAACACAAGTATGGTCACCAAGACTTGGCTGGTATCAAAGTTGCCGTACAGGGCTTGGGTGCAGTTGCTTACACTTTATGTAAGCACCTCCATGAAGCGGGTGCAGAGCTATTTGTTACTGACATCAACGAAGAGTCAGTGCAACGAGTGGTCAATGATTTCAATGCTACTGCTGTTGGTATTGACGAAATCTATGATTTAGATGTTGATGTGTATGCGCCGTGTGCACTAGGTGCTACGGTAAATGACGACACTATTCCACGTATTAAAGCCACGATTATTGCAGGGTGTGCAAACAACCAGCTTGCAGAGTCGCGTCATGGTGAGATCATTCGTGAAAAAGGCATTTTATATGCACCAGACTATGTGATTAATGCTGGTGGAATCATCAATGTTTACTATGAAACAAAACCTGAAGGTTATGATGAGGCAGCAGCAACTAAACACGTTGAAGGTATCTACGACACGCTAACCGAAATCTTTAAGCGTTCTGAAGATGAGAAAGTTTCAACACATATAATTGCTGATAAATTAGCTCAAGAGATTATTGAAAACGGTCTATAATAACATCGCCGTTTAATTACCAGAGAGGGGCATGCGCCCCTTTTTTTGTATGAAAAAGAAAATACCTCTTGATACTTGGCCTCGCCAAGAACACTTTTCGTTCTTCAATGATTTTGCCCAACCTTACTTCACCGTTACCGTCAGCTTACAAATGGAAAGAGTTTACGAAATGAGTAAACGTAATGCCGTTCCGTTTTCTCTTAGTTGCCTATACGCACTACAACTGGCATTACAAAGCTATACCCCTATTCGTTACCGTATAGAGGCAGGAGAGGTGGTTGAATATGATGCTGTAGAAATTAGCAGTGTTTTTCTGCGAGGGGATGAAACCTTTAGATTTGTAAGGCTCGCACCTGAAAGTGATTTCAACCGCTTTATTAGCGCCAATATTCATAGCAAAACTGAGCAACTAAATGGACCGCTAGTCAATGAGCAATTTTTAATGGAAAGTCAGGTGCCAAATTGTGTTCATGTATCTATACTTCCATGGTTATCTTTTTCCAGTTTTGGTCATGCGAGACACAGTCGAGATGACTTCGGCATCCCAAAATTTGTGTTCGGAAAATACAATAAAGCAGATGGTACGATGCCATTTTGTATTGAAGTCCACCATGCCTTAATGGATGGTCTACACGTCGCTGAATTCGTTCAAATTCTGCAGGAAAAAATAGATCAAGCGATTTGGGACAGATAAACAAATTTTGCGTTAGTTCGCAGAAGATGAAATAATTTGCGTTCTGTGCAATGAGAAATCTAGCTTATGCTGCTGTTTTAATAGGTTATTCATAATTTCTATTTGGAATATCTATTCAATTTATTGGAATAAATCTGATGTAAAATATTGTAAACAGCGTATGCAAAAGGTTGGTTTTACAAAGGATGTGTATCTTTTGCTGTGTTTTTGATGTTAATTTTTTGTTTTGTATATAATTATTACTTATTTATTGACAAAAAATGTTTTCACAGTGAAGTTGACACATCGTGTTGCATTTAGCATTATTGGACAGTTGATATCTGTCAAATGATATCAGGGTTGCTCTCACGTTGGTGAGAGCGCGAAAATTATAAAAGTAACATTACTTAATTGGTTGGGAACTATGTCTGTTAAAATCAGAAAGAGCCTTGTAGCTACGGCGCTTTTAGGCGCGACAGCTTTTGCAAGCAGCAATGTGATTGCAGATCCTTTGAATGACATACAAAAAGTAGGTCAACAAACTCAAACGGCTGCTAAAAAGTCTCAAGAAAAGATTGATAACCTTTACGGTCAGTCTCAAGAAATGATCGCGGAATACCGTGGTCTGGTTGAAGAAGCAGAACTGCTTAAAGTGTATAACGATCACGTTGCACGTCTTGTAGCAGATCAAAATGCAGGTATTGAGTCTCTTGAGCGTCAAATTGGTACTATTGACAAGACAAAACAGGACGTTGTGCCTTTGATGTATCGCATGATCGATACGCTTGAGCAATTCATCAAAGCGGACGTTCCGTTTAATCAAGAAACACGTCTAGAGCGCGTTGAGAAACTTCGCAGCATCATGACTAACTCGTCTGTAACGACTTCTGAGAAGTTCCGTCAAGTTCTTGAAGCTTACACTATTGAAACTGACTACAGCACAACAATGGTTGCGAGCCAAGGTTCTCTTGAGCAAAATGGCAAAAACATCAATGTTGACTTCGCACGTCTTGGCCGTATTGCATATGTAGCCCAGTCGTTCGACCAAAAACACGCTTGGGTTTGGAACAATGACTCAAAGCAGTGGGATCAACTTGGCGAAGAATATCTGAAGCCAGTTAAGAGCATGATCCGTATTGCACGTAAGCAAGCGGCTCCTGAACTTGTAAACCTACCTATCTTTGGCGCGGAGTAATTAATGATGAAGAAACTATTTAAAGGTTTTGCTGTTGCTGCAGCGTTAACAGTTTCTGCTGGTGCCGCGCTAAATGCACACGCAAACACTGAAGCCTTAGACAAAATCCTAGAGCAGGTTAAACAAAACCGTATCTCTGAAGGTAAAATCAACAAGCAGCGTGAGCAAGAGTTTTTAAACGACCGTGCTGACAAACAAGCATTGTTGAACAAAGCGAAGCGTGAACTAGCTGCTGAGAAAGCACGCGGTGAGCGTTTAAATGAACAATTCAAACAGAACGAAGTGACGCTTGCTGAGAAAGAAGTTGAGCTAGAAAATGCCAAAGGTACACTTGGTGAAATGTTTGGTGTTGTACGTCGTTCAGCTGCTGACGCTATCGGTTCAATCGAAGCTTCACTAGTAAGTGCTGAAAAACCTGGACGTGCAGAAGTTCTTCGTTCACTAGCTGAAGCGAAAGAGCTGCCAACTACTCGTGAACTTGAAGATCTTTGGATTGCATTCCAAACTGAAATGACTGAGTCTGCGAAAGTAACTAAGTTTGAAGCTGAAGTTGCTGAGCTAAATGGTGATGTAAACGTCAAAGAAGTAACACGTGTTGGTAACTTCAACCTTGTAACTAAAGATGGCTACGTTATTTACGATGCTGAGAACAAGCAAATTGTTCCTCTTGGTAAGCAACCAAGTGGTGAACTAGGTGGTGTTGAGCGTCTAATCGGTGCACCTGCTAATCAGTTCGTTATGTTTGCAGTTGACCCGACTCGTGGTTCATTACTACAACTTAATACTCAACGTGCAACGATGGAAGAGCGCTGGCACCAAGGTGATACGGTTGGTTACATCATTACAGCACTACTTATTTTAGGTGCGTTGATTGCAATCGTTCGTATGCTAGACCTATTCATTGTTAGCGGTAAAATCAAAGCGCAAATCAAAAACGCGAATAACCCTAACACAAACAACCCACTTGGTCGTATCTTGAAAGTTTATCATGATAACAAAGATCAAGACGTTGAAAACCTAGAGCTTAAGCTTGATGAAGCTATCCTACGTGAAACTCCACGTATCGAGATGGGTGTAAACATCATTAAGATCTTAGCGGCTATCGCGCCACTACTAGGTCTACTAGGTACGGTTGTTGGTATGATCATGACATTCGAATCAATCACACTTTACGGTACTGGTGATCCGAAAATCATGGCAGGTAACATCTCTCTAGCGCTAGTAACTACAGCACTAGGTCTTATTGCAGCTCTACCTCTAATTCTACTTCACGCTGTTGTACACGGTCGTAGCAAAGCGGTTCTACACATCCTAGATGAGCAAAGCGCAGGTATTGTTGCTACTCACGCGGAGAAGGAGAAAGCCTAATGTTAGTCCTGATGGAGATATGGGAATCTATCAGGGATTTTGTTGCTACAGGCGGCGATGTATTATACGTGGTCGCGATAGCACTCTTTCTAATGTGGGTTTTAATGATTGAGCGCTATTGGTTCCTACTAGGCGAGTTTCCTAAGCTACACAAGGATATCGTTGCTAAGTGGGACGCCCGCCAAGATACTACGTCTTGGTACGCACACAGAATCCGCGATGCTTGGATTTCTGAAGCGTCTGAAAAATTAGATGAGCGCATGTTGATTATCAAAACATTGGTTGCGATGTGTCCATTAATCGGTCTTTTAGGTACAGTGACAGGTATGATCACAGTATTTGAAACGATGGCTACTCAAGGTACGGGTAACGCACGATTAATGGCTTCAGGCATATCAATGGCTACGGTACCAACAATGGCTGGAATGGTTGCGGCACTATCAGGTGTTTTCTTTAGCACGCGTCTAGAAGCACGTGCAAAAATGGCTAAAGAGAAGCTAGTTAATAGCTTGCCTCATCACTAGAGAGAGATTGAACTATGGCACGTAAACAACGTTTTCGTGAAGAGGAAGATGCAGCAGTAGATATGACGCCGATGCTAGACATCGTATTCATCATGCTTATCTTCTTCATCGTAACCACTTCTTTTGTTAAAGAAGCTGGTATTGAGGTTAACAAGCCAAAAGCGGCACAAGCACAAAAGACTAAGAATGCGAACATCTTTATCGCAATCCGTGAAAACGGTGAGATTTGGATGGACAAGCGTCAAGTTGATGTTGAGCGTGTAAGTGCAAACCTTGAAAGTCTGATGGCAGAACAACCTACTGACGTGATTATTATTCAAGCCGATAAAGGCGCGAAGCACGGCGTAGTAGTTCAAGTTATGGACCAAATTAAAGCGACTGGCGACAACTTGAAGATTTCAATAGCTGGAGATCAGTAATGATTCGACTTCTGTTTTCACTTCTAGCAGGTGGGGCAGTAACTCTCGGCTTGTTCTTTTTCATGTCATATCTTATCTCCGGAGGAGCAGATAGGGCAGATGTACAAAAGGAACAAATCGTAGTCGAGATTATGTCGAATCCGCCTGAATCAAAGGTGCAGCAGCGGAAGCGTGTCCCGCCTCCGCCGCCGCCACCACCTAAGCAGCCGCCAAAACCGCAGCCGCCTCAGCCAGACACGGCTGATCCTTCTGCGGGTAACATCGGCTTTAACATGCCTAGCATTGACCTAGGTGGTACTGCAGGTGGTTTATCTGGACCTGGCGAGTTTGGCCGTGATGGTGATGCAACACCTATCGTTCGAATTGAGCCAAAATATCCACCTCAAGCCGCTCGTGATGGCAAAGAAGGTTGGGTACGTTTATCTTTCACGATCAATGAGCTAGGTGGAGTCGAAGATGTTGAAATTATCGATGCTGAACCAAAGCGTATCTTTGACCGTGAAGCGAAGCGTGCACTTCGTAAGTGGAAATACCGTCCTAAAGTTGTTGATGGTAAGCCACAGAAGCAACCTGGCATCACAGTCCAGCTTGATTTCACACTAAACCAAGGTAATTAAGGAGGCAGGCATGAAAAGTTTACCCAAATTTACAGCTCTTGCTCTTCTAATTGCATTGACTGGTGGCATTTACTCAGAGTCAGTTTCTGCTGCGCCTAACTATGAAGAAATAGAGAAGCGTAAAGCGGCAAAAACTAAGATCATGGGTGAGCGAGTAGGTAAAAAGGTTGCCAAAGCGTTCGAATTATATAACGAAGAAAAAGTCGATGAAGCGATTGCAATGCTTCGCGAGCTTGACCCTTCAGATGATTTCGATAAAGCAACGGTTAACCGTTACCTAGGTCAGCTTTATGCTCAAAAGGAAAACTACGGCGAAGCGATTAAGTATACGCGTTTAGCTATTGCTCCTGATGCGCTTAACTTTAAAGATCAAGGCGATCTAATGAAGTTGCTTGGTGACCTTCTGCTAGGTACTGAAAAGTACTCAGAAGGTATCAAAGCCTATGAAGCGTGGATGGACTTTACGGGTGAAAATGACCCTAAAGTACACGGTCGTATCGCGCAAGCTTATTATGAGTTAAAGCAATATACTAATGTTATTGCTCCAGCTGATAAAGCTATCGCAGGTGTAGAAGAGCCAAATAAACAATATTATCTGATGAAAGTTGCAGCTTACTTTGAATTGAAGCAATTCAAAAAGGCTGTAGAGGTTGGTGAAGAGTTAGTACGTGTTTTCCCTGAAGACCCGAAAGCTTGGACACAACTAGGTGGCTTTTATTTGCAAACCGAAGATTACAGTAAAGGTATGACTGTAATGAAGGTTGCGTTTAGCAAAGGTTACTTTGAAAAAGAGAATGACTATAAGATTCTTGGAAGCTTATACTCTCTAACTGAAGATCCTTGGCGTGCTGCTCAAACGTTCGAAAAGGCTATGAAAGATGGCAAAATTGAACGTACTAAGCAAAACGTGACTGCGCTTGCAAGTTATTACCACCAAGCTAAACACATCAGTGATGCTGCTAAATACTATGAAGAAGCTGCTAAGTTTGACGATGACGCAGAACTTTATGGAAGAGCAGGTGGCCTTTTACTGCAAAATCTGCAGTACAGTGCAGCAGTAGTTAGACTAAATAAAGCGTTAGAGCTTGGTACCAAAAAGAAAGGCAGTACATATGCTGATCTTGCGGAAGCTTACTACTATCAAGATAAGTTCAAACAAGCTTATGCAGCAATTTTGAAGGCGAAGGAAGATCCTAGCACTAGAAGATTTGCGATTAGCTGGTCGAGCTTTATCAAAGAAAAAGCACAACGCAGGGGTGTTAGCCTCTAATTAAAAAGCCCCGAAAGGGGCTTTTTTGATTTCAAGTTTTAATGTGAAATTATGAAAAAGCATTTATTGTTCAGCCTTACTTTGGTCGCATTTATATTCCTATCCGCTTGTAGTGAGCGCAAGCCAGTCGTAAGTTATCAGGAACTCAGGACTTCTTTAATTTCTCTTAACAGTAGTTTAAGTCATTCATCTACGGATGAGATTACTGTTTTACCGTTCACAGAGGGCTATTTACAGTTACGGCACGCTTTATTATCAAGTAGTTTGAATGAATCGGATGTTATGGCGCATAAGGAGCTTGACTACTTAAGAATTCAAGAGCGATATCCAGAGCGTTACTTACCTTGGCCTAGTCATATCCCTGTACTTAAAAGCATAGAAGGTAGAGTGAGTGTTGAGGAACTTGATCTGTGGCTTAAATTTGTAATAACAAAACTAAAAGAGGCCGATGAAAGTAATATTCGCCTAAATCGGTTTGAGCGGGAAGCCGTAATAAAGCAACTTGAAGATTCAGATATTGACGCACCATCACGTTCAACGCTACTGACTTATTTAAATGATTATAAACCAAGAGCTATGCTTGGGCTGCATCAGTTACCTAATGGGAAAGAGTGGTACCAATCAAAACTAAATTTTTACGGAGCTATTCAAGAATCGCCTAATAAAGTCTTGGCAATATTATCAAAAATAGATGAGAAAAAGAGTAAGTCAATTGTGCTCAATACAACGCCTAATACTCAACAGCCTTATATACTAGAGTTATTGCCAGCTAACTGCCAAAGAATTAGTGGACTCAACTGGCGTGATGGATTTATTAATGTGCCTTCGACAGTAGCAAAGTGTACAAAGGTAATAGAGCAGCATAAAGCGCTAATCGTGACCTTAATGGAAGTGGATTTGGGAATTCATTATCAAGGGTGGTCACAAAAGCAAGCATTTGTTGCGCTCAACTCAAAACTAGCGCTGAATGAACAACAAGCACAACAATTGATTGCTAATATAGTCTATTTTCCAGCGACTATTTTTGCTGCATATCCCCATTTTTTAAAGCCTTAGTCTTACAACTGCGACAGCGTTGGGTTGCTGGATCTTGTTCTAGCAACTCAAGCTCTATTGTCTGCTCGCAATCACAGCAATAACCAAACTGACCGATCTCCATTTGGCATAATGCCGCTTCGACTTTCATCAACCTATCATAGAGCGGAAACTGCTCGGGATTTATTTTTTCCATTACAATATCAAGCCATTTATTGGGTGGGTTGAGCTCTAAGGTATTGGCAAGGTTATGAGTAAACTCATTGGGTGAAGCTTTTAGCTCTCCTAAAAAGTCGCTTCTAAGTGTAGCAAGTTCAGCTTGTAAGCTTTGCTCGTAGTTATGTGTGTTTTCATTCATGGGCGCTCTCCTATCCGACGCCCCATTATCATTTCAGTTAAACTTCACTGTTATGATTTGAATCAAGGTCTGGAGACATTGCGTATTTCTGCAACACCTTCATGACGTCATCTTTGCTTTTGAGCGTTTTGATTTCATCAAAAAGAACATGTGCGCCGCTATACTGACGTTTCAAATAACTTAACCACTGTTTTGTTCTAGCCGAAAAGTACTTTTCACTCATATTCTCATCCTGATGCATGGAAGAGTGGAGGATATGGTAGACCACGTTTTCCCATGTGAGTGGAGTGTAATGAGTTCCGTTAACATACGCTTTGATTTTTGCTGCCAAATCGGGGGTGGCTAGCGCACCGCGACCAAGCATCAAATCTTGGCATTGGCTGCGTGCTTGGCAGAGCAGTGCATCTTCAACTTGCCAAATCTCACCGTTAGCAACGACAGGAATGGTTAACCTTGATAGTAAAGGTGGGATCTTTTCCCAGTACGCTGGCGGTTTGTAGCCATCTCGTTTGGTACGCGCATGTATCGCCAAACTCGACGCACCACCTTGCTGGACCGCATCGACAATTTCAGTGCTATTGGCATCATCGTCAAAGCCAAGGCGTATTTTAGCGCTTACTTGATGTTCTTCTGGTACCGCATCTCTAACTGCTTTAATGATTTGATAGATTTGCTCAGGCTCTTTCAATAAAACCGCGCCGCCGCGGCTTTTATTCACGGTTTTCGCAGGACAACCAAAGTTCAAATCGACACCATGAGAGCCAAGCTTTATGGCCTTTCGTGCATTCGCTGCAAGCGCATGGGGAACCTGACCTAGAAGCTGTACTCGTACCGGTGTTCCGGCTCTGGTATAGCCACCATTTAATAGTTCAGGACAGTATCTAGTGAATACTCTGCGTGGAAAGGTGAGATCAACAACGCGAATAAACTCAGTCACACAAAGATCAAAGCCGCCGAGATCTGTGAGCAATTCGCGCATTTTAAAATCAACTACACCTTCCATCGGCGCTAGAACTAGCTTCATGTGTTAACCTTCAGACACAACAAAAATAAAATGAGTCACTGATGACTCATCGAAAAGCGCGACATTTTAGCTAATTGTTTGCTGCAAGTCATCAACAGCCCTTAGTTATCCACAAATAGCAAAAAGGCAACAGATGGACTATAAATGGATGTAAACCACAACTTAGCGAATGCAACTAAAATTTTTAAACGTTTAGCGAAATAAATATTTAGACGTTTGGGTCTACTAATTGAATCTACTATTTCTGAGAGAGCAAACATTATGAATACCGTTAAAAAGAACTCTATTGCCCTTACTTTAAGCGCTGTTGTTGCGGGTACCGCGGGGTTAACCGCGACAGACGCAAATGCGAATCCATTTAGTTTTGAAACAATGACCGCTGGTTATCAACTAGACGCTGGTGAAGGCAAATGCGGCGAAGGTAAATGTGGTGGCGATGCCAAAGGCAAAAAAGAAGGCAAATGTGGCGAAGGTAAATGTGGTGGCGACGCCAAAGGCAAAAAAGAAGGCAAATGCGGCGAAGGTAAATGTGGTGGCGACGCTAAAGGCGAAAAAGAAGGCAAATGCGGCGAAGGTAAATGTGGTGGCGACGCTAAAGGCGAAAAAGAAGGCAAATGCGGCGAAGGTAAATGTGGTGGCGACGCTAAAGGCGAAAAAGAAGGCAAATGCGGCGAAGGTAAATGTGGTGGCGACGCTAAAGGCGAAAAAGAAGGCAAATGCGGCGAAGGTAAATGTGGTGGCGACGCTAAAGGCGAAAAAGAAGGCAAATGCGGCGAAGGTAAATGTGGTGGCGACGCTAAAGGCGAAAAAGAAGGCAAATGCGGCGAAGGTAAATGTGGTGGCGACGCTAAAGGCGAAAAAGAAGGCAAATGCGGCGAAGGTAAATGTGGTGGCGACGCTAAAGGCGAAAAAGAAGGCAAATGCGGCGAAGGTAAATGTGGTGGCGACGCTAAAGGCGAAAAAGAAGGCAAATGCGGCGAAGGTAAATGTGGTGGCGACGCTAAAGGCGAAAAAGAAGGCAAATGCGGCGAAGGTAAATGTGGTGGCGACGCTAAAGGCGAAAAAGAAGGCAAATGCGGCGAAGGTAAATGTGGTGGCGACGCTAAAGGCGAAAAAGAAGGCAAATGCGGCGAAGGTAAATGTGGTGGCGACGCTAAAGGCGAAAAAGAAGGCAAATGCGGCGAAGGTAAATGTGGTGGCGACGCTAAAGGCGAAAAAGAAGGCAAATGCGGCGAAGGTAAATGTGGTGGCGACGCTAAAGGCGAAAAAGAAGGCAAATGCGGCGAAGGTAAATGTGGTGGCGACGCTAAAGGCGAAAAAGAAGGCAAATGCGGCGAAGGTAAATGTGGTGGCGACGCTAAAGGCGAAAAAGAAGGCAAATGCGGCGAAGGTAAATGTGGTGGCGACGCTAAAGGCGAAAAAGAAGGCAAATGCGGCGAAGGTAAATGTGGTGGCGACGCTAAAGGCGAAAAAGAAGGCAAATGCGGCGAAGGTAAATGTGGTGGCGACGCTAAAGGCGAAAAAGAAGGCAAATGCGGCGAAGGTAAATGTGGTGGCGACGCCAAAGGCAAAAAAGAAGGCAAATGCGGCGAAGGTAAATGTGGTGGCGACGCTAAAGGCAAAAAAGAAGGCAAATGCGGCGAAGGCAAATGTGGTGGCGACGCCAAAGGCAAAAAAGAAGGTAAGTGCGGCGAAGGCAAATGTGGTGGCGACGCCAAAGGCAAAAAAGAAGGTAAGTGCGGCGAAGGTAAATGTGGTGGTGATGCCAAAGGCAAAAAAGAAGGTAAGTGCGGCGAAGGCAAGTGTGGTGGCGATGCTAAAGGCAAAAAAGAAGGTAAGTGCGGCGAAGGCAAGTGTGGTGGTAACCACTAAGTAGAAACACCATTGTGTTCGACCCAATAGCGCTGCTGGTTATGTTAAGGTAATAGTAGCGCTATTGGGTAATTCCAAAGCGAGCTATGCATACAGCAAAGCCTCGGTGATGCGAGCTTTGGGATCTTTAAAATAATGTCTAAAGTGAGAGAAGTATGACAGTGCAGTTAGGCAAGTTAGGACTCGGTTTGCGCCGTGAAATGGTTGATGACGTGCTCAATACGCCGCCAAAGCAAGTAGACTTTTATGAGGTTGCACCAGAAAACTGGCTAAAATTTGGCGGTAAGCTTGCAAAGCAATTTCAAGCATTGACGCAACAACATACCTTTATCTGTCATGGCTTATCGTTATCGCTAGGTTCACCTGCACCGCTTGATCGCGAATTTTTATCACAACTCAAGACGTTTTTTAACCAGCATAATATCGCTACCTATAGTGAACATCTGAGTTATTGTTCGGGAAAGGGTCATATGTACGATCTGATGCCAATCCCTTTTACTGAAGAAGCAATCCATCATACCGCTAAGCGGATCCGAGCAGTCCAAGAGCATCTAGAACGCCGGATTGCAGTAGAAAATGTCTCTTACTATGCCGCTCCTGGATAAGAAATGTCGGAGTTGGAATTTACCCTTGGGGTATTAGCCGAAGCCGATTGCGATTTGCTACTCGATGTCAACAACATCTATGTCAACGCTATTAACCATGGCTACGATGCTGAACAATTCTTAGCGGCTATGCCAACCGAGCGTATTGTATACGGCCATATCGCAGGCCATTATGTGGAAGCCGAAGACTTACTCGTTGATACACACGGCGCTGAAGTATCTTCGCCGGTGTGGGACTTGTTAGAGAAAGCCTATGAGCTGCATGGGGTGTTCCCGACGTTACTAGAGCGTGATTTTAATATTCCTCCTATGGCAGAATTACTGGCAGAAGCGGGAAAAATTTCAGCAATACAGGCCAAATACGCCAAGCGCTTGGAGTAGGTATAGCTATGTCTTTTGTAAAAACTCAGCAGCAGTTTATGGCGCATATCAGAGATCCAGACAACCAACCTGCACCTGAAGGCATAGAAGATCGGCGCTTAAAAATCTATCAAGAGCTGTTTTTTAATAACGTTGAAGGCTTCGTGAGCAGTGCGTTTCCTGTACTTAAAAGCTTGTATACCAACACAGATTGGTTGATGTTAATTAGGCTGTTTTTTGTTAAGCACGATTGTCATTCGCCATACTTTTTAGAGATTAGCAAAGAGTTTTTGCAGTTTTTACAAACAGAATACGAGCCCACTGAAGCTGATCCTGAGTTCTTGTTAGAGCTTGCTCATTATGAATGGCTAGAGCTAGATGTGGCAACGATCGTTGAGGCAGAGCATGAGCTTTCAATTGAAGTACAAGCGCTTGCAGATGTTGAAATTAGCTTGGCAAGTACAGCCAGAGTTGCACATTATCAATATCCGGTTCATCAGATCAGTGAAACCTTTAGGCCAACTAAAACAGCAGGGCAAACATTTAGCTTTGCATTGTATAGAGACGAAGAGGACGATGTTCAGTTTGTCGCACTAAACCCGATGACGGCCTTAATGTTGTCGGTGATTGAAGCCAATGATGGTATGCAACTCACTGACATTGTGGATGTTATCGCGCAGCAAGTGCCTCAGTTTACTATTGAGCAGCTGCAGCAAGGGGCACAGCATACACTAGCTGAATTCGCGGATCTTGGCATTATCAAAACAAAAAACCTTTAAGCTATTGGCAACATCGACTATTATACGGCCTGTTTTTGTCGTGCTTAAACTCGGACTAGGGCGCTAGTCAATGCTTTCTGCTGCTAGGCAGTTTGCGCGAGTTGTAAAATTAAAGGTAGTATCTATGTCTAAAGGTGACTTTAAAGATCCGTTCAATGCAAAGTATTTCCTAGCATTTGTTGCTGTATTCGCTGGAATTGGCTGTTTAAACGCGATTCTAGGCTGGGCAACAGCGCTTGCATAAGTCAAGCTGAACGTATTTACCAAGAGGCTGCTATATGCAGCCTTTTTCGATTGTATACAGATATATACCAATTAGTCTTAATACTTGCTCAATTTGAAGGAGCAAATCTGACGCTAACTGCGTTAAAAATTTCTCATTTAGAACAACTAAATCGCAAAACTTTCGCCTTGTTATCGACAAGATTTTCTCGCCTCAAAATAGATCACTTAATTAAGCTAATTGGTATAAAATACTCGCTAAATTGTTCGCTTTTCCTCCATCCTGACACACAAAGTCACTCAGTCGGTTTCAACCGGATAGAAAATTGTTATAATCTCACTCTTTTGTAATAAACTTAAAGCAAAGCAATTATGACGACAGAGAATATGTCATTGATCAAAAATAGTATCGCGACGGTTCCTAATTACCCAAAACCTGGGATTATGTTCCGTGACGTGACTTCACTTCTAGCAAATCCAGCTGCGTTTAAGGCAACAATTGATGCGTTCGTTGCGGCTTATAAAGATGGCGGCTTCACTAAAATCATCGGTACTGAATCGCGTGGTTTTATCTTCGGTGCACCATTGGCGTATGAGTTAGGTATTCCTTTTATTCCAGTAAGAAAGCCGGGTAAATTACCGCGTGAAGTGATCAGCCAGTCTTACCAGCTTGAATATGGTGAAGATACGCTTGAATTACACTCAGATGCGATTGAAGCAGGTGATAAAGTGCTACTTGTTGATGATTTACTTGCAACAGGTGGTACTATTGAAGCAACAGCAAAACTGGTTAAGCGCTTAGGCGGTGAAGCTACTGATGCTGCGTTTGTTATTTCATTGCCTGAGCTTGGTGGTGAAAAGAAAATCAATGATCTTGGGATCAAAATCCTTTCACTTGTAGAGTTCGAAGGCGAATAAGCATGAGCTATCAGGTTCTGGCGCGAAAATGGCGTCCGCAAAACTTCCATGAATTAATGGGGCAGGAGCATGTTAAACAAGCTCTGGTCAACGCACTTAATGAAAAGCGTTTACACCATGCCTATTTATTCACCGGAACACGTGGTGTGGGCAAAACAACCATTGCTAGGATCTTTGCTAAAAGCCTTAACTGCGAACAAGGCGTTACTTCAACGCCTTGTGGTCAGTGTAGTGCCTGTACTGAGATTGAAACTGGTAAGTTTATCGATTTAATCGAAATTGATGCGGCTTCTCGTACAAAAGTTGAAGACACGCGAGAAATCTTAGACAACGTACAATATGCACCAACTCGTGGTCGCTACAAGGTTTATCTCATCGATGAAGTGCACATGCTGTCGAAGCACAGTTTTAATGCGCTCCTTAAAACCTTAGAAGAGCCGCCAGAGCATGTAAAATTTTTGCTCGCCACAACCGATCCACAAAAGTTGCCTGTGACTATTCTGTCTCGTTGTTTACAGTTCAACCTGAACGCAATGACGCAAGGGCAAATAGTTGAACAGCTAGAAAAAATCCTCCCGCTAGAGCAAGTTGCCTTTGATCCAGTAGCGCTACAAACGTTAGCGAAAGCCGCTGATGGCAGTATGCGTGACGCTCTAAGTTTGACTGATCAGGCTATTGCACAAACAAATGGCAATTTAACTGTGCCTGCAGTGCAATCTATGCTGGGATTGATGGATAGTGCGCATGCGATCATTTTGCTGTCTGCAATTTTATGCCACGACGGTGAAGCCTTACTCAATGCGATTGAAAAAATAGCACTACAAAATGGTAATTTTGTTAGTGTGCTGGACGATTTAATTGCGTTATTGCATGTTATTCAGCTCACTCAACTCGTGCCTAGTGCTGCGCGATTATCAAATTTTGATAACAACGACATCAAGCTATTTGCCGAGCAATTAGCACCGCAACAGGGCCAGTTGTTGTATCAACTGCTGTTAAATGGCAAAAAAGACCTAAAGTGGGCACCTGAGCCTAAACTTGGGTTTGAGATGGTCATGCTGCGCTTAATGGCGTTCGAAAAAGAAAGTCATAGCGTAGTGCCTTCCGCTCCTGTGAGCCAAGAGACTTCTGAAAAGCAAAGCAAAGTAGGGGATTTACGAGCGCTGTTAAAAAAGCCAACGGAAGATAACGCTACGGTAGCGCCATCACCTCAGGTACAGCCGACAGCAACACCTACATATGCACCAGAAGCAACGACATCAACCGCGCAACAAACAACACAGTATGAGCCGGTGTCGCCAATGCCTGCTGCGCAAAGCCAAGCACCAGTCGCCTCTGTGTCATCTGAGGCGGAGATGGCCAATCAATACGACAACATCATGTCACAGGCGGTAGAGCAGGGGTTCCAAGAACAAGTTCCTGCACATCATCATGAAAGTGCGCCAGTTGATGATGCTGCATACGCGCAAACGGCATCGCAAAACCAAGAGGATTGGTCTCAACCTGAGGTGCAAAACCAAAACGCTTCGGAACCTGCTGCTACAGCAAGTGTTACCGAGCAGCAAAACCAAGCCCAGTCAGCAATCGCACGAATTTTAAAAAATCGTAATATCTCTGGAGCGGGTCGATTGGTGGGAGCCAATGGTGAGGTAAAAAAGTCTGAGGCGCCTAGTGCGCCAATGCCAATAGAGCAAGCGCCAGCCACGACGGTAACCACACCTGAGTATCAGCCTGAGCCGCAACGCGCACAGCCCGCTGCACCTCGCTTAGCACCAAAAAAGCAAAAGAAAGCAGCGTTTCAAGAGCGCCATAAACCTATTACGGAAAATTTAGCACCAGAATTGCTAGAGCAGTTATCACCGGTAAAACAAGATGATAACGAACAAAGTATTCAAGTGGAGATCCCTGCACCGGAAAACTTTGTTAGTCCAATCAGTGACATTAAGTTTGCTCACCAAAGCGACGATTGGGCAAACATGATTGAAAAGATGCAATTAGGTGGTCGAATTCGCCAGTATGCATTACACAGCGTGATAACACAGCAAGGCGCGCAGGTACAATTGCAAGTAGATGCGAGTCAACAACACTTAGACTCCGCAGTGCTGAGAGAGAAACTAACAGAAAGCCTAAGCGCATTATTCGAGCAGCCAATCGAGCTTGAGATTAACTATATCGACACGGTAAATAACACGCCGTTTTTGGTACAGCAACAATTAGATGAGCATAGGCTTGTCCAAGCTAAAGCGGCGATGCGAGACGATCCACTCGTCAGCGCATTTGTCCAAGAATTTGACGCAATGCTTGACGAAAATAGCGTTCAGGCATTGTAATTAAGGGCGTTAGCCCTTATCTTTTATCACAGTAAACCAAATTGAAGTATAAGAGAGCAGAATATGTTTAAAGGCGGAATGGGCAACATCATGAAGCAGGCGCAGCAAATGCAAGAGCGCATGGAAAAAGCCCAAGAAGAGATCAAGAGCCTAGAAGTAACAGGTGAAGCAGGCGCAGGTTTAGTTAAAGTAACTATGCTTGGTAGTCACAACGTACGTCGCGTAGAAATCGACGAAAGCCTAATGGAAGACGATAAAGACATGATCGAAGACCTGCTAGCCGCTGCGGTAAACGATGCAGTTCGTCGCGTAGGTGAAGAAACGCAAAAGCGCATGTCAGAAGTCACCGGCGGCATGCAAATGCCTCCAGGCTTTAAAATGCCGTTTTAATTTAGAATCCCACGAAAATAGCGCCTGAAGGCGCTATTTTTTTGTTTGAAATTTACAGATATCAATCTTTGAATAGGGTCAGTGAGGCCGACCCTATTGATTACTGAATTGCAGCGTAAAGCCCTTTTAATTCAATGTGCTGCTATTGCGACATTTAGAAGCTAAGGTTTTAGGCGTGTAGTCTGTAAGGTTTTTAGCTTTGCCTAAATCTTCGAGATCGACCCATGTCACCTCGTCACCATTTATAAATGCACATTCCACATTGATGGAGTGGATGCTCTCAGGCGTGGTTTGAAAATCCATTAAGTTTTTATCTAAAACTATCAAGTCAGCTATTTTGCCAACTTCAATTGAACCTAACTTATAGGAGAGGTTATGTTGCATTGCAGGAACAATAGTGACGGCCTTTATGGCGTCTTGTATTGATAAGTTACTTTTTCCATCTGTATTTGTACCTAAATACTTTCCTCTGGATGCTAAGAATGGATATTCCCAAGTGTGGCGAGTCATGGCTTGTTCAATAAACCATAGTGGGAATAACGGGCTGATACTCAAATCGCTATGTAACGAGAAGGGGATCCCTGCGGCGAGCTCTTCTTCCATAGGGTCGATCCTATTGCCTCGTAGATCTCCTAATTCATTTCTCATTGATGCTCCCCAGTAGGCCACATGGGCGATTAAATGACTGGGTGTCAAATTCGGAAACGTTTCGCGAGCTTTGAGGTATTTATAAATTGTTTTATTTTCTTTTGTACTTTCATCTATATCATTCACTGTGGAATGAATAATTGTGTGAGCTAGATCAGTAAACGTCTGAGCGACCTGTTTCTCTTTACATGTTGAGGTGTGACGTTTTGCATCACCTGCCATTTGAGTTAGCGCATTAAGTGAATCTGATATAGCTTGATCACCATTTGCGTGAAGATTAAAGTACCAAGGCTGATGTACGCTGCTGTCACAGGTGGGTAAAAATCTAGAGAGATTTTGGACAATTTCGTTTTTGGTATAATCAACATGACCCTTGCCAAACGTGTCACAAAGTCCTGCTTCAGAGTAATCAGTACTTAAATTTGCGCTACAGCCTTGGGTAGAGCCATCTGAGAGTAGCTTAATGCCTTGCGCTGAGTACATACCGTTAAAAGCTTTACTTTCAAAAGGAATATAATCACATTCACTGGGGTTTTTAGGATCATACACACATTGAGCGCGAGCGGCTGTTGCCTCGTCTTGATAGTTGCGCCAATCGTACACAGAGCGAACTCTTGCGGCCGGTTGCAGTTGCTCCATGAGAACTAGATTGATGAAATCGTCTTTCATTTCTGTTGTTGAACCACCGTCTACTAACATGGTTACCCCCTGTTGCGATGAAGTATTGAGCAAGTACTTCATTTTCATCAAAACCTCTTCATTTTCATCTTTATCATATTTAGCTAGCTCCGGTTGCGCTGTATCTAGCGGGCAGCTGGTTGCAGGGGGCGTATTTGGTGCATGGTGTACGAGTGCTGAAATGTCTTTGCTACTAGTGCCTTTTGCTCTTAAAATGGAATTAATAAACAGCATATACGCACTTGGTTCTTTGATGAGGCCAGAGTACTGCCACTTTTTCGAGTCAATCTCTTTGTACTTAGCATTATTCACTATATCTAAGTCGCCATCGCTGAAGCATAAGGTTTTCACGATAAACTGACTGGTTTTTACGTCTTGTTCTGTACCTTCACAAGTCAATGTGTAATCCTCGACGGGGAGTTTAAAGTCAGGGTTCTCTTTTTCAAACTCATCGACTTTTGCTTGAGAAATCATGTCTATCTGTGCTTTTTTGACCACTGTATTGCACAAGCCCACTTGCTCAAATGCAGACATATTGGCGTACGCTAAATGCCCTGATTGGTCAGTCATAAATATAGCTTTGTTACTTTGTGCCGTTTTTAATTTTTGGTTGTCAATTTCGTCAATAGCTTTCATTGGGTATGCAAAAAATTCTCGATTTTCGTTTATACGCTGATCGAAAGGCCTCTTGGCATACTCTTCTTGGACCATTCGTGACGGATCAAGCCCATTTCCAATGTACCATCCAACTTTATTGACGTGGTCGATTACAAATGGCGGACTTGTTGTTACTTTTGCTATTGCTTCATCTAGGTATATAAAGCAGTGCCCCTGTCCATCTTTCGCACTTGAAGCCTGCATATTCGGATAGTAAATCCAGCCGTAATCTTTAGAGAGCTTTTCTTGATATTTGTCTGGCAGACAAGGCATTAAATTTTTTACTCCACTCATTTGCGCCGTTGATTGTAAATGGGCATGAGGTTCTATGAATCCTGGCATTAAGGTTCTGCCATTTAAATTGAAGTAAGATATCTTGGTTTTTGGAGCATGGTTTCTAATTGTTGCTAGCTTCTCCTTTGCGTCGTCGACTGAACCGACGAATGTAATCACACCATTTTCGACCAACACCGCAGGATTATCATCTGCTCCTAAAGAGAAGGGTTTTTTGCTAGCAACAGTGATAATATTGCCACCGAAAAAAAGACTGACTTTAGCGCTAACATCATCGTCTTGTGGTTTATCATCGCTGTTATTTGTTGAACTCGAGCACGCCGAAATCAATAGGGCAGCTGCGAAACATGGGATTATATTACGCTTTTTCATAAAGTTTCCTTTGAAAATTATCTAGATAACGCTATTAAGTAGCTACAAGTTCTGGCTAGCACTCTCATACAGTCAGAAATTAAATGTAATTTTATAGTTGATTTTGCAAGGTGGTAATTACACTAAGTTACGCGCTATTACAGCAATGTTGAGTAGCTACATTTAGACCGCAAAAGTAAGCCCTGAACAAGTGACAGGTGTTAAGCAGGCTCCCTTTAACCTAAATATTTTGGGTTATCTTGAGACCGCATAATTTTACTAGCGAGCTGCATAACATGGCGGGATCAGTTACAGATATCGAAGTGAAGTTCACGAGTATGATTGAACTGAGCATCAAGAAAGTTGAAATAGATGATGAAAAACGGTCTAATAGGCTATAAAGGATACGATGTTAGGTCAGGGAATGAGCGCCGCTGTAACGATATAGCTTGTAAATCAACGCAAGTGAAGTCGCTCGCCTTAATTTTCTCTCGCCGCTTAAATAACGTCTACATTCTAGGTCGAACTAGTTTAGTCTGATCTAACAACGCGTTATGCATACTACGCATATATAATTTATAAAATCATTCCAGCAAAAAGGAGTTGCTCGTGATAGTTAAATACATTTTCACTCTGATTGGGTCCGCACTGTTAATTGGGTCTCTTTTTATGTACAACAGTACCCAAGACTTCCTAAACCGTGCAATCATTACCGAAGGCACAGTGGTAGACCTTATTTATTCCCAGTCTGAAGACTCGGATACCTATACTCCTTTCGTTAAATTCCACACCAAAAATGGCGAAATAGCGGAGTTTGTGTCCTCTACCGGGGGCGGTCCTAACAGATATTCAATAGGAGAGGTTGTAAGCGTCGTTTATCTAGAAGATTCAATCGAAAAAGCTGAAATTAACGATACTTTCTCGCTTTGGGGCGGGGTTATGATCTTAGCTGGAATAGGCTCCGTATTTTTTCTAATTGGACTTTCAATTATCTTATTTGGCGCGTCAAAAAATAAGAAGGTGAAGTATCTAAAGGAAAAAGGGACACCAGTGGTCACGTCTTAGTTGATTGATAATCAGTTGGTCGTTGTGAGTGACATGCATATGCTCATGCTTAGGTTGCTTTTTATGGCAGTCCAAGCAAAGTGCGCGTAAGTTACTTATAGAGTTATCTGTTTTTACACCATTGATGTGATGGGTATGTAAAAGTCGTTTATATTGACTAAGCTCAACCCCGCACTGCTCACAAGTGTAGTGGTCAACTAATTTTGGCCACAGTTTTAGAATCTTGGTATCTAACCTCAGATTCATTTGGCGCTAAACCAGCATTATAATGATGAGGCCTAACGTTGTTATAATATCCGTTGATATAATCACTCACACCATATTTAGCATCTTTAAAGTTTTCGTATCCAACCTTTGGCATCCACTCCGTTTTAAAGCTTCTAAAAAATCGCTCCATTGGCGCATTATCCCAACAATTTCCGCGCCTGCTCATACTTTGTGTAATTTTATAGCGCCATAAACGTTGGCGGTACTTCAAGCTTGTATAATGGCTTCCTTGGTCTGAGTGAAACATCAATCCACTTGGTTTACCTCTGCTTTCATACGCGAGTTCAAGCGCTTTTAGCGTTAAGCTAGTATCTGGCGACAACGACATTGCCCAACCAACGACTTTACGTGCAAATAAATCAACAACGACCGCTAAATAGGCCCAGCGATTGCCTGTCCAAATATACGTCACATCACCGCACCACACCGTATTCGGCTCAACAACATCAAACTGCCTGTCTAGCAAATTTGGGATTTCAAGATGCTCATTACCACCCCTTTTATATTGATGTTGTGGTACTTGGCAGCTCTCTAGTTTTAGTTTAACCATTAGCTTAGCGGCGCGATAACGGCTTAATTCAAAATCGTTATTCGTTGCGATTGCTGCGATTGTCCGTGCCCCAGCTGAACCGCCGCTCATTGCATGTATGGCTTTAACTTCAGCTTCTAGCCTTATTTGCTCTGGTGTAGGCGTTGTATCCCGTATGGCCCAATATTTATAGCTGCTGCGATGCACATTGAATACGCTACACAACACGCTAATTGGGTAACGCTCTCGTTGATTTAATTTCTCAATTAACGAGAATTGTTCAGGGAGTCGGACATCAAGAGAGCGGTAGCCTTTTTTAATATATCCTTTTCTAATTCAATGCGTTGGATTTGCTTTTTAAGTTCGCGGATTTCAATTTGTTCAGGTGTCATTGGTGACGCTGTGGGGGTCTGGCCATTCCGCTCTTGCTTCAATTGAGTTACCCACTTACTTACAGTTGATTTACCAACCCCCATAGCCTTAGCTGCATCTTCTTGTGTGTAGCCTTGGTCAACTACAAGTTGAGCTGTTTCTAATTTGATTGCCGCAGAATAGGTTGCGCGTTTTAATTTCGTCATTTTTTCACCCAAATTTGTATGCAAATAGCATAACATTTCTTTCTTAATGGGTGGCCAAATTAACTATGCCACTACAGTGGCTAAGTTTCAGAGTGTTGAAGTTAACCGTAGAATAGAGTTTAACGGCAAAAACCCTTACCAAATTTGTGCACAATGGAGAAACCCATCAACATCGCAATTGCATATTTTTAATAGTGATAATATATGGTTTGATCCAACCAATCACATAGACCGAGAAGAGATAACGGTGTTAATTGAAGAAGGAAACCCGAGCAAATACCATGTGGATATTTCATTTCTCCCAAAGGTCGCGTCTTAATCTTATGAAAGCGGACGGATCGTAACTACAACACTAAGTATGTAAAGTTCACTTGGGTTGAGTTTGCAAATCTATTCGAAATAGCGCTTAATAAGGCGCTATTTTTGTCTGTATACGGAAGTAAGATGAGTAAACGTGCACTGGTTTTTCCGCCCAATTTTAAGTTGGTTTTGTACGCTATGGCGGTGATGTGCCTCGTACAGGTGTTGGGGGGGATTTTTGGCTTATCCGTCTATCGTTTTGGGATTGTACCGCATAATGTGCATCATTTGAGTGGTGTGTTAACCGCGCCTTTTGTGCATGGTAGTTGGGGGCATTTGCTGAGTAACTTGCTCGGCTTAAGTATTAGCGGCTATTTGGCTGCAAGATTACCAAGGTTTAAGCGAGCTACTTTTTTTATTGTGGTTGCTACAGGGCTGTTGGTTTGGCTGTTTGCTGGGCATGCTAATCACATTGGTGCATCAGGCATTGTAATGGGTTACTTTGGCTTACTGCTGGGAGCTGCGCTATTCAATCGCGATGTGCTTGGTATTGTTAGTTTTATAGCTCTGCTGGTATTGACTTATTATGCCAATATTAGTTTTTTAGCGACGTTATTTGATTTTTCGGCGCAGACGAGTAGTTCAAGCCATATTTTTGGGTTTTTAAGCGGATTATGCGGGGCATACTTAACCAAGCAAAAGCGTATTGCTCGGCGTTAAAGCAGCATAACCTACCAGTGACGGCAGGTTATGCTTTGGGATTTAATTTATTACCAAATACGCACGCGCTCTTCAGGTGCTAGGTACAGTTTGTCACCCGGTTTAACGTCAAACGCTTTATACCATGCATCATGGTTGCGAGGTGCAAGCGCTCTAAATTGACCCGGTGCGTGTGTACCTGCGCGTAGCTGGTTTAGCATGCTTTGCTCTGTACGCTTTTCTTTCCATACTTGTGCCCAAGCAAGGAAGAAACGTTGATCGCCAGTCAAGCCATCAATCACCGGTGCTTCTTTGCCGTTTAGGCTCAGTTTATATGCATGATAAGCCATTGCAAGGCCGCCTACGTCACCGATGTTTTCGCCAAGGCTGTTACGACCATTCACAAAGTTACCCTCAATAGGCTCATATTGGTTGTACTGTGCCGCGAGCTTGTCTGCTTTTTCTTCGAAAGCAGCGCGATCTGAATCGGTCCACCAGTTACGTTGAATACCGTTGGCATCTGATTTAGAACCTTGGTCGTCAAAGCCGTGGCCCATTTCGTGCCCTATCACCGCGCCAATACCGCCGTAGTTTACTGCAGGATCTGCATTTGGGTCGAAGAATGGCGGTTGTAGAATTGCCGCTGGGAAAACGATTTCATTAAACGAGCTGTTGTAATAGGCGTTAACGCGTTGTGGAGTCATTCCCCAGCGGTTACGATCGGTTTTTTCAAGCTCTTTGGCGATGCTGTCATTGCGGAAAAACTCACGTAGGTTTTTCACATTTGTCATTAAGTTATCACGGGTTAGGGTTAACCCATCAAATGATTGCCATTTGTCAGGGTAGCCAATCTTAGGAGTAAATGCGGCAAGTTTTGCTTGAGCATTTACTTTTGTTTCTTCACCCATCCAGTCTAGGCCTTCAATCCTTTCACCGAGCGCGGTGCGTAGGTTTTCAACCAATTCTGACATTTGTTTTTTAGAAGACTCTGGGAAGTAACGGGCAACGTAAACTTTACCAATTGCAAAGCCAAGCGAAGTAGTACCAGACATTTCGCTGATAGCGCGTTTCCAACGAGCACGTGGTTCTTGTTGACCACTTAAATGTTTGCCATAAAATTCAAAGTTAGTATTGAAGGTATCTTCAGACAGCAGCGACGCATTGCCGCTAACTGCATGATAAGTTAGATAGTCTTTCCAAACGGCCAAGTCTTCAGAGTTGATAAGCGCAATCATTGCTTTGATCGGCTCTGGCTGAGACATATTTAGCTGAGGCACTTTGTAGCCTGTTTCAGCAAAATATAAATCCCAATTAAAGCTTGGGTATAGTGTTGCTAGCTCGTCACGTTTAACTTGATTTAATGTCAGGTCACGGTTTCTGCGTTTTTCACGTGGCCAGTGGCCCTCAGCAATTTTAGTTTCAAGTGCAAGAATGGCTTCTGCGCGCTCAGTCGGTTTGTCTTTACCCGCAAATTTAAGCATATCTGCAATATGCGTAACGTATGCTTCGCGAGTTTTAACAAAACGCTCTGCTTCTTCTAAATAGTAAGAGCGGTCTGGTAGTCCAAGTCCGCCAGCACCCATCGACATCTCATATTTATTTGGGTCTAGACGGTTAAACCACATACCACCGCCTATCGGCGCATTGACGCCAGTTAGCCAAGATTGTCCAAATGCTTTGGTGAGGCCGTCAGTGTTACTAATGGCGTCAATGTCAGCAAGTAGTGGTTGAATAGGTTTAATGCCAAGCTTATTTAGGGTTTCCACATCCATATAAGCATTGTAAAAATCGGCAATCAGCTGCTCTTCGGCATTAAGGTTTTTACCGTTAGCAATTTCTTCGATAATGGTTTTTACTTGTTCTTCACTGCGTTCAGCAAGTGCTGAGAATGCACCAAAACGCGTTTTGTCTGCTGGCATTTCGTAGTTTTTGTACCAAGTGCCGCTGGCGTACATAAAGAAATCATCACCTGGTTTTACACTTTCATCGCGTGCACTAAGGTCAACACCAAAGCTGCCAAGTTCAGCCTTACCAGTTGCTACAGCTGCGTTTTCTGTTTTTTGGGCTTCACTTGTTGTGACTTGTGGCTCAGAGCAAGCCGTCAGCATGATGGCTGTAAGCGCACTCGCTATTATCGTTTTTTTCATTATGTAGTCTCTATTTGGTTCGAGAAGTAGGCCCGACAGCTGTGTTATTGTACTTACTATCGGGAATGTAGCCATTGTCGAGCGAATACGCTTTTGCTGCAAGCATTTGAGTCGAATTGTTGGGAAACTCGCGATGAATGTTTTTTTAAACTGTAAAAGGAGTGGAAGGGAATGAAATAGGATCAAGCTTTAAATCAACAACAATATCCCTTATCATTTCGGCATTGTTATCAGTGTTTTTGCACTGCATGGGCCACAAGAAACGAATTTATGCAATTATCACCAAGTTTAACGGCGCTTATTGAAGCGCTGCGTTGTTTACCTGGCATTGGGCCTAAGTCCGCGCAGCGTATTGCCTTTCATTTGTTAGAGCGAGACAGAGAGGGCGGCAACCAGCTGGGGCAAAGCCTGACGCATGCGATGCAAGCCATTGGTCATTGCTCAAGCTGCCGAACATTTAGTGAGGTTGAGGTGTGTGATATCTGCCAAAGTATCAAGCGCCAAGACACAGGGCTGCTTTGTGTGGTTGAATCACCAACGGATGTATTGGCGATAGAACAAACGGGCCAATTTAATGGCGTGTATTTTGTACTGATGGGGCATTTATCGCCTCTGGATGGAATTGGCCCCAATGAAATCGGCCTTGATGTTCTTGAGCGTAAGCTAAGTGCTGGCAATATTAACGAAGTTATCTTAGCGACAAACCCAACGGTAGAAGGCGAGGCAACGGCACACTATATTTCTGAGTTATGTCATAAATATCAAGTTGAAGCGTCGCGTATTGCTCACGGTATGCCTGTTGGCGGTGAGCTTGACCTGGTAGACGGTATGACGTTAATGCATGCGTTTAGCGGGCGCAAGAAGCTCCAATCTTAACGCTTCTTACTTAAAGCCCTGTTTTTGGAGTAATTGAATCTAAAAAATAGGGCGATTTGTTAAAAATTTTGTTCAGTCTCTTGAAAGTTTTCTCTCTTCCCCCATATACCTAGCATATTGATAAAGAACACTGCATTAATTGCTTATATTGGAGAGAACAATGTCCGCAGCTCAAAAAGAAACATTAGGCTTTCAAACAGAAGTCAAACAATTATTAAACCTAATGATCCACTCTTTGTACTCAAACAAAGAGATCTTTTTACGCGAATTAGTATCTAACGCTTCAGACGCGGCTGACAAACTACGTTATTTAGCTTTGCAAAATGGTGACCTTTACGAAGGTGACGCAGAGCTACGTGTTCGCTTAAGCGTAAACAAAGATGCAAAAACCATTACCATTTCTGACAATGGTATTGGTATGACGCGTGACGAAGTGATCAGCTCATTAGGTACCATCGCAAAATCTGGTACAGCTGATTTCTTTAAAAACCTAACAGGCGACCAAGCAAAAGACTCGCAGCTGATTGGTCAATTCGGTGTTGGTTTCTATTCTGCATTCATTGTTGCTGATAAAGTAACGGTTCGTACGCGTAAAGCCGGAGAGTCAGAAGCGGTTGAATGGGAATCGCAAGGTGAAGGCGACTTCACGATTGCTGAAATCGAAAAAGCTGAGCGTGGTACAGAGATCACACTACATCTTCGTGAAGAAGAAATTGAGTTCCTTGAAACTTATCGCCTTCGCGGTATTGTGACTAAATATTCAGATCACATTTCAATTCCTGTTGAACTTTACAAAGACCCAGTTCCTGAGTCTGAAAGCCCAGATGGCGAGAAAATTGAAGCGCAACCTGGCGAGTGGGAAGCGATCAACAAAGCTACAGCGCTTTGGACTCGCGATAAATCAGAGATCAGCGACGAAGAATATAAAGAATTCTACAAGCATGTTGGTCATGATTGGGAAGAGCCACTCACTTGGGCACACAATAAAGTAGAGGGTAAAACTGAATACACCAGCCTACTTTATATCCCTAAAAAGGCACCTTTCGATTTATACAATCGTGAGCGTCAAGCTGGCCTTAAGCTTTATGTACAACGCGTGTTCATCATGGATGACGCCGAGCAGTTTATGCCAAGCTACCTGCGCTTTGTTAAAGGCTTACTAGATTCTAACGATTTACCGCTTAACGTATCTCGTGAGATCCTACAAGACAACAAGATCACTCAAGCTATTCGTAAAGGCTGTACATCTCGTGTACTTAAAATGCTTGAGCGCATGGGCAAAAACAAACCAGAAGATTACCAAGCATTCTGGAATGAGTTTGGTAATGTGATCAAAGAAGGTCCTGCTGAAGATTTTGCAAACAAGGATGCTATTGCAAAACTATTGCGCTTTAGCTCTACACATACTGATGAGAAAACGCAAAATGTTTCTCTTGAGCAGTACATTGAGCGCATGAAAGAAGGCCAAGATAAGATTTACTATGTTGTGGCTGATAGCTTCGAAGCTGCGAAAAGCTCACCGCATCTTGAAATCTTCCGTAAGAAAGGTATTGAAGTTCTGTTACTGTCAGATCGCGTTGATGAGTGGATGATGAGCCACCTCACTGAATTCAACGAGAAGCCACTTCAGTCAATCACGCGTGGTGACCTTGACTTAGGTGATATGGATGATGAAGAAACGAAGAAAGCACACGAAGAAAGTGAGAAGGAAGTTGAAGGGCTAGTTGAGCGAGTGAAAACAGCACTTGGCGATAAAGTGAAAGAAGTACGCTTTACTCACCGCTTAACAGATTCTCCAGCGTGTGTGGTTGCAGACGATCATGACATGAGCTCACAAATGCAAAAGCTAATGGAGCAGGTGGGTCAAGCCGTGCCTGAGTCTAAGCCGGTATTTGAACTTAACCCAGAGCACCAATTGGTTAAGCATTTGAATAACGAACAAGACGAAGACAAGTTTGGACAATGGGCAGAAGTACTACTAGACCAAGCAATGCTTGCAGAGCGTGGTAGCCTGAAAGATCCAGCGGGCTTTGTAAGCCGTCTTAATAAGCTAATGCTAGATCTACAAAAGTAAAATTAATTAAGTAATAAATTAGTATAACGAATTGAAAAAGCCGGTCATTGTTAAGTGACCGGCTTTTTTGTGTTTGTTGATGAGAGTATATAGTGAGGCTATAGACTCTTCAGTGCGCCAACGACTTCTTCGTAGTTTGGCTCTTTTGCTAAATTTTCTACCAGCTGCTTGTAAACAATTTTGTGTTCCTTATCTAGCACAAAAATCGCGCGACTGAGCAGGCCCATATCTTTAATCAACAAACCATAGTTTTCACCAAAAGAATGCCATACGGCGTCTGATAATGTTTTAACCTTGTCGATATTTTCTGCTTTGCAAAAGCGCTTTTGCGCAAACGGCAAGTCCGCACTAATCGTCAACATGGCAACATCAGGAAATTGGCTTGCTACTTTCTCATTAAAATGTTTTGTTTGTAGGCTACAAGTGCCTGTATCTAGGCTTGGTACAACGCTAATTAAAATAGCACGACTTTCAAAATCTTTCAGAGTAACTGGGCTGAAGTCAGCATCGGCAACCTTAAAATCCGGTGCAGCCTGACCTTGCTTTACACCATTACCAAGCAATACCACCGCTTTACCTTGCGCTTTTACCTTGCCCATATCTACCGAGTTTTCAGGTAAATCATAAGCCGATGAAATCGCACTAAACAGACCACTCGCTAAAACTAACGCTTTCAGCATAAAGTATTCCTTTTGAAGTTAACTTAATTGATTTGAGTGTATTATACTGACAGTAACTAACCAAGCTTAAGTGACATTTAGATTGTCAAGATGGCGTCATTTTATTAACATATGTCGCAATTTTAAGCTTTAATCTCATAATTATAACTAAAACTTCCCGACATCGTGCCGATACGCATGGGAAACAGAAAGAGAGCTTGTATGTCAACACTAGTCCTAATTTGTGACGATTCAAAACTTGCCCGTCGGCAGCTGGCGCGTTCATTGCCAGACGACTGGGATATTAAAGTAGAATTTGCAGAGAATGGACTCGACTGTATTAAACAAATAAAAGCACTTTCTCCAGAGATTCTATTCCTTGATCTAAATATGCCGCAGATGGATGGATATGAAGTGCTACAGGCTATTAGCGAGCAAGATTTATCCGTGCTTACTGTCGTTGTTTCTGGCGATATTCAACCTAATGCGCACCAACGTGTGATAGAACTCGGCGCTATTGATTTTATCCGTAAGCCCTGCGATGCAGCTAAGCTTGCTGAAATTATTGAGCATCATGGAATAAAAGACAAAGCAATCAGAGAAAGCTTGGTTCATAAACTTGGTGAGCAGCTAGACCCTGAGATCCGTGATATCTATCAAGAGCTTACAAACGTTGCTATGGGGCAGGCGGGTGATTTGTTGGCGCGATTGCTAAACGTATTCGTCGAACTACCTATTCCCAACGTTAACGTACTCGAAGTCAACGAGCTGCATATGGCACTGCAAGCGATTGATGCGAGCGCGACTACGTCGGGCGTTTGCCAAGGTTTTATTGGCGGTGGAGTGTCCGGAGAAGCGCTGCTACTGCTCAATGATTCTAGTTTCAAAGAGATCGCGTCTTTGATGAATTATCATGGCGATCTTAATACCAAAGTTGAGCTTGAGCTTTTAATGGATATTAGCAATATCTTGATTGGCGCAATTTTAACGGGACTATCTAAGCAGCTCGATATGTCTTTCAGTCAAGGACACCCAGTGGTGCTTGGTCAACATTGTGATGTTGCTGAACTTGTGAAAGCCAACAAAGCGAGATGGCAAAGAACGCTCGCTATAGAGATTAGCTATGGCATTGAGCATCACAACATTAACTGTGACCTTATGCTGTTATTCACAGAAGACTCACTTAAAACATTAAAATACAAAGTAGCCTATTTATTGGATGATTAACTATGCCTGCAGCCGATTTTGATATGAATGAAATCCATTGGTTAATGGATATGTTTAACACCGTAGATGTTGGCTTGGTGGTGCTTGATCGCGACTACAAGGTATGTATATGGAATGGTTTTATGGAAAATCATTCCGGTTTATTACCGAGTGCGGTTAAAGATAAAGACATTTTTGACTTGTTCCCAAGTATTGATGAGCAATGGTTTAGATCAAAAGCTGAACCGGTGTTCGTGCTAAAAAATCGGTCGTTTACCATTTGGGAGCAGCAGCCTTATATTTTTCGATTCAAAAATTATCGACCTATCACAGGCAAAGCGGATTATATGTATCAGAATGCAACTTTCATCCCGTTGACCACAGTGACGGGGGATGTAGGGCATATTTGTGTGATCATATACGATGTAACCGACGAAGCAATCAATAAATTAGAGCTTGAGTCGTTGAATAAACAATTAGAAAAAATCAGCCGTACAGACAGTTTAACCCAGCTGCATAATCGCGGCTTTTGGGAAGAAAGCCTAAAGCAAGAGTTTAAACGCTTGAAACGTAATCAAGGACAAAGCGCATTGCTTATGTTCGATATAGACCACTTTAAGCGTATCAATGACGAATACGGTCACAGTGGTGGAGATGAGGCAATCCGCCATATCTCTGACTTACTACGCAAAACACTACGCGAAACGGACACTGCAGGCCGCTACGGCGGTGAAGAGTTTGCAGTGACTTTGCTCGACACAGACGTAAAGGGTGCAATCACTTTCGCCGAAAGACTGCGCTCGTTAATAGAAAACTCATCTATTTACTACGATGAACAACAAATAAAGATTACGGTTAGCCTTGGTGTTGCCGTGTACGAAGAGTCTTTTGAAAAACATGAGCAATGGATTGAAGCCGCGGACAGCGCTTTGTATGTTTCTAAAGAGGGCGGAAGAAATCGGGTAACTGTATACTCTGAAGACATGGCCAGCGAGTAAATTTATCTTTATATGGTGACTTTAGCGCGATGCGGTTCTATTCATATTGCCACTTTATAATTCTTACCCCACTAACTTTTTAGTATCGGTGTGGAATGAACAGCGGTCTGTTAGACAAATCAACAGTATCGTTCGGTTATTCCGCGAATTAAAGTGATAAAAGTGGCATCTTACTCACTGCTAAATACATCACGATAACGACTGAAACCGGTATGGTTAAGAGTGCAAGTTTAGTAAAAGGGCCGTGGTAGAGCGCTAACCAACGCCGTTGCTGAGCGCTTGCAATGCCCAAGTGGACACTTTTAGATGCCTTTGCTGCTAACCAATTTCCCAAGAAAATATCCACAATCTCTAACGGGATAATCACGAGACCGACCACAAGTAGCTTTTGCTGGAGCCATGGAGATGTAAACCATCCAGCTAAAAAAGCCATAGAAAAGCCTGTTAATAAGAGGACAATAAATGCTACATGTTCCAGTGTGACCATGAGAAAGAACACATGATCCACCTTCGCGGTCACCGGTCCTATATTTTCATTTTCTATTGCTTTTAACACAAGCCAAGCACCAAGAGCTGGGCCGAGCCAAAAAATCAAGGCGCCTATGTGCACTAATTTTAAGATTGCGTATTCCATCTAGGCCTCAAAACTTGATGTGCAAAGATAATCATCCAAAGTGTACTAAGAGTCATGCTTGATGCAGTAAATATCTCAGCAGCTTTAAGTTGACTAGCTGCGATAGATACAGACAGCAATAAACCTAAAATCCAAGCGGTGATCCCCCACACTGATACCCATGTTTTAAATATATCTTGTTTAATGGCTAGACAGGTTAACGTAAGCCCTCCTAAATTATAAAGGCCATTACCTAAGTAACCGGTTAGATGGGTTGCAATATGCTCAAACAGTAAAAATACAGATTCTCCCATGGCTAAATGAACTACTTTTGGTAAAACAAAGGCATAAATTACTTCAGCAATTAGATCTGGGACCACACCCAATGCGACTAATAGCAGGCCAACATGCTTTCTAAAGTCTGCTTTGAGCTCACCTGCTAAAATAACACTAAATACTAAAAGACCTAGTGCAGAGAACATCCAAGCTATCCAAGACCACTGCCACAATACTAAGTTTTCGGCAATAAACTCCATACGCATTATTACCGTGTTATCAAGCGGCAAGCCTGGACGCATCGGTCCATTCATTAAAAGACATGCAGCAGTAATTATTGCGGCAATCAGATAAACAACAACAAATTTGGTTTTGTATTGGTCCATTGGTTTTATGTCTGGATTAGCGTCCTTTGGTTCATCTTAAATCTATACCCAAAATTGGTAAAGCCTTAGTCTAAATAGACATTATTTACTTGGTGAAAATTGAATAACCCTTGTCTTTAAACTATAGCGGTTAACCAGAGCTGTTATGCCTACGCTTATGCTCTCGATATTAAAAGGCTTGTAAATCATGGCTTATCTAGCTTTAATGGAGGTGTGGGGAGTTGAGTTCTCATTAGAGGTCTTTAGCCTATGAGTACTGCCTAAAAATGACTTTTATTCATTAACCTGAGATTTATTAGAAATACCCCTATAGACTTCAGTCAATATGAAACACCTGCTTGAAATGCGTAATCACTTGCAACAATAAAAGGGAATGAAAAAATGAACGATAATGATGAATACTGGGGCATGCCGCTAAATACATACTGTATGTTATTACATTTGAGCCAACTGGCGAGCTTTGTTGCTCCGGGACTAGGGCTTGTACTACCAGTAGTTATGTGGGCAACCAATAAGGATAAAAGCGAAACGATCGATCAACACGGAAAAGCTACTATTAACTGGTTAATTAGCTTAATTATCTATTCCATAATTTGCGGTATTTTAGTTTTTGTTGCGGTTGGTATTTTAGGGTTCGTTGTTTTAGCTATTCTTAATGTTATATTTGCCATCATAGCCGCGATAAAAGCCAATAATGGGGAAGTATGGGTTTATCCACTGAGCTTCAATTTTTTTAAGTAACCGGCACTTTGAATAGCGAAACTCTGCTGTTGGAAGTGTTCGCGTTAGCAGTATTGAATTAAACAAAGCACCTCAGAGCAGCACAATATAGAAGTTTGAGCTAATTTAAGGCGCCTGAATATGGGAAAGGAATCACGGCAAACACAACCTGTTTGCCGGCTCCTAAGTCAAACTAACAGAGTTACGATTCACTTTCTTCTTCAGGGCATTGAGCTATCTGCTCGAGATTGCCATTTTCATCTACTTGTTCAAGTTTCACTTTAAATCCCCATAAGCGATAGAGGTGCTTTATCACTTCTTGCTTTGAAGCGGCAAGTGGGATCCCGCCTTGTGGTACATACCTTAGCGTAAGTGAACGATCTCCCCGTACATCTACATCATAAACTTGAATATTAGGCTCATGGTTACTGAGGTTGTACTGCGCTGAAAGAGCGCTGCGAAGTTGTTGATAACCCATTTCATCGTGAATAGGGCCAACTTCCAAATGTGGAGATTTTTGTTTGTCGACAATCGTAAAAAGTTTAAAGTCGCGCATGAGCTTTGGAGATAAAAATTGGCTGATAAAGCTCTCGTCTTTAAAATTTTGCATTGCAAAATGCAGTGTGTCTAGCCAGTTGCTCCCCGCAAATTCCGGGAACCACTGTTTGTCTTCTTCTGTTGGGTTTTCGCATGTACGGCGAATATCGACCATCATGTTAAAGCCGAGCGCATAGGGGTTTATCCCTGAATAAAATTTACTATTGTATGGCGGTTGATATACAACATTGGTATGACTTTGCAAAAACTCCAACATAAAGGAGTCACTTAGTTTTCCCTCGTCATACAAGTGATTCAAAATAGTGTAATGCCAAAATGTAGCCCAGCCCTCGTTCATGACTTGAGTTTGTCTTTGCGGGTAGAAATACTGTGATACTTTACGCACAATACGAATAATCTCGCGTTGCCAAGACTCCAGCAATGGCGCATTTTTCTCGATGAAATATAGTATGTTTTCCTGAGGTTCTGATGGGAAACGGGCACGGCTGTCGGTTTCTTCATCTTCACCTTTAGGAATGGTTCGCCATAATTCATTAACTTGGGACTGCAAATAATCTTCCCGCTCTTTTTGGCGTTTTTGCTCCTCAAACATAGAGATCCGTTGCGGCCTTTTATATCGATCAACCCCGTAATTCATTAACGCATGACAAGAGTCAATAAGGTTTTCTACCTCATCAATACCGTACTTTTCTTCACACTTGGCGACATAATTTTTAGCGAATACCAAGTAATCAATGATGGATGATGCATCTGTCCAGGTTTTAAATAGATAGTTACCTTTAAAGAAAGAATTATGACCATAGCACGCATGCGCCATCACCAGCGCCTGCATAGGCATGGTATTTTCTTCCATTAAGTACGCAATACAAGGATTGGAGTTAATCACAATCTCGTAGGCAAGACCCATTTGACCACGTTTGTAGGTTTGCTCAGTCTGGATAAACTTTTTCCCGTACGACCAATGTGCATAACCAATTGGCATGCCTACACTGGAGTAGGCATCCATCATCTGCTCTGCTGTGATCACCTCAATTTGATTTGGGTAAGTGTCAAGTCTGTAATGCTCGGCTACACGAGCAATTTCCTGATGATAAGTATCAAGTAAATCAAAGGTCCAATCTGGACCATCGTCAATTGGCTGATATGTCATCGCGCAACCTCCCAAAAATTATGCCGCACTTTGCTTATTTTTGTTCTTCTTGAACAATTCTCTAAAGATAGGATAAATATCTTCTACGCCTCGAATGTGCTGCATAGCAAAGTTGTCAAATGAGTTGGCTACTCCTTGATACTCCCGCCACAGACTTTGGTGTGCACGGGTCGTTATCTCTATATACGCATAGTAGCGGACAATTTTAAGTAGTTTGTTAGAAAGTATCTGGGTGCATTGTGGAGAATCATCTGCCCAGTTATCGCCGTCAGAGGCTTGTGCGGCGTAAATATTCCAATCGCCTTGGGCATAACGCTCTTGAATGATTTCATCCATTAATTTCAGTGCACTTGAGACAATTGTGCCACCCGTCTCTTGGGAGTAGAAAAACTCTTGCTCGTCTACTTCTTTTGCTTGGGTATGGTGGCGGATATAGACTACCTCAATATCTTTATAAGTACGGGTCAAGAACTGATAGAGCAAAATATAAAAACGTTTTGCCATGTCTTTTGTAGCTTGATCCATTGAGCCAGACACATCCATCAAGCAAAACATAACAGCTTTGCTGGTGGGGTGCGGACGCCTGTCGTAATTACGAAAGCGTAAGTCGTAATTGTCGATGAAAGGCACTGCGGCTATTTGCTCTTTTAGCACTTGGATCCGCAGCTCTATATCATTGATTTTCTGTTGAGGAGGAACCGGTTCAGCAAGCATACTCGCCAGTTCTTCCTCTAATTCCCTTAACTCTCGGCGTTTACTTGAGGTCATCGCAATACGGCGTGCCATTGAGCCTTTTAAACTGCGTACAATATCTAAGTTGCTAGGCATACCATCATTACAAAAGCCAGCTCGATGCGTTTTCATTTGCATTAATTTATCTAACTGGCTTTGTTGTAAGTTGGGTAACTCCAAGTCTTCAAACAATAGGTCTAAGTATTCATCTTTAGAAATAGAGAATACAAAGTCGTCTTGTCCTTCCCCTTGGTTACTTGCCTCGCCATCACCTGATCCACCACCTTGCCCAGAAGGAGGGCGCTGGATCCGATCGCCCGTTGAAAATTGGTCGTTACCTGGGTGAATGAGCTCTCTGTCCCCCCCTTTTCCTTGATGGAAAGTGGGCTCGCTGATATCTCGTTGTGGGATAGAAATGCTTTCGCCACTGGAGATATCAGTCACACTACGTTTGTTGATGGCCTCTGAAACCGCTTTCTTTATCTGCTTCTTGTAGCGGCGGATAAAGCGTTGGCGGTTCAGAGTGCTCTTATTTTTGCCGTTAAGACGGCGGTCAATAAAATGCGCCATATAACACCCTCTTCATACTAACAAGTTACTGTGACTTTCTAACTCTTAAATACCATTCTGAAAGTAGGCGAACTTGTTTTTGGGTATAGCCTTTATCAACCATACGATTGACAAAGTCCTCGTGCTTCTTCTGATCTTCGGCAGAGGTTTTTGCATTAAATGAAATTACAGGGAGTAAGTCTTCGGTATTAGAGAACATTTTCTTCTCGATAACAGTTCTTAGTTTTTCGTAGCTGGTCCATACTGGATTGTCACCATTGTGATGGGCTCTTGCTCTTAAAACAAAGTTGACTATCTCGTTACGGAAATCTTTAGGATTGGAAATACCGGCTGGCTTTTCAATCTTTTCCAGCTCGCCGTTAAGCGCGGCTCTATCAAACAGTTGACCTGTATCTGGGTCACGATATTCCTGATCTTGGATCCAAAAGTCTGCATAGGTAACATAGCGGTCAAAAATATTTTGGCCGTACTCAGAGTACGACTCAAGGTAAGCTGTTTGTAGTTCTTTACCGATAAATTCGACATATTGTGGGATTAGATACCCTTTTAGATGGCTTAGGTAGCGCTCTTGTATTTCAGCGTTAAATTGTTCGCGCTCAATTTGCTGCTCAAGTACATAGAACAAATGAACAGGGTTTGCTGCGACTTCACTATGGTCAAAGTTAAACACACGAGAGAGGATCTTAAAGGCAAAGCGAGTTGAAAGGCCGTTCATGCCTTCGTCAACGCCTGCATAATCTCTGTATTCTTGATAGGATTTAGCTTTTGGATCTGTGTCTTTTAAGCTTTCACCATCGTAAACCCGCATTTTTGAATAGATACTGGAGTTCTCTGGTTCTTTAATTCGAGACAGTGCTGAAAACTTCGCTAAAGTTTCTAAAGTGCCAGGCGCACAGGGGGCTTCCCTGAGTTCACTATTTTCAATAAGCTTCTCGTAAATTTTGACCTCTTCAGACACGCGTAAACAATAAGGCACTTTGACGATGTAAACACGGTCTAAAAATGCCTCGTTGTTTTTATTGTTCTTAAAGGTTTGCCATTCAGACTCGTTAGAGTGAGCGAGTATTAGGCCGCTAAATGGTAGGGCGGAAATACCCTCGGTACCATTGTAGTTGCCTTCTTGGGTTGCAGTTAGCAGCGGGTGTAGCACCTTAATGGGTGCTTTAAACATCTCGACAAATTCCATCAAACCTTGGTTCGCAAGACATAGCGCGCCAGAATACGCATAAGCATCAGGGTCATTTTGAGCGAAATGCTCAAGTTTACGAATATCAACTTTACCCACCAGCGCTGAGATATCTTGGTTGTTCTCATCCCCTGGCTCTGTTTTCGCGATAGCAATTTGATCAAGAATGGAAGGGTAACGTTTTACGACCTTAAATTGTGTAATATCTCCATTGTACTCATGTAAGCGTTTAGTTGCCCATGGAGACATTATTGTTTTAATATAGCGCCCAGGAATGCCGTACTCTTTTTCAAGTAGGTCGGCATCTTCTTGTGGGCTAAACAAGCAAAGCGGGTGGTCATTAACGGGTGAGCCTTTTAAAGAATAAACCGGCACCTTTTGCATCAAATACTTGAGCTTTTCTGCGATAGACGATTTACCACCACCAACCGGGCCGAGTAAATAGAGCACTTGTTTGCACTCTTCAAGCCCCTGTGCGGCATGTTTGAGATACGATACTATTTGTTCAATGGCATCCTCCATACCGTAAAACTCATTGAAGGCAGGGTATCGAGCTATTACTCTATTCGAAAACAGCCGACTAAGTCTGGCATCTTTCGACGTATCGATCATTTCTGGTTCGCCTATTGCCATCAGAAGTCGCTCAGGTGCGCTGGCATAGGCTGATTTGTCATTTTTACAAATTTCAAGAAATTCCGCGATGGTGTACTCTTCTTCTTGCGCGGCTTCATATCTGGCCTGATAATGTTCAAATATTGTCATAACGACCTCCAATAAGCTACTTGGTGTGGTTTGCGGATCACAGATTTGGAAAGGTTACTTAAAGCTTAGTCGTGATATGAAGAATACCCAAAAAAAACTAGATTTTTTATGTATTAATGTTGAGTTACAGGCATGAAAAAAGGGCGCTTGTGCGCCCCATTGTTGCATCAATACTGATAGTTGATGTTAAGCTAGGTTGCTGTTAGCGAAATCCCAGTTAACAAGTGCCCAGAAACCTTTAAGGTAATCAGGACGAACATTACGGTAATCGATGTAGTAAGCGTGTTCCCACAGGTCAACTGTGATGATAGGGGTAACACCTTCTTCAGTCAGCGGAGTCGCTGCATTTGAAGTGTTAACGATATCTAGAGAGCCGTCAGCTAGTTGTACTAACCAAGTCCAGCTTGAACCAAAGTTGTTAACTGCTTTGTCGTTGAAAGCTTCTTGGAATGCTGCGAATGAGCCCCATTTTGCATTAATTAGTTCAGCAACTTTACCTGTTGGTTCGCCACCTGCATTTGGCGCAAGGCTGTGCCAGTAGAAAGTGTGGTTCCAGATTTGAGCAGCATTGTTGAAAACACCACCTTCAGAGCTACATACGATCTCTTCTAGTGATTTACCTTCAAAGTCAGTACCTTCGATAAGACCGTTAAGCTTTACAACGTATGTGTTGTGGTGCTTACCGTGGTGGAATTCTAGCGTCTCTTGAGAAACGTGCGGCTCAAGAGCATTTAGTGCATAAGGTAGTGACGGTAGTTCAAATGCCATATTAATCTCCATTTTTTGGTTGATTTGCCAATAACACGTACGAAAGGTAGCTAACATCAGCCCACTTTTCTATACCATTGGCCTATATAGTGATACTATAATTCCTGACTATTTTACTCAAGTTTTGGCAAACAGCAATGCGTGCCAGTGACTTAATGACTTATAATACACATTCTTTGTGAACATATGCCGAATAGCAGTCAAAGTGTAGAACATCATGACAGGCGGTCATGCTTATTTTAGCCATGTATCCCGAGATTCTATCGCTGCTTAAAGCTTGGCATTATGAATGCAACAGGTGTTGTTAAAGTGAGTAGCAAGCTAAAACGCCGATGCTAAACTAGATATTGATAAGCATTGGACGAAACGTCATTTTGAGGTAACTAATGGAAACTATTGACAAGATTAAACAGCAGATCGAAGAAAATCCAATCATCTTATATATGAAAGGGTCGCCAAAACTCCCTAACTGTGGTTTCTCTTCGCAGGCATCTCAGGCTTTGATGGCGTGTGGTGAGCAGTTTGCTTATGTTGACATTTTATTAAATCCAGACATTCGTGCTGAACTACCGCATTATGCGAACTGGCCAACTTTCCCTCAGCTTTGGGTAGAAGGTGAGTTAATCGGTGGTTGTGACATTATCATTGAGATGTTCCAAAAAGGTGAGCTTCAACCTCTTATTGCTGAAACAGCAGCTAAATATAAGAAAGACGAAGCAGCAGCGGAATAAGCTAACCGCTTATGGCAGAGTCGATACTCTGCCATGCTTTATTTTTTAAAAATCTTCTAATATCTTCCTACCTACTTTTCTTAGCAAGTCTTTTTGTCTGATGTTTGGTTGAAAACCAGAAGTTCATTGAATTTAAGGTATCGACACTTTCATTAACGCTATTCGCGTTTATCTAACTTAGAGCTACTCGCTTATTTTTATCAACTCAAGTTGACGTTAGCGTCAAGCTAAAAACGCTCTCTGTTTTGCATACCTATATAAACAGTGTAATCGAACGTGCTTCGATATTGAGTTCTATAAAATCCAAAAAGTGAATAATTATTCATTTTTACCTTGGTTTACGTTTACGTAAACGTTTGTTTTTGGTTGTGTCTCGTTGCATTTTTATTGGTGTGATACCGGTGTCATTTTGCAAATTTATATTCACTATTTTCAAAGTGGCAAATTTATTACGATTTTGGCTAACTTGTCTTACCAATGAGAAATATTCAAGTTTATGAATATGTATTCATATTTGTGTTGACTCTACTTTCAATCAAGGCTAATTTTGAATATCTGCCAGCATTTCGTCGTACCGTCATGGGCTGGCCGTTGTAGCAAGGGGAGGAGTCTATGTTATACGACTCAAAATTAGAAAAAGATAACTGTGGATTTGGCTTGATTGCGCATGTAAGCGGTCAGCCGAGTCACAAACTGATCCGTACAGCAATCACAGGTTTGGACCGCATGCAGCACCGAGGTGGTATTTCTGCAGATGGTAAAACCGGTGATGGTTGCGGTCTGTTATTACAAAAGCCGGATAGTTTTTTCCGCGCCGTCGCAGCTGAAAACGATTGGCATGTAGGCAAAAACTATGCGGTAGGTATGCTATTTTTAAATCAGGACTATGAGCTTGCAGCTGCGGCTGAAAAAGTGATCAGTGAAGAATTAGAAAAAGAAACACTGACGCTCATAGGTTGGCGTGAAGTACCCACCGATCCATCTATGCTTGGTCCTATTGCTAAAGCACAATTACCGCAGTTTAAACAGGTTTTTGTCGGTGCTCCAGAAGGGTGGCGTCCTAAAGATTTAGAGCGTCGTCTATATATAGCAAGACGACGCATAGAAAAGCGTTTAGAACAAGATGAGCAGTTTTATATTTGTAGTTTGTCCGGTTTAGTGACTATCTACAAAGGCTTAATGATGCCGGCGGATCTACCGAATTTTTATACGGATCTTGCTGATATGCGGATGACCAGTGCGATTTGCGTATTCCATCAACGCTTTTCAACCAATACACAGCCTCGATGGCCGTTGGCGCAACCATTCCGCTATTTAGCTCACAATGGTGAGATCAATACCATTGAAGGTAACCGTCAGTGGGCGAGGGCACGTGCTTACAAGTTCGCGTCACCTTTATTACCAGATTTGCAAAATGCGGCACCGTTTGTCAATGAAACGGGTTCTGATTCGTCTAGTTTAGATAACATGCTAGAGCTATTTTTAGCTGGTGGCATGGACTTATTCCGTGCTATGCGTATGTTAGTACCACCTGCATGGCAGAAAAATCGCGCTATGGATGAAGACTTACGCGCATTCTATGACTTTAACTCCATGCATATGGAACCGTGGGATGGACCAGCTGGCATCGTAATGTCTGATGGGCGCTTTGCTGCCTGTAATTTGGACCGTAACGGTCTTCGTCCTGCCCGTTATGTGATCACACAAGACGGCTTTATTACGCTTGCCTCGGAAGTGGGCATTTGGGATTACGCGCCAGATGAAGTTATTGAAAAAGGTCGCGTGGGTCCAGGTGAATTACTGGTGGTTGATACTTTACATGGCAAGATTTGGCAGTCCGATGAAATCGATCAAGATTTGAAATCCAGACATCCATACAAAACTTGGCTTGAGCAAAACGTTAAGCGTTTAACGCCATTTGAAGCACTAGATGAAAAAGCGGCTGGCAAGCGCGATCTTGACGATGAAACCTTGTTGACCTATCAGAAGCAGTTTGGTTATACCAACGAAGAGCTCGACCAAGTTATTCGCGTGATGGGTGAAAATGGCCAAGAAGCAACTGGTTCAATGGGTGACGATACGCCATTTGCAGTGCTATCTGAAGGACACCGCTCGATATTTGACTACTTCCGCCAGAAGTTTGCTCAGGTCACTAACCCGCCAATCGATCCGTTACGGGAAAATCATGTAATGTCACTGGCGACTTGTATTGGTCGCGAGCAAAACGTTTTTAACGAAACCACAGGTCATGCTAAACGTTTGCAGTTTGCCTCGCCGGTACTGACTTATTCTGATATGCAGCAGCTATTAACCGCCGATGATGACCATTACTGTGCGTGTAAAATTTCATTGATTTACGAGATTGAAGAGTCTTTGCAAGATGCAATCAAGCGTATTTGTGATGAGGCTGTTGCAAAAGCAGGCTCCGGGTGCGTGATGTTAGTGCTCAGTGACCGAGAAATTGCTGCAGGCAAGCAAGTTATCCCAGCGGCGATGGCCGTGGGGGCGGTACAAAGGCGACTGGTGGATGGCAACCTGCGTTGCGATACCAATATTTTGGTTGAAACAGGTAGCGTAAGAGATCCGCACCAGTTTGCTGTTATGTTAGGTTTTGGCGCAACAGCGATTTATCCTTATCTAGCCTACGAAACCCTTGTGGCAATGTGTGATAAGAAGATCATTAAAAAGTCTTACCGCGAGGTGACTCTGTCTTATCGCGGCGCGATTAACAAAGGTTTATACAAGATCATGTCGAAGATGGGGATCAGCACCATTGCTTCCTATCGTTGTTCGATGTTATTTGAAGCCGTCGGTTTATCCGATGAGGTGGTTGAATTGTGCTTCAAAGGAGTTGCAAACCGTATTAAAGGTGCGTGTTTTGACGACTTTGCCTTGGAGCAACAACAACTCAATAAATTGGCATTTAGCAAGCGTAAACTGCTATCACACGGTGGATTATTAAAGTATGTGCATGGTGGTGAATACCATGCCTATAACCCAGATGTCGTGCAAACTTTGCAGACCGCAGTTCGTTCGGGTAACTATCAAGACTACGTTAAATATGCGGAGCTGGTAAATAACCGTCCAATTACCAATCTGCGAGACATGCTTAAGCTTAATACGGCGCAACAAGCAATCGACATCAACGATGTTGAGCCTGCGACTGAGCTATACAAACGTTTGACTCAGCCGCGATGAGTATCGGGGCTTTATCACCGGAGGCACATGAAGCGTTAGCAATTGCGATGAATCGCCTCGGCGGTTGCTCTAACTCTGGTGAGGGTGGTGAGGATAAGCTACGTTTTGGTACAGAAAAGAATTCGCGTATTAAGCAAGTTGCTTCTGGCCGATTCGGTGTGACACCACATTATTTGCGTTCAGCTGACGTTATTCAAATCAAAGTTGCGCAAGGGGCAAAGCCGGGCGAGGGTGGTCAGCTGCCGGGTGAAAAAGTCACCCCTTATATCGCGAAGTTACGCTATTCGGTTCCTGGTGTTACTTTGATTTCGCCGCCGCCGCATCACGATATTTATTCGATTGAAGACTTAGCTCAGCTTATTTTTGACCTCAAACAGGTCAACCCTGAAGCGATGATCTCGGTCAAGCTGGTTTCAGAACCCGGTGTCGGCACGATTGCGACTGGTGTTGCTAAAGCGTATGCCGATCTCATTACCATTGCCGGTTATGACGGTGGTACAGGGGCGAGTCCGCTGACATCGGTAAAATATGCAGGTAGTCCGTGGGAGCTTGGCCTTGCTGAAACGCAACAGGCGCTGGTTGAAAATGGTCTACGCCACCGCATTAGGTTGCAAACAGATGGCGGCTTAAAAACAGGATTAGATATTATTAAAGCTGCAATTTTGGGTGCTGAGAGCTTTGGCTTTGGCACAGGCCCTATGGTTGCGCTTGGCTGTAAATACCTGCGGATCTGTCACCTTAATAACTGTGCAACCGGTGTTGCGACACAAGACGATACGCTGCGTCAAAAGCATTATCACGGACTGCCAGAAATGGCGATGAACTACTTTAAGTTTATTGCGCAAGAGGCTCGTGAACTGATGGCGGCTTTGGGAGTCACAAAACTCACCGATTTGATTGGGAGAACGGATTTACTTGAAGCCATTGAAGGTAATACTGCGAAGCAGAAAAAGCTCGACTTAAGTCCGCTTCTAGCGAAGCCGAACAATCCGTCAAATGAAGCGCTGTACTGCACGCATACTAATCCGTCACATTACAGTGGTGCGTTGAACGAAAGCTTACTAGCAAAAGCGAAGACAGCAATCGACGAAATGACAGGTATCTCGTTGGTGAGTCGTATTTCCAATACGGATCGCTCTATCGGTGCAATGTTGTCTGGTTATATCGCCAGCAAGCATGGTAACCAAGGTATGGCAGCGGATCCAATCGCACTTGAGTTACATGGTACAGCAGGGCAATCGTTTGGGGTTTGGAACGCCGGTGGCCTTGAAATGACATTAGTCGGTGATGCTAACGATTACGTTGGTAAAGGGATGGCTGGTGGAAAGCTAGTCGTGCGTCCTCCTGTCGGCTCAAGCTTTGCCTCTCATCAGGCGGCTATCATTGGTAACACCTGTTTATATGGCGCGACTGGCGGCAAATTGTTTGCTGCAGGCCGAGCAGGCGAGCGCTTTGCTGTGCGTAACTCGGGTGTACAAGCGGTTGTTGAAGGGCTTGGTGATAATGGTTGCGAATACATGATGGGAGGCGTGGTGTGTGTGCTTGGTCAAGTTGGCGTTAACTTTGGCGCAGGCATGACCGGTGGTTTTGCCTATGTACTTGATGAAGAAAGTGATTTTGATAAGCGGATCAACCCTGAGTTGGTCGAGCTGGTAGACCTCAAAGCGCTGGCATCGCACCAAGAGCATCTACGCGGTTTGATTGCAGAGCATCTAGATTTAACGAGCTCAACTCGAGCTGAGCAGATCTTAGCTAACTTTGAGTTGTATTTGCCAATGTTTAAATTGGTAAAGCCAAAGTCGAGCGATTTAAACAGTTTACTTGGCCACCGAGCGCGTAGTAGCGCTGAGCTAAGAATTCAGGCGCAGTAGGAGAGAGCAATGAGCGAGAACGTTTACCAATTTATCGATGTACAACGTGTAGATCCGCGCAAAAAGCCTATTTCTACGCGTAAGCAATCTTTTGTTGAAATTTATGAGCCATTTTCTGAGCAGCAAGTTCATTCACAGTCCGACCGTTGTTTAGATTGTGGTAACCCGTATTGTGAATGGAAGTGTCCAGTTCACAACTATATTCCGCAATGGCTCAAACTTATTCGTACGGGCAGAATCATTGAGGCAGCGGAGCTATCTCACCGTACCAATAGTTTGCCTGAAGTGTGTGGGCGAGTATGTCCGCAAGATAGGCTTTGTGAGGGATCGTGTACGCTGAACGAAGAGTTTGGTGCAGTGACTATAGGAAATATTGAAAAATATATTACCGATACGGCGTTTGCACAGGGCTGGAAACCTGATCTTTCTTACGTTACTTGGACCGATAAGAAAGTCGCAATCATAGGCGCGGGTCCAGCAGGACTTGGCTGTGCGGATATTCTAGTGCGAAACGGCGTGCGCCCTGTGGTGTATGATCGCAACCCTGAAATTGGCGGTTTGCTGACCTTTGGGATCCCGTCATTCAAATTAGAAAAATCGGTAATGGAAAACCGTCGCGAGATTTTCACCGAAATGGGCGTTGAGTTTAAACTCAATACCGAGGTTGGTCGTGATGTTTCAATGGACGAGTTATTGTCACAATATGACGCCGTATTCTTAGGTGTGGGGACGTACCAAAGCATGAAAGGTAATCTTGAAAATGAAGATGCCGATGGTGTTTATGATGCGCTACCATTTTTGATTGGTAACACCAACCGAGTTATGGGCTATGACGAAAGTCAGCATAGCTATGTGAACATGGCTGGTAAGCGCGTGGTGGTACTAGGTGGTGGGGACACAGCGATGGACTGTGTTAGAACGTCAGTCAGACAAAATGCGCAATCCGTGATCTGTGCTTATCGTCGTGACGAAGAAAACATGCCAGGCTCAGTTCGAGAAGTTAAAAATGCCAAAGAAGAAGGGGTTGAATTTAGATTCAATTTACAGCCAGTTGGTATTGAAGTCGACAGCTCAGGCAAAGTCACGGGCGTTAAAATGGTGAAAACACAATTAGGTGAACCCGACAAAAATGGTCGCCGTAGTGCTGAAACCGTGGAAGGCTCTGAGCATACACTAGAAGCCGACGCGGTGATCATGGCATTTGGTTTTAAGCCTCACAACCTTGACTGGTTAGCACAATACGATGTCGCAATAAATCACTGGGGCGGTATTGTTGCACCAGAAAAAGGCGCATTTACACATCAAACAAGTAATCCGAAAATCTTTGCCGGTGGTGACGCCGTACGAGGTTCTGATTTAGTGGTAACGGCGATTTTTGAAGGCCGCAACGCAGCTGAAGGCATTTTGGACTATTTAGAAGTTTAACGCTTTTGTCGTTCACAAACCCCAACTACATTCGTTGTAGCTGGGGTTTTTTATTTGAATTTTGCGTAGGGACTGTTTATCTTTTAAGTTTGTTTTTGCAGCAGTTTGATTGGTGTTTATACAAGGCAGAGTCTGCGTAGCATAGTTGTTCTATGTGAGTCAGGCGAGAACACAGTAGAAATGCCAATCAAGCGCTGCCCTTTGGGTTCACCTGAGTGTGCTTTGTTCATTGTTGCTCAACTTTTACCTAGATTACTAGGCGGCAAGTCGAGCGTCGCGACCAAAACGCACTCAGAAGAACAAGAATCAAACAGCAAAGGTCAACAGACCCTTGTTAGCCGCTAACTTAATTTCACTCAACATATATTTGTCAATAGTATTAAGGAAAGATCATGAATGAAACAATAAACTCAGGCGCTGATACGGTAACCGCAAAAATAGCGAGTGTAAACGATTGGCGTGCAGTGGTATTGCAGCAGATCAGAAGTCTGATCCTAAGTGTTGATGAAGATGTAGAAGAAGATATCAAATGGCGTAAGCCAAGCAACCCAACAGGTGTGCCCGTCTGGTCAAAAGCTGGCATGATCTGCACGGGCGAAGTTTACAAAGATAAGGTCAAACTTACTTTTGCATATGGCGCAAAGTTTGAAGATGAACACGAGTTATTCAATAGTGGCTTTGCTGGTAACACTAGACGGGCGATTGATATAAAACAGCAGGACACCATCAATGAAGCCCATTTTTGTTCATTGATCCGCGCAGCAATTCGGTATAACGCTGCGCGTTAATCAACAGGTGCAATCCGCCTGATAACGGCTAAGCACTTTGTACTTGTAATAACTCCTTGGCACTCGCTCTTGTCGTGTCACTTATTTTATCTCCACCAATTAACCTTGCTATTTCATCAATGCGTTGGCTTTCTGCCATTGGGGTCATTTTGGTAAAGGTTTCGCCATGTTCTACCCGTTTTGCGACAAAGAACTGGTTGTGACCACTGCATGCCACTTGCGGTAAATGGGTAACACAAATAACTTGCGTGGACTGACCAAGCTGGCGTAGCAATTTACCTACGGTTGCAGCCGTTGGACCTGATATCCCAACATCAACTTCATCGAAAATCAAAGTGGGTGTTGTGACGCGTGTTGCGATAATCACTTGAATGGCTAAGCTTATCCGAGATAGCTCACCACCCGAGGCAACTTTGCCCATCGGTTGTAAAGGTTGTCCTGGGTTAGTAGAGACGTAAAATTCAATGTGATCATACCCAAGTGGACTCGGTTTAGCGCCAAGGTTAGGCGTTAACTGGATCTCAAATTGACCATCACCCATCGCAAGCTCTTTCATACTTGCAGAAATTCGTTCGTTAAGAGATGCACTGGCTTGCTGGCGGCTTTGACTTAATCCTAGTGCAGCTTGATTATAGGCGTTGATGGCTTCAGCAATTTCTTCCTCTAACGCATCCAGTCGTGCAGAATCTGAGCTAATAGACTCAAGCTCATGTTGCAGTGCTTGATGGTGCTGATATAGCAATTCAGGCTGAACTTGATGTTTTCTAGCTAAATCTAGAGCTTGAGAGAGTCTATCTTCTAGCTCTTGTAATCGCATCGGATCTTGTTCGACCGAATCGGAATAACTGCGGATCTCTCTACTGGCTTCTTCTACTTGTACTGCTGCCTCTTCTAGCACTTGCGCAATATTCTCGAGAGTTTTGTCAAAACTGGTGAGTTCAGAGAACACTTGCGCACTTTGTTGTAGTTGCGATAGCACAGTCTGCTCGTCATTTTCATAAAGGCGAGAGAGCTCACGGTGGCATTGTTCTAAAATGGTTTGACTATGGCTTAGGCGCGAATGTTCGGTCTCAATATCTTCATATTCGCCTTCCTGTAAGGCAAACTCGTCAAGCTCCGCTACTTGGTACTCAAGAAGTTGTTTTTTTGCGGCTTGTGCCTGTTGTGACTTTTGAAGTTCGGCATATTCTTTTTGCAGTTTATGGTAGTGATTGTATTGTCCCTTAACTGCTTGTAACAAAGTCGTGTGGCTAGCGTAGGCATCAAGCAAGTGCAGTTGATACTCTGGCTTTAGCAGTAGCTGATGGGCATGCTGCCCATGAATTGCAATAAGATGTTGCCCAAGCTCCTTTTGCTGGCCTGCAGTAACAGGGGAGCCATTGATGTAGCTTTTACTACGCCCACTTTTACTAATAACACGACGAAGAATACATTCATTCTCTTCGTTATCTAGCATATGCTCTGTTAGAAAGCGTTTGGCAGCAGGGAGATTTGAAACATCAAACTGAGCAGAGATATCCGCCTTATCGGTACCTGGACGAATAGCAGAGGGATCAGCACGCTCACCGAGACATAAAGAAAGCGCATCAATTGCAATGGACTTACCCGCGCCTGTTTCACCTGTAATTGCGGTCATGCCGCAATGCCAGTCAATATTTAGCGCACTAACAATAGCAAAATTTTGAACATTTAAAGCTAAAAGCATACTGTACACCCCAACAGAGAATTACTGTTAATTTATACAGTATTTTGTTGTTTAGCAACTCAAATCAAAAAATTTTACTAAAAATAATAGCAAGATTAACCAACAGCATGCTCTTTTACTAAAGCTGCTGCTTGCATTTGTTGGTTGGATGGCTCTGAGCTACTTAGTTCTGGTGAGTCTAATGCATCTTCATCTTGTTGTATTGCTGGCGTATCAGGTGTTTGAGTGCGTGCAATGAGAGCTGGAAGCATCTCGCGATAGAAGTCACGATTATAGGCAATGCCTGCCGTAGGTAATTCGGCAACAAAATATTGTAATTGCTCAGCAAGCAAATCCATATTGCCATTTGAGCGGCACTTATTAAGCTCGTTTGTCACTGAATAGATAAATAACTCGGACACTTTTTCCAGTTGCGCCAAGTTCTCTTCCGAGTGGGTTTGAACGACAAAAAAGTTGCCAACAATTGCATTGATCTGCGGTGCGTATTTTGGCCTTAAAATCTTCGCTTCGACGAATTCAGCAACTTTAAGTTTAAAGTTGCTGCTAATCACTTTTAAACGATCATTAAAGGCTTTTTTTTCCGCTTCACGGGCTTTTCTTCTATTGTTTTCAATCACTAAATACACAGAAAGTATAGTGATAAGCAGCGCCAATGTGAAAAATACAACGTAAGCCATTTTATTGTTATTTACCTAAATTAGAAAATTTAACCAAGGTTATTTTGCGTAACTTTGTGGACTTAGTAAAGCCTACTGCCCCAATTTAATTTCTGTCTAAGAACATTGTAGTAGGAGTAGCATTTGGGATGTATCAATCTTAGTCTTTTCTCCGCTTTTTTGATGATAACTTCGTCACCGGGTAGCACTGCCAGTACAACATGACTGTCACAACTCACTTGTAAGCTGTCGGTGTTTTCTAGACTTAACTTAAGTTTTACTTCTTTTTCTGCATCCACCACTAAAGGTCTGCTAGATAAAGTATGCGGAAACATAGGCACCAGTGAAATAGCGTCGAGTTCCGGGGTTAAAATAGGCCCGCCACCCGAAAGCGAGTAAGCGGTTGACCCCGTTGGTGTCGAGACAATTAAACCGTCTGAGCGCTGAGAAAATACAAAGTCGTCATCGATAAAAGCCTCAAATTCAATCATATGCGCAACTTTATCAGCGTGTAATACGGCTTCGTTCATTGCTAAATTTGCGCTTTTAAGTTGGTGATGTCGGTATACTGCCACCTCCAACAGAAATCTCGATTCTTCAATAAATTGGCCACTCAACACCGCTTCTAGCTGCGCTTCAAAGCCTTCGGGGTTCAAATCTGTCAAAAAGCCTAAGTTACCGCGGTTAACTCCAATCACGGCGACATCAAAACGAGCAAGTACTCTTGCTGCACCAAGCATGTTACCGTCACCACCAACAACAATAGCAAGGTCGCAACGTTTACCTAGTTCAACTAACTCGATAACAGCGTCTTCGTCTAACGACTTTATTTGCTCCGCAACGCGATCTTCTACGAGTACTTCATATCCTAATGCTTGCAAAAATGTGTAGAGTCGTTGTAAGGTCGTCCCCGCGCCTTCGTGGTTGGGTTTGCCAATTAAGCCGATGGTGTTAAACGTGGTCGTCATTCAGTCATTTGTCCTTGGTATCTTTGTTGCAAGATTATATTAAAAGCGTAGTGCTTGAAACTGGCAATTGACACCCATATTAAAATAATTATGAAACTAAATCCCAGAGATGAACAAATTCTGTGTGCGGTCATGCGCCATTATTGTAATGGTGAAGGGCAGCCTGTTGCATCCAGCAAAATAGCAAAGCAGGACGGCCTTGCTATTTGTTCTGCAACCGTACGCAATGCAATGGCAAGACTTGAAAATCAAGGCTTATTGTATTCGCCGCACACGTCAGCTGGCCGCGTGCCCACCGACCAAGGTGTAAAATTCTGGCTACAGGAGTTTTTTCCTCTGGCTGATGTTGCCGTTCATTGGCAACCAGATCAATCCGCAATAGTCTCTTTTGCCCATTTATTGAGCCAAAACTTTCAGGTCTGTTGCTGCGTGGGATTACCACAAGTTAGCAGCAAACAAATGTTCCGTGTGGAAGTACTCGATTTTGATCGTAAAAATTGGCTGGTCCTACTGTTAGACAGAGCGGGGCAATCACACAATATTTGTATTGATAAACCCGTAGATGACTCCGACGCGTTGCGTTACCAGTTCGCGGCTTGGATGAATACTGTATTCAGTCAACAAACTTTAGTTGAAGGGTTGCACCGAATGCGCGCCATGGCACACAGTGCACCGCCGAGTTGTCATCATATTTTGGCCCAGTGGACTAAGCAGTTAAGTCAGCAATTAGGCTCAGATAATGCAATTGTGGTCGGTGAGCGCTACTTATATAACCGCTTAGAGTTGGATAGAGAGATTAATCTTGGCGTCGGATTTTTAGACCAAGTTGAAGACCGCTTAGCGTTTAAAGACGGCGTATCCGTGTTACTTGGCGAAGAGCTAAGTATGCTCGGTTTACATCGCGTAGTGGTGCTCAGTGTGCCGTATTTCTCCAAAGGAGAATATCAAAGTCGCTTTTGCGTCATTTGTCCTGCGGATTCAAAGATCGAAGCCATCTTGTCAGAATTCAAAAAATTGCCGCAATAAAGGGTTGAAACTCTCATTTCAATCCCCATAATTACCGCAGTTGTAAAGAATCGGAGAATCATCACATGTCTGAGCAGACAAAAGCCCCAGAGCAAGAGCTTGAACAAACACAAGCGGAAGCAGAAGTTGTAGAAGCGCAAGCAGAACAACAAACGCAGGAAGAGCAGGCAGAAAATGCGGGTGAGTTGAGCCCAGAAGAAGAAATCGCTGGTCTGTATGCTGAGCTTGAAACCGCTAAGCAAACTATCGACTCACAAAAAGATAGCGTTGTTCGCGCCGCTGCTGAGCTTGAAAATGTTCGTCGCCGTGCCGCGCAGGACGTTGAAAAAGCACACAAATTCGCACTAGAAAAGTTCTCAAACGAATTACTACCTGTAATTGATAACCTAGAGCGTGCGATTGAGTTTTCTGACAAAGAAAACGAAACGCTAAAGCCTGTGCTTGAAGGTATCGATATGACTATCAAGACATTTGCCGATGCCTTAGCTAAATTCGGTGTTGAAGCGGTAAATCCACAGGGTGAAACATTTAACCCAGAGCTACACCAAGCAATGTCAATTCAGCCGAGCAATGATGTATCACCAAATACAGTGCTTGCTGTGATGCAAAAAGGTTATACCTTAAACGGCCGTCTATTGCGCCCTGCAATGGTGATGGTGTCTAAGGCCGCTGAATAAGCAAATCCAATTTGAAAAAGCCGCTCATTGAGCGGCTTTTTGCGTTTAGTAACGAGTGTATGCGCTTACCAACTACACTGTTTCACTTTATCAAACCAAGGACTGGAAAAAGACTTGGCTGTGATGGGGAGGGGGGCAGTGACTTCGACGCCTAATTCTTTTGCTAAATATCTATGTACTAGCAGTTTTACTTTATCGCTTTCTAACTGGGTATATGCCAGTTGTAACGCTTGCTTAGTGTTTTGGTTGGGCATTTCTCCTTCGAGTTGTTTATAACGCGCCTCAAGCCATTGTAGCCAAGCTTGTTTTGATTCGTTTGGAAAGGCTGTAGTTAGGGTAGATGTGGGCCCTTGTAAACGTTCGTAGTTGACGATTTGCTTTTGAATAAGAAAGACAAACATCAAGTTAATGCCCGCTGAGATTTGACCCGAGCGTTTATCAACAGCTTGATAACCCAACAGGGCATGACGAAAATACTGCTCGGCTTCAAATATTCGGCCTTGATCAAGCGCGAGGCTACCTAAGTTGCTTTCGATCATCGCAAGTACTGGGGTTTGTTTTAACTCCTCAGCCAGTTTGCGTGCTTTGGCATACAATGTTCTCGCTTTTTGATAGTCATCTTGGTTGCGGGCAACTAATGCCATACTGTTAGTCAGCGTAAGCCGCTGGCGGTCATTTTCTGCATATTTGTAGGCACACTTGAGGCTAGTATCTGCATCATCAAGGTACTCCTGTCGGCGTAACCAAATCCCAAGTGCGCTCAAAATGGTAGGGAGGTTTGCTTTAAAAAACATGTCATCTGGATACAAAAAGGCCGCGTTTATTGAGGTATAGAGCCTATCTACTTTATTTGTTGGTACAGAGGCTCGAGCGCTCAGCAAATGCCACTGAATAAATAAAGGTACAGGTACATCTTGCAATTGATCTAAACCGTCGAGAATAATCAGTGATTGTGCAGGGTTAACTGTTAAATAGTCGCTGGCCTCGTCTAGCTTACTTTCAAAATATGAAAAGTCTTTCGCCAACGCGTGTTGGCAAAAATAAAATGTACAAGTTACAAAGAGTAAAAACCGAACCAAGCAAACCCCAACCACATTTTGGCGCATCTATTGACTGTAGTCGGCAGTAACAAATAGTTCCAAATCAATTACGATAAACAGCATTATACAAAGATAAGCAACAATGTAGAGGTCGCCTCTTTAGTTATGAATAGGGAGCGGGAACTTGATGAAAAGAAAACAAATTGCTGAGTTCGCTTTGGTGCAAGTCAATTAGCCGATTGATGTTTTCAAGATCTTCAGTAGTTAAACTGACTTTGCTAAGCATATAGCTAACAGGTGTTTTATTCGCGTCGATACCTGAATAGATAACATCGGTATACTCTTTGGTTTGAATAAAGTGTTCGCCCGCGAGCTTATCTTCAACAACATAGTCAACTCGCTGTTTACTCAACATTTTAAAGCGACGAGCGGCATTGGGCAGGTGAACCAGCTGATCGTTATAAAGGTCTTGGATCAGTTTTTCAAAGGCCATACCGTAGTAGCTGCCAGCATTCAGTGCAAATGTGTTTCCTGCAAGGATCAACGACTCGACTTCGCCGCCAATTTTTGGTTTGTCTTTATGTTGGAATAATGCCATGACTTCTTGGCGGTAAGGTGTAGTAAAGTACGCAAACTTAGCTCTCGTTGCGGTTTTGGTCGCGGCCACCACTAAATCTACTTTGCCTGTTTTTAGCTCCGTTAGCATTCTTGATGAGGTGGGATAAAATACATATTTCAAGCAATAAGATGAATCGTTAAACAAGGTATTTAGCGCATTAATTTCTATACCAGAGACATTACCTCCGCTGCGAGAAATATAGGGAGGCCACTGCGTTTCGTTCATTCCTACACGCAAAGTTTTATCGCATTTGGCCGACGCTTCGAACGCTAAAAACGCGATGAATAAACAGAGTAAAAACGATCTAGCGTATTTCATGGTGATCGATCCTTGCAGATGAGTAGAGGTGATTATTTTATCAGTAAATCAAAAAAGGTACACGAGCTTTGTTAAACGATTAAGTTTGTAACCGCTAACCGCTAACCGCTAACCGCTAACCGCTAACCGCTAACCGCAGAGTGTTCTCATATCTGTAAAAATTACTGCATATTTCGGCTATGTGCGAGTACGGTCGCGATGGTATTGATAAGCTCAAGCTGCTCTATGGGTTTGGCAACATAACCATCAAATCCGACGCGCTCATACAAGGCTTTGTCTTCCGGAAAAGCATTTGCAGTTAATGCGATGATGGGGATATTAGGATCTTTACTCTTAAGACGTTTGCAAGCCTCAACGCCATCCATCTCTGGCATTTGGATGTCCATAAGTATTAAGTCGGGTTTGTTTAGCTCAAATTGTTCAATAGACTCTTTGCCATTATTCGCAATCGCAATATCACCATTGGCTTTACTGATCATAGAGCGCACTACTAGCTGATTTACTGGGTTATCCTCAGCCAGCAATATGGATGTGCCGCTCAAGTCAGCTGCGGTCAGCTGGTCGGTTGTTGGTTGCTCTGAGGTTATCTCAGACTTTTGCATAGGCAACTCGATGCTAAATAGACTGCCTTTTCCAACGGTACTCTCTACTTTAATCGTACCGCCCATCAGGTCAATTAGCGAGCGAGTGATAGAAAGACCAAGTCCCGTACCACCAAATTTTCTAGTGGTGGACTTATCTGCCTGCTCAAATCGTGAAAAGAGTTTGTTGATTGTGGCTTCTGTCATCCCAATGCCAGTGTCGGCTACGGTAATAAGCATACCTGAATCATTTTGAAGCGGTTTTATATGGGTAATAATACTGCCAGTTTCAGTAAACTTAATGGAGTTTGACAAGAGGTTAAGCAACACTTGCCTGACTCTGACCTCATCTCCAAGCCAAAACTTATGCTCAAGTTCAACGTGGATCTTAAGCTTTAACCCTTTATTTTTTGCCAACACTAAGAAGTCTGAGCGTAGATGTTCAACCAACACCTCAATATTAAATGGCCGTTCTTCAAGCTCAATTCTGCCGGCTTCGATTTTAGAGAAATCCAAAATATCGTTGATGATGGTGTTAAGTGCCTTAACTGAGTAGGTGGCTTTCTCAAGCAGGTTAGTGGCGGTGCTGTTGAGTGGTTCCGACTTTAAGAGTTGTAATGTACCGTATAAGCCGTTCATGGGGGTTCGTATTTCATGACTCATATTCGCCAAAAAGACGGCTTTTGCCTTAGCTGCTTGCTCAGCTGCTTCTTTGGCGTGCGAGAGTTCTCGCTCGTGCTTGAGCTGCTCTGTGAGATCTAATGCAATACCCAAAAATCCATCAATGTTGCCGCGTTCGTCGGTCAATGTCGTTACGTTCAGCTTAATTTGCACGTATTGATTTTGCTTAGTAACGTAAGTCCATCGGCTAGTATCTACCACACCTTGTTTGGCTTTGGCGACAAAGACTTCAAATCCAGGTTCAATGACTCTGCCAAGCTCTTCCGTTAACGTTTTTGCTCTTGCTACGACCTCTTCCTCAAGATGGAAAATGGCAGGGGATGATTTACCAATGAGTTCATCTTTTTTGTACCCCAATAGACGTTCAGCTGCAGGGTTAAACTGGGTAATGATACCGTCTGGATCGGTGGCAACAATGGCATAACCCGAACCTTCAACAATACTGGTATGAAGTTGGCTGTATTTTACGATTTCTTTAGTTCGTGCTTTGACTTCCTGTTCTAATGAAGAGTTTAGTTTAGCAAGGGACTGTGCTCTTTCTTCTTCGGCTGCTAACTTTTCCTTTTCAGCTAAACGCTGACGGGTAAAACTTAAAAGCAAAATATAAGTGATGATTGCCAATAGCGCAGAGACCAGCAACGCGACCTGTAAAATGGTATTAGGAGAGACGAGATTGAGTGAACGGATAAACTGCGGAGTTGGCCAAATTTTTACTTCCCAAGTACGACCGAACAAGTTGACCTGTTTAGCCACTGAGTTATCCAACTCCTTAACATCTTCTTTTAGCGCCTGATAAAATGGTGTGTTTTCATCGTTATTGGTTACATCGGAAATTTGAATCGAAACATCTTGTCGAAAAGACAGCAAGGTCGATAGGATCTCATCGATAAGTAACGGGGAATAAGTCCAACCAACTAAGTTTTCTAAGCGACTTTCTTCATTTGCTGCCATACCAATAGAGGTATAAATTGGGGCGAGGATCAAAAAGCCATATTTAATTTTATTGTCGGCTTGCACTAAGGTAATTGGAGCGGTAAGCCTCGGCTCATTGGCAGTAGCTGCTTCTATTGCTGCTGTTCTGCGACTAGCTTCGGAGCCTATATCCAAGCCCACCGCTTTATCATTGTTTACTTCGGGCTCGATATACTGAATAACAAATTTGCTGGTGTTATGTGGGTTTAGCGTTTTTATGGAGAACGTTCTGTCAGTACGCTCAGCTTGTGCTTGTCGCACAAAGTTACTCACGTTATCGATGGGGACATACTTAATAATTCCAACGCCTCGTGCGCCTGGATACTCTGCTTGGAAATCAAACGAGTCGATGTATCGCTGCATTGCCTGATAGTCAAAGCTATGTTGTTGGTTCGCATAAATTGCAGTGCGAAGCCCCAAAATGCCGTACCAGTACAATGTAACACGTTCGTTCACTCCCTCAGTCACATGATCAAGGCGCAAAGCAAGTGCCGAGGCGACTTTTTCAGTGTGATGCTCCTTTTCTTGCTCATATAACACCAGTCCGTAAAGCATACTACCAACTAACACAAGTAGTGCAGCAACAAGTGGCAAAAATCGGCTTTGGCGAACTGTGTGAGCATTCGCTAACGACACGCTATATTCCTTACGCTTTAAATCTAACCAATATGTTAGTCCAGATAGCATTGAATTGATAGTGATTACGGTGAAGTGACAATGCTGAATTTATATCTAAATTAGCTCATTAAAGACATATTATGAATTGCTATTTGGATAAATTGTAGATTAAGGCTGGCTAATTCCCGTAACCTTAAAAGCTAAAATAAATATGCGGAGTTTGGGCTTTATATAAATGTGGTCACGATGTGGACACTTTTTAGGATATTTGCCCCGGAAACAAAAAAGCCAGTCAAAGCATGCTGCTCTAACTGGCTGTTTTAAAACGCTAAAATTTGGTGGAGCTGGGGGGATTTGAACCCCCGTCCGGAAAGCGTCGACCTTCGGTCCTACATGTTTAGTATCGTCTTTTGGTTAACCTTTAAATCTCGGACGAACACGATAAGTAAAGGCGAGGCCGCTTAGTTTTAGCCCTTCAACCCCGGCCAGGGTTTCCGTAGCGATCTTGTGTAGGGTGACACTCCAGAACCAGATCCACAAGAATATCATGGAGGAGTGCTAGCGGGCTATTATGCCGCTAGAGCGTAGTTATCGTCGTTTGCGATTACTTTAAATACGGCTTTTTTACGAGGCCAGCCGCACCTCGACATGCACCTTAGGCTTCTTGAATCCCGTCGAATCCTAATCAGCCCCTGAATAAATTCAGTACTGTTAGTGTCTATACATCTAACTATGTCTCGCATTATACATAGGATTAATGTCATTACAATGGCTTATCATGCCATTTGCTGATGATTTAACGAAGCAGAGGCGTGTTTGACTAATTACTCACCGATTGTTGAACAAGACCGTCAGTGTTGAATATATGCGACTAAGCACTTGCAAAGAATCGTCCTTTGCCACCATATTGATAGTTCTCTAAAGTATTGAGCAGCTTTTCAGAAAATTGAATTTCTGTTTCTGAACGGCCACTCCGGCGGGCCTCTCTTAAGCTGGCTTTTTGCATGGCGATAACGTCGATTTTTTCATTCTCGGCTTGTGAAATGTCGGCAGGAGAGGGGAGTCCACTCCTCTGACTTAGACCTTGCTCAACAGCAAAATAATGTAAAGAAAGCGAAGCATGCTGCCCTAAATCCAATATTCCTTCGTCATACAGCGCTTTGGATGCTTGAGAAAGCTCTTTCTTGGTGATGTGGGTAAAGTCGAATTGCGCTTCTTTGGTACGGCTATCTGTTGCCTCTGATGCTGGCAAAACGCTTCCCTTCGCTTCATTTTCGATTGATTGCGCGCGTCGCACCTGAGCCTGATTATATAGCATTGCTTGGTGTTGAACTTTCATTTAGCAAATCCTTCTGAAATATGTATAACAACTTCAGCAAGGTTTATGTCCAAAAGAGGCTGAACAAACCTAAGATATTGGTTTGGTTTAATATTATGAGTTTAAATCTATGTACGTAGAGGAAGCTGTTGGGCACATAGCCCGTAGCAGCGACTTTACGTCGCGATTTATTTTATAATTTAATGCCACAATGTTGCTGATGATGCTCTTATCGCGGGATAAACCCGCTGCTACGGGGCTGGCGTGGTTATGACTTTACCTTGCGACTCTCTTAAATCAGATATCTGCTACGAATTGGACGGCCGAAGCGGTTAGCGCTTCATGGACGAATCAAGGTGCACGGCATAAAATTGGAGAGCGGTTACTCGATTACAAAAACAACTTAAAAAATTGCTCAATCATACAGACAAGGCACATTTCTTTGTATTTTATGTGTTTGTAGGGGCGATAAACGCAGCGCCAACAAACGCTGGATATGTTGCCTTTTGTGTTTACGCTCCGCGCAACCAGTTGCGTAGTCTATCTTTGAGTTGGCCAAGGTCGTCTTCGCAGATCAGGCCAATTTCTAGCGCTTTGGCGCGTAGTCTTTCTGAAGTTCTAATACCTTGATAGCTCACTAGTAGACCCCTTGCTTGTACGCCGCCAAATAGCTCGCTGAGTGAGTCGAGTTTATAAATCACTTGATTACCTTCCCCTTTACTGAACTTTTTGGTTTTGCATTCAATGAGGTGAAGCTTATTGTTGGCGAGCGCTACAATATCTAGCTCGTTATTGACATAGCCTTGTCCCACGCGACGTTTAATCGCAACGCCTTGAGCGACATCTTGTAAAATGGTGAGTTCTTTTTTTAGGCTGAGGAGGGTGGCGTACACATATTCTTCTAGCCAGCCACCGTTGGCAAAAAAGCGAGCGCCTTCATTAGCAAACTTTAATTTGTCGTCTTGCCTTATAGCGATGTTAGCATCTTCTAAATCGTCAATGAGTGTTTGCAAACTTGGGCTATTCATTTGGCTGCGACTCAAAGGCTCACTAATAAGTGCATTATCTTCGCTGCTGGCAGCGAGGTAATTGAGCTGGGCGAGGGCATGGCTATAATCCGTTTGACTGGTTGCCCATTTGGCGCCGAGCTGGCGATAGCGAATATCAACCACCCCCTCATTGGCAATTTCGGTGATATCGCCGTCGATGAGGTTAAAAAAGTCGCTTATCTTTAATTTATCGGCAAGAATGGTGTTGGCTCGCTCTGTTGGTACAAGCCAGTGAAGTTCGTCGCGTTCGGGTTCAATGATAAAACATTCTATTGGATAAGCGCGGATCACCTCATACATCGCAAGTAAGTGTTGGCGGTCGCCGCAACTGGCATTAAACACAAATTGAGTATCTGGTTGTTCACTAATTAGGGTATCAATGAGCTGGTGGAAGCTGTCGATTAAGGTGTCACTATCTCGGCTGGTGGGAATAAAGGCGTGATGTACTTTTACCCCTCTTGGCCCCAACACTCTTTTAATATCTTCAAGGTTTTGTTGTTGTTGAGATTCTATTAAATAGAGTATTTCATCCGAGTCGATATTGTGGTCGAGTACAGGCGTAAGCGTGTTAATAAAGTTAGTGTCGATAAAACTAAGGTGTACGTGCTTTGTCATGACTGTCCCTAAAAGTTATGTCCTTCATGAAAGATGAAATTACCCTATAAAGCGGCAAGTGTAAAACAGAGTAATACTTAGTTATGAATTTGCCGCCATTTGGCGTGAAATCCCAAAGTTTATCTAAAGTTTTGCACTGTAAAGCCGATAAATCCAAGGAAAATAATAAGTTGTCTTTTAAATGCACAGATTGATTTACATTCATTTATAATTTATAGCAGTTCAGGTGATGTTAAGCTTAACAATTTGGCGAAGTTATGCTCAAATGAGTTCGCTGCATTAAAAATAACAACATAACAATAAGATCGTGCATACTTTTCAGGGTTGATGAATGTCATTATTTCGTTTTGATGAGGATGAGGGCTATGTCTACTTACTCTCTCATCCTGTGGAATCCGGATTTCCGGCGAGCTCGTCTCAGCTAGTTGAGATGATAGAGGGGTCGCCATATGCGGATTTTGAAATCATTCATGCCAATATCGGCCAATTATTTACCGCAAGTGAGGCGCCCGAGCAGGACTCGCTGATTGTGGCTCGTGCCATCGATGCGTCTATTTCTGTGCGTATTGAAGAAGGCAACATGCTTGCTGAAGCGAGAGTGATCACAGCCCGTGGTGGTAAGCTGGTTTGTATGAACAAGGCCAAACAAGCGTTAAAACAAGCGGGTATTAAAAAAGGCGTCAGTGGCAAAGCCCTCGATAACCTTCTCGGTCAGCAGTTAGAACTCCCTCCTGGACACACTTACAATGGTATTGTTGCGCATGGTCAACGAGCCAAAGATGGCAACGACGCACGGTTTGTGCGCCTGTGTATGACAGCGCAGGACAGAGTACTCAGCCCGCAAGAATCGAGCGGCGGTAAGGTCGATATGCGCAATTTAGGTGCTATCATCACCGTAAAGCCGGGCAGTCCATTAATGAAAAAAGTTCCGCCAACTGAAGGCGAGCCGGGTTATACCGTGTTTGGTGATGTGATTGATCCAAAACCAGGCAAAGATGCACCACTTGAGGTGTCAGAAGGCACCAAGCTCGACCCCAACGATAAAAACCTGCTTATTGCCGATTCAAAGGGGGTGCCTGTAGCCATTCCTCGAGGCATGCGCGTTGACGATGTGCTGTGCTATGAAAACATTGATGTGACGACAGGGCATGTCGAGTTTGATGGCAGCGTGATTGTGAGCGGTGATATTAAAGATGGAATGCGTGTTAAGGCTTCGGGCGATATTACTGTTATTGGTTTTGTGGAGTCGGCTATTCTTGAAAGTGGTAGCGCTGTTACGATAATGCTTGGCACAATTGGCCGTAAGCGCACTGAAGGTGAACCTTTTTCATGTTCAATTAAAGCAAAGCGCAGTGTTTCGTTAGGTTATGCGCAGTACTGTCGAATTGAAAGTGAACAAGATATTCTCATTGAACGTCAAGCTTTGCATTGTGACTTGGCTTCCAAGCGTTTAATCAAAGTAGGTAAAGGTGAAACCCCCAGAGGCAAACTGATTGGCGGAAATGTATTGGATGCCATGCGTATAGAAACGGGTGAACTTGGGGCACCTTCAGGCACAAGAACACGTATTTCACTAGCCCAAGACTGGGATAGTTTGCACGATAAGCACCGAGAATTAGTGGAGCTGGAAAAGGTGCTGGCGTCCAAAGTCATCGATATTAAACAAGCTATGAATAAAGCACAGGCGTCGCCGCAATCGCAAAAACGAGATGCATATCTTGCCAAGTTGCGGCACAGCGAAGCGCAGATAAACAAGCATTATCGCCGTAATCAGCGTAACATCGGTTTAATACAGCAAAAAATACATCGATTAGCACGCTTGAGTCGAATCACAGTCAATGAGCTAATGCACCCCGGAACTGAAGTAAAAATAGCGAAAGACACTAAGCTGTTTTCGCGAATTTACCCGCCTAATTTCGTTAAATTGCATGAAGGTAAGATCATGCAACAGTTTACGACTGCCAAAACCGCAGAAATAGCGTAAAAACGAGCACTTATAAAAATGCCAGCTGGATTTGCTGGCATTTTTATTATTCGGTGTCGGTTGTTGACTCAGGTTCTGACTCGGCTTCAGGCTCTGGTAATGGCCAGCCACCTAATGCTTGCCACTTGTTGACTATGTAGCAAAAGAGCTCTGCGGTGCGTTCTGTATCGTAAAGTGCGCTGTGTGCTTGACTGTTATCGAACTCGATACCCGCTGCACGACATGCCTTTGCAAGCACCGTTTGGCCTAGAGCAAGCCCGGCAAGTGATGTGGTATCAAAACTGACAAACGGGTGAAAAGGCGTGCGCTTTATCTTGTTACGCTCAATCGCTGCATTTAAAAAGCCGTGATCAAAAGCGGCATTATGGGCGACGACAACGGAGCGCTGACAGCCTGCGGCTTTTTGGGCTTTACGCACGGCTTTGCAAATTTCTTTCAGCACTTCATCTTCTGCAACCGCGCCTCTGAGTGGTGAAAATGGATCAATGCCATTAAAGTCAATCGCAGCTTGCTCAATATTTGCGCCTTCAAAAGGCGCAACATGAAAGTGTACTGTCTGATCTAAGCTTAATACCCCGTCATCGTCCATTTTTAACATACTGACGGCAATTTCTAGTAGGGCGTCAGTATCTTTATTAAAGCCAGCGGTTTCCACGTCGATAACTACAGGAAAGAAGCCGCGAAAGCGTTTTGAAAATAGCGTTTGCTCGGTATCAGACATAATCTTCTTGGTTTGTGAAATTTAGCGGCCTATTATACTGATACCTCGACAAGAAGCGAGCAGCTTGAGAGCGCTTAGTATGGTACATTTATTGCTTAACTCTAAATAGCGCGAATTGGTAGAGACAATCTCTAGTTTTTGGCGTGCTGAGCGAGTGTAGATTAATGGTTGATGTTGTGAGGTGTGGGGTGATCAAGTTATATAAATCAGTAGGTTGGGTTGGTATATCGTTATGCGCCATCACCTTTAATAGCGAGGCTGCAATGCGGCAATACGCTGCCGAAGCTGATTCATCACATTGGAATGTTGACCAAAACAATCGTTTGAGTTGTGCGCTTAATCATGAAGTCCCGTATTACGGTGAAGCTATATTTTCAAGTAATGCCAGTAAAAATAAAGACTTAACCTTTAACCTAGATATGATGGTACGTCCTGAAAGTTACGATTTTGCAGGACTTGAATCGGTGCCACCGCTTTGGCGAGCCGGCAAACCGGCAAGAAGTATCGGGCAAATGAAATTACTGAAAAAATTTGACGGTGAACTTGAAAATGACGTCGCGTGGCAGTTGCTGACTGAGCTTGAAAAGGGCTACTTTCCTACTTTTTATTATAAAGATTGGCACAACGACGTAGATAAAATCTCGGTTTCTTTGTCGTCAGTGAACTTTAAACAGGCATATTGGGCGTTCTTACAATGTCGCGATAACTTGTTGCCATATAGCTTTGAAGACATTGCTTTTACGGTGATGAATTACAAGAAAAACTCCAGCGAACTGACAAAATCGTCACGTAAACGCTTGGATATGATCGGCGAATATCTTAAAAATGACCCGAAAATTGAGCAAATTTATATTTCGGCCTATAGCGATAGTTATGGCGGCCGTGATACCAACCTGAGGTTGTCAAAGAAACGTGCCGAGGCGATTAAATCATATATGGCGAGCTTAGGGGTTGAAGAGAATAAGATTATGACCGATGGCTTTGGCGAAAAGCGCCATATTGATACCAACGACAATGCTATTGGTCGCGGTAAGAACCGTCGAGTCGTGATCCAAATTTCAAGACCTTGATGTTGGGGTTTTGGTTTTGTAGTTGGTTGTTGGTTGTTGGTTGTGGGGTTAAATTGTCGGCTTAAAAGCCGACCTACGAGCTGAGACACGGTGCTGATATCGGTTCTATTCTAATACCGTACTACATGACGCTTTTAATGCATTGGCATGACTGAGCTGATTGTGATAGGTGATGGTAATGGGCTGTGTGGTGTTTATCTCATAAGCCAGTGCTAAATCTAATTCTACGCTTTTACTTTGCCCTGCATTTAGGGTCATAAATTCATTGGCTGTCGGCGCGAGTCGTTTCGCCATGGGTCCTTGATAATTAAGTGGCTTGCCATTTTGTGTTACCTCTAAAAATTGGCTCCACCAGCCTTCAAAAGGGGTATGCCAAATTAGAAACTTTTCATCATTATGGCCTGCGTTGGTAAAAGTGAAATTAACGGGGTAGGTCATACCTGAGTCGGAACCCTTACTCACACTGCATTGAATGTTACTTTGTGCATTCATCGTTGCCTCTGATTTGGTGGTTGGGGCGGTGTCGTTGCAAGCTTGAAGCAGCATCGCAGCGGTGATCATCATTAGGGGTTTCAACATACTGTTTCTGAGCCTGTTGCCACGCTCATTCCTTTTTTATTTTCAACGTAAATACTTTGCACTATGCTGAGTATTACAGTCGAATAACGAATCGCATACTCTCATGACCAAAAATAATAACAAAGAGTTCAATTCTTTTGCATCGTTTTACCCCTATTACCTCGCGGAGCATAAAAACAAAACCTGCCGTCGCTTGCATTTTATCGGCTCAACCTTAGTGCTCTTGATTTTGCTCTTTGCGCTTGTCACGACACATTGGTCTTTACTGTGGTTGTTGCCAATCGCGGGTTATGGTTTTGCTTGGGTGGGGCATTTCTTTTTTGAAAAAAATAAGCCTGCGACATTTCAATATCCGCTGTATAGCTTGATGGGTGACTGGGTCATGTACAAGGATATTATCCGTGGTAAAGTACCTTGGTAAAGGAGACTCAGTAGATAATAAAAATGAATGTAAAACAAAGTGTTATAGCCATGAGTTGTGCCGTTTTATTGGCTGGTTGCCAAAGTGTCTCGGCCACTAGCACACGCACGCTGGCAACTTTTAGTGTAGATAATACCCAATGTTACGACCGCAAGACGCAGCCTAGTTATTTTGCCGTTGATTCTCATCACCATTTTCAGCCATTTAGGGGAGATGCGGTCCCGTTTGATAAGCTCGTTACTTGGGCAGAACGTGCGGGAGTGGTGTTTATCAATGTTTATGGCATTGGTCAAACTTACGAGCGAAGGCCTGACTGCTTTGGTGAGCGTGGTTGCTACAGCCAGTTGATTTCACCCAGCATTCAAAATGACTTTAAAAATGCAAGCAATTATCTTAAATATGGCGCAGATAACGTGCATATTACTTTGTCTATGACCTTTGCTGACTTGCATAAACCAGAGACTATTTTGCCAAAAATGGCACTTCTCGAAGACGAGTTTGGTGACTTATTTCGTTGGATGGGAGAAGTGAATTTAGTCAAAGCGGCGCACTTTGGTAATGGCCATCAAGCGGTAGATAAAGAGACTATCGCAAAATGGCAGCCATTTATGGCTGTGCTAAAAGAAAAGCGTATTCCGCTTGCTCTGCACGCTGACTTAGGCGATAACGCCGCGCCACTCAAATACTTGCCTTTGCTTGAGGAAGTGCTAAAGCGCTACCCAGAAAACGATATCATTTGGATGCACATGGGAGTCTCAAAAGAGTTAAACCAAATTGATCCAGAGCTGCACATAAACACCATGGAGCGGTTATTCTCCCAATATAAAAACCTAAAGGCCGATCTGTCATGGCGGATTTTGTACGACTATTACTTTAGCGACCCGAAAATTCAGGCGCAGTATGTTGAATTTATTAATGCCCATGCTGAGCGCTTTTTGCCAGGCAGTGATTTCGTCGCCAGTAAAAATAAACGCTTTTTCGATTACTTAGAAGAAGTCGATATCAATAGTCGAATTCTCGCCGAACTTGACGACAATGCCTTTCGTCGGATCGCCTTAGGTCAAAACTATTTTTCGCTTTTAGATTTACCTTATCGCGCGCCAGAGATCTGTATTATACCAATTGTATTAAGTAAATGAGCTATTTTGAAGCGGGTACCTTGGTAAAGGAGACTCAGTAGATAATAAAAATGAATGTAAAACAAAGTGTTATAGCCATGAGTTGTGCCGTTTTATTGGCTGGTTGCCAAAGTGTCTCGGCCACTAGCACACGCACGCTGGCAACTTTTAGTGTAGATAATACCCAATGTTACGACCGCAAGACGCAGCCTAGTTATTTTGCCGTTGATTCTCATCACCATTTTCAGCCATTTAGGGGAGATGCGGTCCCGTTTGATAAGCTCGTTACTTGGGCAGAACGTGCGGGAGTGGTGTTTATCAATGTTTATGGCATTGGTCAAACTTACGAGCGAAGGCCTGACTGCTTTGGTGAGCGTGGTTGCTACAGCCAGTTGATTTCACCCAGCATTCAAAATGACTTTAAAAATGCAAGCAATTATCTTAAATATGGCGCAGATAACGTGCATATTACTTTGTCTATGACCTTTGCTGACTTGCATAAACCAGAGACTATTTTGCCAAAAATGGCACTTCTCGAAGACGAGTTTGGTGACTTATTTCGTTGGATGGGAGAAGTGAATTTAGTCAAAGCGGCGCACTTTGGTAATGGCCATCAAGCGGTAGATAAAGAGACTATCGCAAAATGGCAGCCATTTATGGCTGTGCTAAAAGAAAAGCGTATTCCGCTTGCTCTGCACGCTGACTTAGGCGATAACGCCGCGCCACTCAAATACTTGCCTTTGCTTGAGGAAGTGCTAAAGCGCTACCCAGAAAACGATATCATTTGGATGCACATGGGAGTCTCAAAAGAGTTAAACCAAATTGATCCAGAGCTGCACATAAACACCATGGAGCGGTTATTCTCCCAATATAAAAACCTAAAGGCCGATCTGTCATGGCGGATTTTGTACGACTATTACTTTAGCGACCCGAAAATTCAGGCGCAGTATGTTGAATTTATTAATGCCCATGCTGAGCGCTTTTTGCCAGGCAGTGATTTCGTCGCCAGTAAAAATAAACGCTTTTTCGATTACTTAGAAGAAGTCGATATCAATAGTCGAATTCTCGCCGAACTTGACGACAATGCCTTTCGTCGGATCGCCTTAGGTCAAAACTATTTTTCGCTTTTAGATTTACCTTATCGCGCGCCAGAGATCTGTATTATACCAATTGTATTAAGTAAATGAGCTATTTTGAAGCGGGGAAATAGCTTTAGTAGCTAGGCAAAAATTTTGCTATTTAGTTGTTCTAAATGAGAAATTTTTAACGAAGCTAATATGCTATTTCACCCTTCAAATTGATTGGAGAATTAATTCAATTGGTATTAAAGCGTCTCCTTGAGCATGGATAGTACATCGTTTACGTCTAGTTTCATCACCTTATCGGTGTTCGCGAGCAATTGATCCGCGAGGTCTTTTTTATGATGATGGAGCTCGACAATTTGTTCTTCAATCGTGCCTTTGGCAATTAAGCGATAAATAGTAACGGGGCGTGTTTGTCCCATTCTATGTGCGCGGTCTGACGCTTGCTCTTCAACCGCAGGATTCCACCAAGGATCCATGTGAATAACATAATCTGCCGCGGTAAGGTTTAAACCAGAGCCGCCGGCTTTGAGGCTAATTAAAAATACCTCGCCTTCACCTTTTTGAAACGCATTCACAGCCTGCTGACGTGCTTTGCTTGGGGTGCTGCCATCTAAATATTGAAACCTGATCCCACGTTTTTCCAAGCGAGCTTTAATGAGTTGCAAGTGGCCTACAAACTGACTGAATATAAGCGCCTTGTGATTGTTCTCTTGCAGCTCGGTCAGAAGCTCATCCAATGCCGCTAATTTCGAGCTGGTTATCTGACTTTCTGCCATTAACAGTTTTGGATGACAACAGGCTTGGCGCAAGCGGGTTAGTGCTGCCAGCATTTTAAAGCGTTGTTCGTTGGCACTGTCTTGCTGTGTTGACTGTGAAATTTCGTCAATGGCATTTTGGCGCAGCGCTTCGTAAAAGGTTTGTTCTTCTTGGCTCAATTGAATTGGTACATTGATCTCAGTGCGTGGTGGCAATTCGGTTAATACCTGATGCTTCATACGGCGCAGAATAAAAGGCTGGATCAGGTGTTTGAGGCCTTTACGGGCACGGTGTGCTGCTAGTTTATCTTCATTGGCGTTTTCAATGGGAGCGGAAAACTTCTCGCTAAAGCGCTTGAGGTTACCGAGCAATCCTGGGTTTACAAAACGAAAGAGTGACCAAAGCTCTGTGAGGTTGTTTTCTATTGGTGTCCCTGTGGTGATCAGCTTAAACTTGCCTTTGAGCGCGCAGGCGGCCTGAGTACGCTTTGCTAAAGGATTTTTTAGCGCTTGGGCTTCATCGGCGACAATGGTTTCAAAAGCGATAGGCTTTAAGATATCAACTTCGCGCTGTAGCAGACCATAGCTTAAAATTACACAATCCAGTGGTTGCAAGTTGCTCAGCATCTCAGCTCTGGCATCAGAATGTGGATAGTCAGAAAAGAGCTTCACCGACAAAGTTGGAGCGAATTTTTGGATTTCTTGTTGCCAGTTGAAGCAGACCGATGTTGGCGCGATGACAAGCGTCGGGCCGACATTGGCACGGGCCAATATCATCGCCAGCGCTTGGATGGTTTTACCCAATCCCATATCATCGGCAAGGCACGCACCTGCCCCCCAATGGGCAAGTCGCATAGCCCAGTCAAATCCCGCCTGCTGGTAGTCGCGAAGCTCGGCTTGTAATGTTGAAGGAAGCGTTGGAGTCAATCCGACGGCTTGCTGCATTTTTTCGTTTTGCTCTTCCCAGGCTGGCAAGGTTTTCATCCGCATTCCAGTGGTGGCTTCCGCAATTAACGGCGCGGCTAGCGGGTGAAACTTTCCGCCCTCGGTCGCGTTATTGAGCTGGTCAAGTTGCGCTTTTAAGTCACTTGAAAGGGCGAGTACTTGCTCACCGTCCAGCGCAATAAAGCGGCCATTGCTGGTGGCAACCATTTTGAGAAGCTGTTTCAGTTCGATAACTTGGTCATTACTTACTTGTAGCTCGCCGGTCATGTCGAACCATTCATTTTTCTTGCTCATGGCAAGTTGCAAATGTTGGCTTTCGAGCTTGCTACTGAGCTTAACCTTTTTACCTTTAGGCCATCTGAGCTTGAGTGCTATAGGGCAAGGCTCTTGATTAATCACCAGCTCAAGTTCTTGCAGCACCTCTAGCGCTGCGTCCACTTCGGCTAAACTTAAGCGATTATCCGTCATCTCCAAAAATAGCGGACAGTGCGTATCTAACTCATCCAATCTTTGCTGCTCAAGTAACAAGTTTCGGGTGGTGGATAAGCGTTTACCATCGATTTCGGCGCTGACAGTAGCAATACCGTGCCCGGGATGAAAAATCGGCCCTTTTTCGCCAAAGGGCATGACCACACAGTGAAAATCGAGGCCTTGATGATAAGGTTGAATATTAATAACAAGCGCTGATTGCGCCTCGATGCTATCCAGCCCAGTATCTATATCAGCTAAATCAGACTGTACATTAAGATAAGGTGCGATGGCTTTAATACTCGACAGCACTTTTTGTTTTGCACTGGCAGGCACGGTTAATCCAGATTCACCAATAATCTCAGCGACCTGTATATGTGATTGGTTAAACACAATAAACTCGTAGTGATGCTCAGCTTGCTGAATAAATGAGTAGGTTTGCGGTTGACCAAAATAGCTGGGTAAATTAGGAATAGAGAGCAGCAGATCGTCGCCATGTTGACGGATGTGTAACTCGGGAGATTTCTCGGCAATGGTAATGGCTTGTTTTAAGTCTTCTTCATGGTATAGGTTGGTGGCGCCGACTGCGGCTTTTAACGCGGGAATTCCAGCAAGGGCGTAGTCCGCACGACCATTGTAGCCATAACCTGACTGTGGTGCGATGGCATCGATCAGCTTTTTATCAGACTGGCTAATATAACTAAATTGCTCGGGGTGCTGTTTCAGTTGTTTGCAGGAAATTGGCTTACCTTTTCCCCAGCCTGTTTTACCTCGCTTTTGCTCGCGTGCTAAAAACTCAATATCAAAGCGACCTTGCCTAATTTGCCAAATCAGGCGAAATTGTTCGTCAACTTCTTGGTTGGTATTTGCGTTCGGGTTGAGCGCAATAAGCTTGTCCAGTGCCAGATCCCACGCCGTCTTTTTGGCAACGAGATGACTAACATTAAGCTTGGGATTAAACGCGAGCGGATATTGCTCACCGTGCATTGCCAGCATCAACTGCTTTGCAAGCCCAGCAAAAAGAGGTAAAGAGAGGCGCTCAAACGTTGCGATGCAGTCGTCGAGACTGGCAAGCGTTTTGGCATCTAAACTTTGATTACACCAGAAGTGTGCAAAGCAGTCGAGCAAGCGACCTAAGTAATAGTCAAAAACATGAGATTTCTTCAGGCTTGAATAATTTAAATGGGCGCTGCTGTAGCTACTGTTTTGCGACAAGCTCTCTGCGCAGTATAACAGCACGTTATTGGCAAAGAAGTTATTATAAGGTGCTTTGCTGTCTTGGCTTTCAAACTCAAGCTGTTGAGAGAGGGTGTCAAATAATGCGGCATCATGGCTATTGGCTTGCTGCAATAACGCCAACTTATGAAACAAACCCAGTGTTCTACCTAGGTACTGCTTTTTACGTTTGGTGATTTTGTCTTTGGCTTTTAGTGCTTGTTCAAAACAAACGATAAGGTCGTCGTGTTGTTGTAAAAAAGCAATGCTTGCCATAATTTGTGCACTATAAGCGGTTTGGATATTGGCCACCAACGCCTGAGCCTTATCCAATTGCAAGGTATAGATTTGATATTCTGCTAATAAACAGGTCAGTAGCGGGCTTTGTGTCTTGGCTTGAACCTGTGTGAGTATTTCAAGTGCATAGCTAATGCTGTGACCACCTTGTAGTAAGGTATATAGCAAGGTTGCAAAAGCTTGATATTGTAAGTCATCAGCAAGCGCCGAAAATCCTTCAACTGTAAAAGGATAAAAATACAGTGGTAATAGCACTTGATTGGTCTTATGGCACACCGCCTGTGGGTCTTTCGCCAGTCCTAAATGATTGCGGGCTTGTGGTAGTTGATTGATAAATAAAAAGTCTCGAATGAGTCGCTGTTCATCGGCAAATTGGCGTTCCCATTCATAAGCATTCAGTACAGGGATAAACTCTTCTGCGATGTTAAGGATTGCTAAAAACTGGCCATCAGCCATGACTCGATGGCTTAAACTGGTCGCGAGTTTTAGATTTATTTGCACTCCATCTTCGTTAAAAGTCACTAACCCGTCTGAGCGCCACTTCATAATTTGGCTATGACTCACACCTTGTTCAAAGTCATTTTCGGGGATGATCTCTTTTGCCACGAGCGCTTGAACTAGGCGTTTGAGTTTGATTGCTGAAACTGGTTTATAGACGACCGCCAGCACACTCAACAGCGTTTGCTCATGCACAGGTAGGTTATGCACTTGATTGATTAGGGCTGTGATTTCTTCGTTCATTGCTGGTGGAAAGTCAAAATTCATCGTTTGGTTGTAGTATTCAATTTAAGACACTGAAAACTACCATAATTTAGTCTGAACTGCCATGAAGATAAACAAAGTCAAAGTTCATTCTTCGGTTATGGTGGTTCATTCAATACACTGAAAACTAGTACTATTTAGTCTGAACTGCCATGAAGATAAGCAACAAGAAAAAAGAGAGGTGAGGGAGGCGATGCCTCCCTTTTGGTTAGCCTAGCATGTTATACAGTAATGCAGAAACCGCCAGCAAGCCGACGAATAGCACAAAATAAGTGCCAATGTGGCTTTTGTATTTTTGTAGTGCCGGTACTTTAAACACGGCAATGGTTGGCATGATAAACAAGATCATCGCAATGATCGGGCCTGAGATAGCTCCCATCATGTCCAAAATACTTGGGTTTAATACGGCGCATACCCAAATGGCAACAAACATAAATACCACGCCTAGCTTGTCAGCAAGCTTGTAGCTCATGCTCGTTTGCTTGGTTGCAAGGCCGTTAAAGCTTTCACGTGCACCAAGGAAGTGACCTAGGAAAGACGAAGTAATCGCGATAAATGCCACAAGAGGGCCAAGCATTTCAATAAATGGATTGTTATACACGTTAGCTAAATAGGATAAAACAGACACGTTTGCTGATTTTGCTTCTTCCATTTGTTCTGGTGTTAAAGAGAATACGCAGGAGAATACGAATAGCAAAACAAACACTATCAACATAATGGAGGTCGTACGAAGGATCGCTTCTGATTTTTGAACTGCCTCACTTTTGTAGTGACGACGCTGCACGTTAGCAAAGCTAGAAATGGCGGCTGCATGGCTAAATGAAAATACTACGATAGGAACGGATAGCCAAAGCAATTCGGTTAAGCTCGCAACATCAGGCGTGCTTACCACTGGCATTTGCCAGTTAGGTACTAAATAGAGTGACAAAAACAGTAATACCCCAACCAGTGGGTAAACCAAAATAGCAAAAGCTCGCAGTAGCAGCTTTTCGCCGCCAAGCATGATGGCAATCATGCCAGCAACGAGCAAACCAGAGAGCAAAATACGAGATGGCGACTCAAAGCCAAGCTGATTGACGATAAAGCTGTCGACGGTATTGGTTAGGCCAACACCATAAATAAGTAAAATAGGAAAAATAGAGAAAAAGTAAAGTAAGGAAATTAAACGGCCAGCACCTGCGCCGAAGTGCTCTTCTACTACATCCGTAAAGTCGGCATCTTTTTGCTTTGATGAAAGGACGAACCGGGCCAATCCTCGGTGTGCTAAAAAGGTCATAGGGAAGGCAAGCACGGTCATGATTAGTAGTGGCCAAAAACCACCAATACCAATGTTAATTGGCAAGAATAAAATACCTGCGCCGACCGCAGTGCCAAATAAACTTAACACCCAATGGGTGTCGTGTTGGGTCCAGCGCCCATCGCTGATGGTATTTATCTCCATCGTCGCTTCAGAGGAATTACTCATATACTTGTTGTCCTGGATTTAGAATTATAATCGGGCGCATCATATAAAAAATGACGAAGTGTTGCATGTATAAACCGTCTACTCCGAGGAGTTATGCGGTGAAATTCGTTTTTTTGACTAAAACTTGCTCAAGGTGTGGTGGGTTCCTAACCAGCTTTTGTAAATCTAAGTCTGCAAATGTTCTTAATTGTTACCACTGGCAATGAATTGCTAGCCGACTTATAAATAAATTTTTATTCTAGTTTGCAAAGAGAATTAAAATAACCAAGTGGAAAAGTATGTTCAAGCTAAACTCTCTATTGCTCGCTTCAACTTTGTTGGGAAGCTTCGCTGCTAATGCAACGATTGTCGAATTTCAAACTTCTCATGGTAGCTTTCAGGTCAATCTATTTGATGAAAGCACGCCTAAAACCGTGGAAAACTTTTTGAAATACGTAGATAACGGGCGTTATTCTGATACGGTTATTCACCGCGTTATTCCAGATTTTGTTGTGCAAGGCGGCGGCTTCAAATATGAAGGAGACGTGCCTCTTGACGCCATTGCTACTTACGATGCTGTAAAAAATGAACCAAAGTGGTCTAACGTAAAAGGCACCATTGCAATGGCAAAGGTAGCAAATAGACCTGACAGTGCGACAAGTCAATGGTTCTTTAATTTGGTAGATAACAGTAAAAATTTGGACGTTGACAACGGTGGCTTCACAGTTTTTGGTCAAGTGACTGGTGATGGCATGGAAATATTAGCAGCGATAGCAAAAATTCCTCGTTGTGGTAATGTGCCATTAGTTAACTTCACTGATGAACAGTGTAAAGATAGCAATAGTGAGCCGGGGGCAGCTAACTTTGTAACCATAAACGCAATTACTGTGCTGGATGATGACCCCAAATCAGCTCAAGGCTTAAGTCCAAAAGCAAATACCTTGATTGATCAAGTGCCTGATAAGCCTTCAACTGACTCTGATTCATCTGGCGGTTCAATGTTTGCCGGCCTTATGTTGTTGGCTGGTATTGTCGGATTTAGACGTAGATTTCATAGGTAACCAAGTCACTTTGGTTACAGATGCTAACGATAGCATCACAGTCCCTAGTTAACCTGATCTCGGGTTAATAACTTGGAAGCGCACTTCGGTGCGCTTATTTCTTTGTTATTAAGTTATTTTTTTCGTTATTTGTCTTCGCCAAACAGTGCAATTGCTTTTGTCGTCAAACTATACTGATCACGGCCATCCGCTTGGATAAGCCCTTCATTGAGGTGAGTAGTCACAACATCTTCAAGTAGTTGTTGATCTGCGTGTGGGAGTGAAAAAGTGTGGTGATTGATATCGCACGATTCTGGAAAGCTTGCTTTCAGCTTAGACAGCAACATTATTGAATACATATTCTGTAAACGTTCCATAGCCGACCCTTTTATTATTCCAATTTTTGCGAGAACAATCCTAACAGCAAAATTGCAGGTTTGTCTATTTTTTGTGCTGGTGAGTGAGGGGGGAATGATCTGCTGTTTTTAAGAAAATAAAAAGGGCCAATCATTGGCCCTTAACAGTCTAATCCTATACGGCTTCAGCGGCTTTCTTCGCGAGGTACTCGTCGTACGTACCATGGAAGTCGGTGATCTTACCGTCTTTAATTTCCCAAATGCGCGTTGCAAGTGATGAGACAAACTGACGGTCGTGCGATACGAAGAATAACGTGCCTTCGTATTGTTCAAGTGCCAAGTTGAGAGACTCAATTGATTCCATATCCATGTGGTTCGTTGGTTCGTCCATTAGTAGGATATTTGGCTTATGCATCATGATTTTACCAAATAGCATACGGCCTTGTTCACCACCTGAGATCACCTTAACTGACTTTTTGATGTCGTTTTGAGAGAACAGCATACGGCCAAGGAAGCCGCGTACGACTTGCTCATCATCGCCTGGCTGTTGCCACTGTTCCATCCATTGGAAAAGATCCAGATCTTTTTCAAATTCGTCAGCATGGTCTTGCGCATAGTAACCAATATTGGCGTTTTCTGACCATTTATACTCACCTGCTTGCGGCGCTTTACGGCCTGCTAAGGTGTTGAGTAGTGTCGTTTTACCGGCACCATTTTCACCGATGATGGCAACTTTCTCGCCAACTTCAACAAGGCCATTTAGGTCCGAGAATAGGGTGTCGTCATAACCTTGTGATAGCGAGATAAGCTCAAGTGCGTTACGGAATAGCGGCTTTTCCTGCTCAAAGCGAATAAATGGATTTTGACGACTTGATGCTTTAACTTCTTCCAGTTGGATCTTGTCAATTTGCTTAGCACGAGATGTCGCTTGCTTCGCTTTTGAGGCGTTTGCAGAGAAGCGCGAAACGAACTGCTGTAGCTCAGCGATTTGCGCCTTTTTCTTGGCATTGTCTGACAACAGGCGCTCGCGAGCTTGCGTCGCAGCAAACATGTATTCATCGTAATTACCTGAGTAAATACGCAGATCGCCATAGTCGATATCCGCCATGTGTGTACACACTGAGTTTAAGAAGTGGCGGTCGTGCGAGATGATGATCATAGTACAATCACGCTGATTCAATACGTCTTCCAACCACTTGATAGTATAGATATCCAAGTTGTTGGTTGGTTCGTCTAAGAGCATGATATCTGGCTCTGCAAATAATACCTGTGCAAGTAGTACACGCAGTTTCCAGCCCGGAGCAACTTCTGACATCAAGCCATAATGTTGCTCGGTTGGAATACCCACACCGAGGAGTAATTCACCCGCTTTTGCTTCTGCGGAATAGCCATCCATTTCAGCAAATTGCGTTTCAAGGTCGGCAACACGCATGCCGTCTTCTTCGCTCATTTCAGGTAATGAGTAAATGCGATCGCGCTCCTGCTTGATTTCCCACAGCTCTTTATGACCCATGATCACTGTGTCTACAACCGTATATTGCTCGTAGGCAAATTGATCCTGATTTAGCTTAGCGATACGCTCGTTTGGATCGTAGTTTACGTTACCTGCACTTGGCTCTAGCTCTTTGCTTAGGATTTTCATAAAGGTGGATTTACCGCAGCCGTTAGCGCCTATTAGGCCGTAGCGGTTGCCGTCACCAAACTTAACGGAAATATTCTCAAACAGTGGTTTTGCACCAAACTGCATAGTGATGTTGTTACACGAAAGCATAAATTTGACTCATTACTGACAATTGCGGCGATCCTATCATTTATGGGTGACAAATGATGTAAAAAGTTTGGCTAACTCACACATTACTTTTGCGGCTGATATAGCAAAGACCTAGGTGTTGAAAACTTACCGCCATAAGACGTTTTATTTACGATTTTATTAAATTTTATTTACCAATTAGGTGGTTAAATGTTAGTCTTTTTTAATACGAAAGGATGGTATAAAAAACTAACTCTGGTGAACAAGGATGAAAATAGTTGAAGAAAAACATAATTGGTTGATTGACCAACAAATCGATGAGCTGGAAGTCTTACCACCCCATACCGCAACCGCTCATTTACCGTCAGAAATTAGAACGCAACTTAAGCCTCATGCCAGTGATTGGATAGTATTGCAACAAAGACATAATTGGCGCCATGTTAAGCGTGACGAATTTACTCGTGTTTTTATAAAGACCAAAAAGGGCTTACAAAGTGTAAGGTCTGGCAGTGCTGCCGGTTCTAAAGAGCAGCTAATCATCGTTAAACGCAAGTCTTATTTCAAAGCAGAGATTAGAAACAATGCCTTTACAAGCAGTGGTGGGGTTGATCCTAATCAGCCCATTGGCGCAAGCCAATTAGACCCGTTAACACCGGTTGAACAGGTATTGGCCTCGATTAACGTCGATAAATCACCTGAAGTGGCTGAAAAGCGCATATTGGTGTCGCTGGAAGGGGAGTTGGCGGTGAGTTTTGTGATCCAAGGTGCTAATACTCCCACATTGTCCAGAGCCTCTGAAGGGGCAACACAAACGTCTCTGATATTCGGCAAGTTGAATGAAGATGGTCGCTATAGCCTAAAAGCAAAAATCTTAGGTGTGCCGGAGCAGGTGCTTTTTAACAATGTGCCATATGCAGACCTACTTGATATAGAAAAAGTAAAAGCACTTAAGATTGGCGCTGATGGTGGAGTGCAGCTGATTAAACACAGAGTGTCAGGTGAGGGTAATATACACCTATATTTTATTAGCGAGCCACCGAGTATCGGGATCTTCTTTGATGGTACAGGCAACAACAAGTACAACGATATTTTGGACCCCTTTGATGATAAAGAGCCGACGAATATCGCTAAGCTTCATGAGTTGTATGAAATGGATGATAAATTTCATTTTAAACACTATGTCGAAGGCGTAGGCACTAAGGCAGGAGAAGGTAATAGTACAATTGATTTAGCCGTTGCCTACTCTTTTGATGAGAGATTGGTAAACACTCTTGTTAAATTTAGCTTTTTCTTAAAAGGTAAATATATTGAGTTATGTAGCACTGTGTTACTCGACTGTTTTGGTTTTAGCCGTGGCGCAGCGGCAGCAAGAGCATTTGTTAATCTGATCAATGAAATGAGAGAAAAGCAAGATACTAAATTAGCGAATAAAGAGGTGGTATTTCGCTTTGTTGGAATTTTCGATACTGTCGCTTCGATAGGGGGGGATGGAGATAATGATCATAGTGAGCTGTATGCTAGAGATGAGTTAGAGAAGGCAGCTAGACTCGATCTCAATCAGGCCAGCGCAGGGGCTGTGTATCACTTAACGGCTTGGGATGAGCGGCGTGATAAGTTCCCACTAAGCTCGTTAAAAAATAAAGATGGTAGCTTGTTTGTTAACCATAAAGAAGATTATCTGCCAGGCGTTCATTCTGATATTGGGGGCGGGTATGCCCCTATCAGTATTGATATTGAATATCCTTTAAAGCGCATTCGTGGTATTCCCGGAAATCCAGAGCATGAAGCAAAAGTACAACAGGCAAAGTTAGCAATTGAACATAAATATCAGTGGCCAGGTATTAACGTAGATATGGCCTATCGCTTTAAAAGACTAGGATACGGTGCTAGTCGCTCGGGAAGAGACAGGGATTTTTACACCACATACCGACCTGTTTGGAGACGTAAAATAGATAATACCCTTGCCCATTTTGGACTGCACCAAATGTATAACGAGGCGGTGCAACATGGCGTTCCACTAAACGAAATGGCGCGTCTTCAAAGTATCTATCCCTATGAACTTAGCAACGAGGTCGCAACTTTGGTGCCAAAAGCGCTTAAAGCTGGGCCAACAAGCCAAGCTTGGCAGAAGTTATATGAGCATTATATTCATATTAGTTCTCGGTTTACGGGAACTATGGATAAACTGGCTCACGGTGAGGAAACAAAAGCAAAGGACGTGACTGAAAATGGACAAAGGGAAATGTTTTACAATAATGCAAAAGCGCTACCGCAGGTGCGAGTGTGGAAAGCGTATAAAAATGGAAATAAATCAATTTGGAGAAAAGGATGATTAATAGGCTCTATACCGTTTTAGTGGCAGTAATACTGCTGTGCAGTTGCTCTTCACATACCGAGCTAGAAAAATTAAATATAGCTATATCTGCGTATGAAAAAAGCGATTTGATGGTGAAACTGATATTTGATGATAGGTTTTCACCCCCAGCTGGCTCAATAGGTTGTTGTTGGGGAAATGCTAATGCAAATAGTACGTTTTGGGGAGCTGAGATTCCACATAAAGTAGAAGCGCAGTGGTGGGACTACAAGCAGGGAAAACACTATCGTGCAACGCTATCTGTGCAGCGTGACAAGGCATACAAAATCGCGGGTAATTTACCTAGCATTACCCATTACACAGGTGAAACAGAAGCCGATCTTGAGCCCTATATTATCTTTGGTTTTGGTGAAAAGGGTGAAGTAAAAATGTGGATTTCTAATGCACCGTTTGATGGCGTCGAAGGACGAATTTTAGAGGAAATTGGCTCGGCGCAAGCGACTTGGGAACATTTTGAATTAACCGATGAGATGTTTAATTAGATAAGCGCCCACAATCCAAAGTTAAAGTCAAAAGCAAATAAGACTAGGGATGTTCGACTTGGAGAAAAGGATGACAAATAAACTCTACATCATTTTGTTGCTAGTAATACTGCTTTGCAGTTGTTCTTCACGCACAGAGCTCGAAAAATTACATATAGGTATTTCCGCTTATGAAAAAAGTGACCTGATGGTAAAGCTTATATTTGACGATAGATTTTCCCCTCCCGCAGGTGCTATAGGCTGTTGCTGGGGGAACGCTCAAAAGAAAGGTGTGTTTTGGGGAGCTGAGATCCCACATAAAGTTCAAGCAGAATGGTGGGATTATAAGCAAGGTAGGCATTATCGTGCTGTGTTTATAGTACAGCGAGACAAGGCATACGAAATCGCGGGTAATTTACCGAGTGTGACTTATTACACAGGCAAAACGGAGACCGATGTTAATCCTTATATCATCTTTGGGTTTGGTGAAAAGGGAGAAGTAAAAATGTGGATTTCTAATGCACCGTTTGATGGCGTCGAAGGACGAATTTTAGAAGAAATTGGTTCGGCACAAGCGACTTGGGAACCCTTTGAATTAACCGATGAAATGTTTAATTAGATAAGTGCCCACAATCCAAAGTTAATATCTAAAACGAATGAGACTGGGATGTTCGAATTGGAGAAAAGGATGTTCAATAAGCTCTCTACCGTTTTACTGGCATTAATACTGCTTTGCAGTTGCTCTTCACATACCGAGCTAGCACAGTTGGATATAGGTATTTCAGCTTATGAAAATAGTGACTTGATGGTCAAAATAGTGTTTGATGATAAATTTTCTCCACCTGCAGGAGCGATAGGCTGTTGTTGGGGAAATGCTCAGAAAAAAGGATCGTTTTGGGGTGCTGAAATCCCACATAAAGTGGATGTTGAATGGCGAGACTACAAGCAAGCAAAACTCTACAGAGCTTCATTCAAAGTTCAGCGGAAGAAAGCCTACCATATAATTGACGAATTGACTCCTGTTACATTTGCATCAGGACGTGTTGATGATGCTGTGAATCCATTCATCATTTTTGGGTTTGGTGAAGGAGGTGAGGTAAAAATGTGGATTTCTAATTCAGCATTTGCAGGAGTTAAAGGGCGCATTTTAGAAGAAATTGGTTCAGCACAGGCGACTTGGGAGGCCTTTGAATTAACCGATGAGATGTTTCGTTAAAAAAGTGAAAACTAGGCGTTTTATCTTGGTATTTTCTGCATGGTTGTTTACATCGGTTTATCGAATTCCACCGAAATAAATTGCTATTTGGCGCTATCTTGGGTCACATTACTGACCGCAATTAAAATAATATAACATTTAGGATTGGAATATGCGTATTAAAGCTATCTCCGCGGCCATGGTGTTGGCCTTTTCTCAGTACGTTGCTGCCGATGAAGGCATGTGGCAACCACATCAACTACCTGAACTTGAATCTATTTTAAAGTCTAAAGGACTAGAGATTGATGCTAAGTCAATTTCTAAACTCACAGAGTTCCCGATGAATGCGGTGATTAGCTTAGGTGGCTGTACGGCGTCATTTGTCTCTCCTAAAGGTCTGGTGGTGACAAATCATCACTGTGCATACGGCTCTATTCAATACAATTCAACAACAGATAACAATATTCTTGAGAATGGCTTTTTAGCAAAACAGCCAAGTGAAGACTTGCCAGCGGCACCGGGCTCACGCGTTTTTGTGACAAAAGAAGTGTCGAACGTAACGGATAAAGTTAATGTTGGGACAGACTCACTGACCGGTAAAGCACGTTTTGATGCCATTGACAGTAAGCGCAAACAACTTGTTGCCGAGTGTGAGCAAGATGAAAGCTATCGCTGTAATGTTTACACCTTTCATGGTGGATTGGAATATTACCTCATTAAATCGCTAGAGATAAAAGACGTCCGTCTGGCATACACGCCAGCGATGGGCGTGGGCAAATATGGCGGCGATATAGATAACTGGATGTGGCCTCGTCACACTGGCGACTTTGCTTTTTACCGTGCATATGTGGGTAAAGATGGTAAGCCAGCTGAGTTTTCTAAGGATAACGTACCTTATAACCCTGAGTCGTTTTTGAATGTGAGTGCAAAAGGCGTGCAAGAGGGCGACTTTGTAATGGTGGCGGGTTATCCGGGTCGTACCAACCGCTATCGTATTGCTTCTGAAGTGGATTATGTGTTTAACACGGTTTACCCCATGGTACGCAAACATAACTCTAAGTATGTGGAACTGATTGAAGAAAACGCACCGGAAGGTTCACAAGCTCGTATCGCCTATGAAAGCACCATCGCAGGTTACAACAATTACATCAAAAACTTTGGCTCTATGATTGAGAGCTTCAAAAAAGGCAGTATGTATAGCCGCAAGCAGCAATTTGAGCGCGATCTTAGCACTTGGATTAATGCTGATGCAGACCGTAAAGCAAAGTATGGTGCTGTACTAAACGAATTGAGCGAGTTGGTTGCTCAATCTCAAACTCATTATGAGCGTGATATGATGGTTGGCTATATCCATCGCTCACAAATGATGTCTACTGCGCGTAAGCTTTATCGCTTGGCGGTTGAAAAACAAAAGCCTGATGCTGAGCGTGAGAGTGGCTATCAAGAACGTGATATGCCAAAAATCAAAGCGGGGCTTCAGCGTATGACGCGCCGCTATGATGAAACAGTTGATAAAGCGATTATGCTTTACTTCATGGAGCTTTATGCAGCCTTGCCAAAAGAAGCGCGTTTAGCTGAAGTCGATAAGCAGCTGCAACTTGAAAGCGGCTTCAATAAAGCAAAACACCAAGCGCTGCTAGATGAGATGTATGCTAACTCTAAGCTTGCTGATGAAAAAGCCCGTCTTTGGATGTTAGACTTAGAGCTTGAGCAGTTAAATCAAAGCTCTGATCCATTCATTCAATATGCAAAAGCGATTTTTGCAGTGATGAAGCAAATCGAAGATGAAGAAAAAGAATTGGCTGGTAAGCAGCAATCTGCACGTCCTGCCTTAATGGAAGCTATTATTGCTTACAACAAGTCGCAAAATAAGCCAGTTTATGCAGATGCTAACAGCACACTCCGCGTCACTTACGGTACGGTAGGTGGCTATTCACCGCAAGATGGCTTAGTGGCAACGCCATTTACTTCACTTGAAGGACTGATGGCTAAAAATACCGATGCTGAACCATTTAACGCGCCGAAAAAGCAGCAGCAATTGATCCGCGAAAAAGTATATGGTCAATATACAGGGGCATGAATACCGTACCGGTGAATTTCCTTTCAAACGTGGACACCACAGGTGGAAACTCTGGCTCGCCGACCTTAAATGGGAAAGCGGAGTTAGTAGGTTTACTGTTTGATGGTGTATATGAAAGCATTATTGGTGACTGGGATTACGATAAAAACCTAAACCGCTCAATTCATGTTGATTCGCGTTACATGTTATGGGTAATGGACAAGGTTGATAATGCGCAAAACCTGCTAGATGAAATGAAGATAGTAAAGTAGGTCGACCTTTAGGTCGACAATCCCCCAACGTTTAAAGGGTAGACTTTAGGTTTAAAGGGTAGCCTTTAGGTTTATAGGGTACCCTCTAGATTAAAACGTTAGTCGGCCTAAAGGCCGACCTACGGGAGATATCAATTTTTCGAAAAAATAATGCCGGCCATTAGGCTGGCATTATTATGTTACTTCGCCATTAACTGGCGGATATACTTCACCGGAGCACTACCAAAGCTTAAGAATTCTTCATGGAATGCTTTTAAGTCAAATTCCTTTCCAAGCATTTGTTTTTGCGTTTCACGGAAGTCGTAAATTTCGCGATAACCAGAGTAATAGCTGGTTAATTGTACTTGGCTCAAGGTTGCACGGCGCCATTTACCTTCGGCTTCTGCACGCTCTTGGAAAGCTCCATTCATCAGCAGATCTAAGCCTTCTTCTTTGCTTATTCCTTTTACTTGGATACCGTAATCTAGGATGGTGTTACAGATCACACGTAGATTCCACTTGTAGTACATTAACCACATTTCAGGCTCAAAGTTACCATAGCCTTCTTCTAGCATCATGCGCTCAGTGTATACTGCCCACCCTTCAATCATCGCGCCATTGCTTAAGATACTCTTCACCAAAGACGGAGATTCGTTAGAGTAAACCAACTGAGTGTAATGGCCTGGCACGGCTTCATGAATATTTAGGATCTGCAGGATCCAATGGTTGTATTCACGTAGATACGATTCAGCTTGCTCGTCGCTCATTGAGTCCAGCGGAGACACGTTATAATAGGTGTTCTCCTTTTTGTCGTATGGGCCCGGAGCACTGATTGAAGCGCCAGCAAAGCCGCGCATATATTCAGGCGTTTCGCGAACAACTAGCGGCTTTTCAGGGTCTAGCGTGATGAGATCCTTTTCCATCACAAATTTTTCAAGCTCTGGAATTTGCGCCTTGATTTCGCTCACAAAGTTTTCACGCTTTACGTGTTTGACCGAAAGATGCTTGATAAGCGTGGCAATCGCATCAATGTCAGATTTTGGGCGTGGCTTGTCAGCAAAATACTTTGGCCAGAGTTGATCAACAATCTTAACCATTTCATTAGTAACACGGGCTTTGTCGGCCATTGCCTTTTCATACATTTGCTTGGCGGTGTAGCCAGACTGAATATCAAAGGCAAATTTTTCTTCGTACAGCTTCTCACCAATTCTAAATGAGCGCGCATTACCGTTTTCGCTTAACTCTTTTTCAAGGTTGCTAAGGTAAGATACATATCCATTGATGGCAGATTTCGCGGCAGCGAAGCGCTGCTTGAATAGGGCTTTTTCCTCGGCTGTTAATAATGAAGTCGCGAGTTTATCAAGCAACTCGTCGTTTAATACACTAAATGCGCCTTGGTTTTGTGCAATCGCAAGCTGAGTATATTCAAGCGTTGGATTGTTAATATTGTTTTGTGCTGCTTCATAATACGCTGGCACATATTGAAGACGTGCTAAAACGAGCTTGAGCTTTTCGTCATCCGTTTTAAAGCGGCTGTTGAGTATCGTCGCAAAGCCATAAGAAACATTGTAGTTTGACGGATTCCACTGCCAGCTTTTAAAGGTTTCAATATGCCAGATATCGCGTTTTAGGCGATTTTCAATCAAGTGATAATCGATTTTTTGACTATTGCTTAAGTTAGCAAGGTCGAACTGTTGTAACTTAGCCAGTTGCGCCTGAGAGAAGGCAACACTTGCATCACGAGTCGCTTGGGTTGGTACCGTGATAATATCGTCGTACTTGCCAAAGCCTGCCCAGAGCGACGCTTCTGGGTACTGTTTCCATAAGTCATTGATAAATTGCTGAGAAAAGTCAGCGAATTGTGCATTTGTTGCTACTGTTTGCTGTGAAGCTGAAGGCGTCGTCTCGACAGACGAAGGAGAAAGTGAGCAGCCAGTTAGGCCCATTGCCATGGCTAGCGCCATGCACAAGGCAGTCTTTTTCATTATTGTGTCCTATTTAATGGTTTTCGCTATCATAACAAGATTTTGCTTTATTTGCTTTGTCTGGCTCATCCAACCACACTGCACCGTTAGCCTCTTTGGCAACGATGTCATCGGGGTTGTAGATAGGGCATGATTTCATCGACAAACAGCCACAGCCAATGCAACCATCGACATAGTCTCTTAAGCGCTGCATGTAAGCGATTTTTTCGTCCAGCTTTGCTTGCCAGGCTGTAGAAAGTTTGGCCCAGTCCGCTTTGGTTGGTGTTCTTGAATCGGGTAGGGTATCAAGGGTTTCTTTTATCTCCCCTAGGGTTATCCCCATTTTTTGACCAGCTTTAATAATGGCAATTCGGCGCAACACATCCTTTTTATAACGGCGCTGATTACCGTTATTACGCCAACTGCGAATAAGCCCTTTGTTCTCATAGAAATGCAGTGCAGACACCGCAACGTCAGCTCTTTGGGCAACCTTACCGACGCTGAGGTTTGGCTCGTCTCTTAATAATTTTTCAGTTTTCATAAATTAGTACTTTACCTTAACTTAAGGTGAGGTTTTAAGGTAGCACCCAATTTATTATTAGTGCAACTGGAATTGAAGATTATGAAAACAGTCGTTATTTACTCAAGCTCAAACCCCAATGGAAATACCTACCAATCTGCAAAGGCACTAGCAGAAGAAAAAAGAGCTGAGCTCATCTATTTAGACCGTTATAAAATTGGTGAGTATTGCTACAAACACTCTCACAGTGATGATGACTTTGTTAACCTTTTTAGATGGGTACTTGGTTTTGAGCACATCATTTTTGCATCCCCCGTTTATTGGTATGCAGTGACACCAAGAATGAAGGCATTTATCGACAGAATAACCGACTTTATGGACATCGAAGCGTTAAAGCCTGAGCTTAGAACACTACGTGAAAAGCAGTTTTCTATCTTGTCGACCTCATGCCAAGAAAAAGCACCGGCACCATTTACTGAGATGCTGGTGGGGACCTTTGAATATTTGGGTATGAAATTACAAGAGCAGCGTCACGTCCATTATCCTTATGCTGATTAATCGCTGTGGATTTTGTTGGGTGGGGTTGTGTGACGATGGCTTTTAAAGATCGCTGCGTAAAGCAGCTCCTACTCTGGAGTAAAACCAGTCTGATATAACGGTGGTTTACCCGCCGAGCAGGTTGTGACTGGCGCGCTAAATCCATTTGCTACCCAACATCTCTCAGCGGAAGTACGCACTTCCGCCTGTGCGAATAGGTGCAAGGTCACACCTTAAATTCATTTACCATTTGTGAGAGTCGTTGTGACATTTCGCTTAATTGCTGACTCGACGCTTTGGTGTGTTCAGCGCCAAGAGCGGTTTGGTTTGCCACTGTTGCGATACCACTGATGTTGTCAGTCATCTCATTAAGATCTTCGGATTGCTTTTCACTCCAGGTGGCGATATTAACGTTAATATCATGCACAGTTGCGATGGAGAGGTTGATTTGCTCCAGTGCATGCTTACATTCTTGGCTCACTTTGAGGCTTTGCTCGGATGCTGCGCGGCAACTCTCCATTTCTTCAACGGTTGTGGCGACGCCATTGTGCAGTTTATCAATGATCGCTTGAATGTCATCGGTAGATTGTTGCGTACGCTGAGCTAGTGTTCTTACCTCATCGGCCACCACGGCAAAACCGCGACCTTGTTCTCCTGCTCTGGCAGCCTCGATGGCCGCATTCAATGCTAATAAGTTAGTTTGATCTGCCACTTTTTTAATGACATCAAGCACTGCACCAATCTCGGTTGATGAGCGTTGTAGTTCGAGCACAGCTTGTTGCGCTGAGTCGACGCTACGAGAGGCATGCGCTATGACTGCTACATTTTCGTCTACATGCGTCAGCCCTTGGGTCGTCAGTGTGGTTGTCTCTGTCACTTTATCAAGCGCACGCTTTGACTCATTATTGACAGCTTGTGCCACTTGATTAAGCGATTGCATGCGGTTTTGCACTGATTCTGTTTCACTGTTTTGTTGTCCAATACCAGCTTGGATCTGCTCGGTAATACAGGATAACTCCTCTGCTTGGGAAGCCAAAGAATGGGTGTTTTCGTTGATATCATGCAGTACATCACGAAAATGCGAGTTCATTTTATTAAATGCGATAGCCATTTGGGCAAGCTCGTCTTTACCGTGGCTTTTCAGTGCAATGGTGAGGTCTTTTTGCGCTGAAATGAGTCCCATAGTGCGGGTGAGCTTATCCAGTGGCTTGGTAATATTTTTGCTGATCAAGCTCGAGAGGAAAATAAGTAAGATCGCATAGCCGAGCGTTTCAGCAGTCATCAACATGAGTCGGTCATAAAACTGTTCTTCAACGTCTTGCAGGTAAATGCCTGTCCCAATTGCCCAGTTATAGTGCCCTAAGTTAACAATATAAGAGAGCTTGCTCTCAAGCTCCTTTGTCCCCGGTTTTGGCCATTGATATTGGGCAAAGCCCTGTTGATTTTGATTGGCAATGACGACGAACTGGCTGAATGCCTCGCGAATAAAGCGTTCATGATGGTGAGTCATTGAGGTGCCGTTGAGTAGTGGCTTAATGGGATGCGTTACCATATTCCCGTTTAAGTCAAATAAGAAGAAGTAGCCTGCATCACCATAGCGTGCAGCATCAATGAGCTTTTTTATTTTTTCTTGTCTTTGTTGTGGAGTGAGCGAGGTCTCGGTGGCAACCATATTAAGTTGTGCAACTGTGGTTTCCATTAGATTTTTTGCATTAATGCGCCTTTCGTACGTTAAGCTGTCTCGTAAAACGAGCGCTGATGAGAGCTGCACAAGGGCAATGATCACGACAGACAAAAGCAGACTGAGTCTGAGTTTATTGGGCACTTTCATCAAACCTAGGAGTTTATTCAGCTGCTTCATGAGTTCCTCTAGTAACAAAGAATTAGTTAAAATGACAGCGATGTCAATTGGCGGGGATCATACTTAGAACGAACCAAAAATAAATAGCATGAACAAGAGATGAATAAGGTGTTAAGCTGTGCAGACGGCTATCTGATTGATAGTTAATAGAAATGTTAATATTCACGTTTTGTAAATGATTGTGAATGAGAACTATTGTTAATAAGTAAGTGTAAGGGTTTTGTCTTAGGGAAGAATGGAGGTTAGGGATAGATCAAGAAAATTTGATATAGATCATTGCAGATATCGCTTGAATCGAATAACGACTTTGTTATACTCGCTGCGAATTTTCAGTTTAGACTGAAAGTTCTGAACTAATTAATTCTATCAAGATAAAAACATCAGGATAATCTGTGCCACTGTTAAGCTATGTTCGACATACTGCTACTACTGACGACACAACCTATAAAGGTTGTACGGTCACGCGTGCGCAGTTATTCGGTCGTATTTTCAGTGTGCTAAGCGCATTGATGATGTTTAACACGGCATTATTATTCACTGGCATGCTAGGTGATGTAGCTGAATTAGAAGCACTTTTTGCAGATAATTCACTACCTGACTCTGTTTTGGTGATGCTTGGAGAGTTTTGGGCTCAGCCTATCTTGTCATTACAATTATTGATAGGTCTTTATTGGTTAGTTTTCCATACTATTTTGCCTACACGCGCGGGCGTTGTCCTGCGTAAAACGGCATTCGCCTCTACTGAGGCTATTCAACCTCAACCGGTGCCTAGCGCACATGGTTGTCGTGCTCCTCCTTTTGGGTACAGCTGTCTGTTTGCGTAATCGCAATATTTGAGTCCAGTGCGTTTGATTTACGCGATTTGGATCAGCAGTCAGCAATTCAGTTTCAATTACATTAATCGGCTACTTACAGTCCTTTTAGGGCAAATTGTAAGCTTGGTAAATGTGATTGTCCGTTTACTGTATCGATTATTTGGTAAATGGTTAGTGACTGGTATCAAAGGAGCGTTTCCCTTCACTAATGCATTTTCCCTGATGGATACAGTGCAATTCGAACTTGTGCAGCATAGCTTGCACAAATAGATACTCAGCGCGCTTGATAAATAAGCCGCAGCTTATCGTTGAAGGGTAATCAATTGAATAAACGTAGTGTTGTGAATTATGCGTTCGCTTCATTGGGGCTTATGCTCACCGGCTGTAGTGGTGGCATTTTAGATCCCAAGGGGCAAATTGGCATGGATGAGAAGTCCTTGATCATCATTGCCACTGTACTGATGTTACTCGTTGTAGTACCAGTTATTATTCTTACCTTATATTTTGCGTGGAAGTACCGAGACGGTCGTGACCACGAGATCTATGCACCTAAATGGGCTCACTCTAACAAAATAGAAGCCGTGGTTTGGACCATTCCGATTGTGATTATTATTGTACTTGGGGTGATCACTTGGCGCTCTACACAATCACTTGATCCGTACAAGCCGTTGGAAGGCAAAGGAGAACACCTTACCATTCAGGTGGTATCGCTCAACTGGAAGTGGTTATTTATCTATCCAGAACAAGGTATTGCCACCGTGAATGAGCTGGTGTTTCCAGCGAATGTACCGGTGGAGTACAAAATCACTTCTGAAAGCACCATGAACTCTTTTTTCATTCCTCAGCTTGGTAGCCAAATCTACTCGATGGCTGGAATGGAAACGCAGCTTCACCTGATTGCTAACGAACCGGGGACGTTCAAAGGCTTTTCTGCCAATTACAGCGGAGCAGGCTTTACGGGAATGAAGTTCGATGCCATTGCGACCAAAGACAAAGCGGATTTTGATAACTGGGTTGCCGACATTAGAGCTAACGGTGAAGCCTTAACCGCTGGTCGTTATGCGAAGCTGGCTGAGCCTTCGGAATATCACCCCGTTGAATATTTTGGCTCGGTAGAGCAGGGCTTATTCCACACCATAGTTATGAAGTACATGCAGGGCCATGGCGAAATGAGTTATTACGCCAAACCAGAGCATGCAGCGCATCAACATCACGGCAAAGCTGAGGAGTAATTATGTCGTTGTTTGGTAAATTATCCATCGAGGCAATCCCCTATCACGAACCCATCATTATGGTGACGTTAGCTGTAGTGGCGATTGTCGGTCTAATTGTGGCGGCAATGGTCACAAAACACAAAAAATGGGGCGTGCTGTGGCACGATTGGATCACTTCAATCGATCATAAACGCCTAGGCGTGATGTACATTATCTTGGCATTAATTATGTTAATGCGTGGTTTTGCCGACGCCGTCATGATGCGTACACAGTTGGCGATGGCTACAAGCGGCGCTGCTGGTTACTTACCTCCTGAGCACTATGACCAGATCTTCACCGCACATGGGGTGATCATGATCATCTTTATGGCGATGCCATTTATGATTGGTTTGATGAATATCATCTTGCCACTGCAAATTGGTGCTAGAGATGTTGCTTTTCCGTTTTTGAATAACCTCAGTTTTTGGCTGACGGCGGGCGGGGCAATTCTGATCAATTTATCCTTGGCATTTGGTGAGTTTGCAAAAACTGGTTGGGTGGCGTACCCGCCATTGTCTGAGTTGTCGTTTAGTCCAGGTGTCGGGGTTGATTACTATATTTGGGCGCTGCAAATATCCGGACTTGGGACATTGCTCACCGCCGTGAATTTCTTGGTAACCGTATTTAAGATGCGTGCACCTGGCATGACGCTAATGAAAATGCCTATTTTTACTTGGACTTGTACTTGGGCAAATATCCTAGTTGCGGCGTCTTTCCCGATTCTTACTGCGGTGCTAGCGATGCTAACGCTTGACCGTTATATGGACTTCCACTTCTTCACCAATGAAGCCGGTGGTAATGCCATGATGTATATCAATCTGTTCTGGGCATGGGGTCACCCTGAAGTTTATATTTTGATCTTGCCTGCGTTTGGGATTTTCTCAGAAATTATTTCAACCTTTACAGGCAAACGCCTGTTTGGCTATAAGTCGATGGTGTACGCCAGCGGTGCGATTTCTATTTTGGGCTTTATTGTTTGGCTACATCACTTCTTTACTATGGGTTCAAGCGCCAATGTTAATGCTTTCTTTGGGGTCATGACGATGGTCATTGCGGTGCCGACGGGAGTAAAACTCTTCAACTGGTTATTTACCATGTATCGCGGTCGTTTGCGGATCACGGTGCCGGTCCTTTGGACATTAGGGTTTATGGTGACCTTTACCGTTGGTGGGATGACCGGCGTATTGCTTGCAATTCCTGGCGCGGACTATGTGCTGCACAACAGTCTTTTTCTGATCGCACACTTTCATAACACCATTATCGGTGGCGCAGTGTTTGGTTATCTAGCGGGTTTTGCTTACTGGTTCCCTAAAGTAATGGGTTACAAGCTTGATGAGCGTTGGGGTAAAGCCTCGTTCTGGTGCTGGCTAGTTGGTTTTTTTGTGGCCTTTATGCCGCTTTATGTGCTTGGCTTCTTAGGCATGACACGTCGCCTAAATCATACCAACACGCCAGAGTGGAACATTTGGCTATACATCGCGTGTATTGGTGCCTTTATCATTATGTTTGGGATCATCTTCCAAGTGGTACAGCTAGTGGTGAGTTACAAAAACCGCGAGCAATTGCAAGATACCACAGGCGATCCGTGGAATGGGCATACGTTAGAATGGTCAACGGACTCTCCACCGCAGTACTACAACTTCGCGAAAACCCCTGTGGTTGACGATATTGACGCTTGGACAGAAATGAAAGAGCAGGGACAGGCATATCAAAAGCCTGCACAGTATCAGCCTATTCACATGCCAAAAAATACCCCGGCTGGAGTGCTTATCAGCGCGTCATTGACCGTGTTTTGCTTTGCCATGATTTGGCATATTTGGTGGTTAGCAGCGGTGGGTTTTGTCAGTGCTATCGCGGTATTTATTAAGCGTTGTTACACCCGAGACGTTGATTATTATGTTCAGGTTGACGAGATTGAGCAGATTGAGTCTGCCCACCTTTCTCGCGCATTACAGGAGGGTTAATTCATGAGTGCAATTACTCCCGCTACGCTGCATGCATTAGAAGATGCTCACGAGCATGCAGAGCATGACACAGGTTCAAATACCGTATTCGGTTTTTGGCTATATCTGATGACGGACTGTTTGTTGTTTGCTTCTTTCTTTGCCACTTATGCTGTGTTGTACATGAACACGGCAGGTGGCGTGTCTGGCAAAGACATATTCGAGCTGGGCTTTGTTGCGGTTGAAACCGCGGCCCTACTGTTAAGTAGTATTACCTTTGGGTTTGCCATGATAGCGGCAAACAAACAGAAAAAGTCGCAAACCTTATCTTGGCTTGCGGTGACATTTGCTTTTGGTGCGGTGTTTATTGGTATGGAAGTGTATGAATTCCATCACTTAATAGTACATGGTCATGGACCGCAGCATAGTGCTTTTCTGACTTCTTTCTTCTCATTGGTGGGTCTGCACGGCATGCACGTGACGGCAGGCTTGATTTGGATGACAGTGATGATGATTGAAGTGACACGTCGTGGTCTTAAGCCACAAACGGTAACGCGTTTGAGCTGCTTAAGCTTGTTCTGGCACTTTTTAGATATCGTGTGGATCTGTGTATTTACCGTTGTTTATTTAATGGGGGCAATGTAATGAGCCATAGTGAATCTCAAGCGTTAGCACAGATGGATGTTCATGAGCATGAACACGACAGCCACGGTAGTGTGAAGTCGTATCTAATTGGTTTTGTGTTATCCGTCATTTTGACAGCCATTCCTTTTGCTGCCGTGATGAGTGGCAGCTTGTCATCTAGCACGACATTCTGGACGTTAGTGACAACGGCGTTAGTGCAAATTTGGGTGCACCTAAAGTACTTTTTACACCTGAATTTTGTTACGGAAGAAGGCAAGGCAAGCACGCTTTCCTTTATCTTTAGTGCGTTGATTATTGTGATGGTAGTGGGGCTGTCGGTCTGGATCATCTACGAATCGAACGCCATGATGATGTATTAACAGGAGAGTAGTCATGCTGCGTCGTTATTTTCAGGTGACAAAACCTGGGATCATTATGGGAAACTTGATTTCAGTCGCAGGAGGCTTTTTATTGGCCTCTCGAGGTGAAGTTGATTGGCTGCTATTTGCCTTGACTCTACTAGGGCTATCTTTGGTCGTTGCGTCAGGTTGTGTAGTTAACAATGTCATCGACAGGGATATCGATGCGGCAATGGCTCGCACTAAAACTCGCGTGACAGTAACTGGGGAAATTTCCTCAGTTGCTGCACTGTCACATAGTCTGGTACTCGGATTATCTGGCTTTGGGCTCTTAGCCTATTTCACCAATTGGATTGCGCTGAGTTTTGCCGCATTTGGTTTTTTTATTTATGTCGGTGTTTACAGCTTATACATGAAACGAAACTCAGTGTATGGCACGGTGGTTGGTAGCCTGTCAGGGGCAGTGCCTCCTGTGGTTGGTTACTGCGCGGTAAGCGGGGTGTTTGACTCTGGCGCTGCCATTTTATTATTGATGTTTTGTCTTTGGCAAATGCCACATTCTTACGCCATTGCGATTTTCCGTTTTGAAGATTACCGGGTCGCGAATATTCCAGTGTTGCCAGTTGCGCAAGGTGTTGAAAAGGCTAAGCATCATATTGTTTTGTATATTGCCATTTATGCACTCGTGGTGATGTTACTGCCGCTTAGCGGCTATACCGGCATAGCATTTATGGCGGTGGCCTGTACAACCAGTTTTTGGTGGTTATTTATGGCGCTAAAAGGATACCAAAGAGACTTAGATTTACATGGTTGGGCGAGGCAAGTATTTGCATTCTCAATAGTCAATATCACAGTCCTAAGTATCGCGATGGCGATTGATAATCACAGCACAGTTTCTGCGATGCTGTACTGATCGCAGATTATCCCAAAGTAACTAAAATCCAAAGGCCCACAGGGCCTTTTTTCGTTCTTATCTTAGTTTATACCAATTTGACTTAATACTTGCTCAATTTGAAGGAGTAAATCTGACGCTAACAGCGTTAAAAATTCCTCATTTAGAACAACTAAATAGCAAAATTTTTGCCTAGTTATCGACAAGATTTTCTCGCCTCAAAATAGACCACTTAATTAAGCAAGTTGGTATTATTTTATGTCGCTTGCTTTTTACCCATTTTATCTCCATATCCACCTTACTAAATAGGTGAGGGCATAATAATGGATATAGGGATAGCAGAAGTATTGTTGTTATTTGCGGCGATTTTTATCGCGTCCTTTTTACTTTTTAAGGTCGTGCTATGGGCCAAAAAAATGCCAAAAGGCGCCTATCTATTTTTGGCTTTAATGCCGCTCATTCCTCTTTTTCCTATTCCACCACCCGTTTTTAAAAATGTCGCGAAAGCCAAACAAGAACAACGTAAAAAAGCACCCAAATCAGAACCATAATCACACAGGAAAATAGCTTAATGTCAGCTTCAATATTTATTGTTAATCTTACTTATGTTACCGAAATTGAACAGGTAGAGCCGCTGCTTGCCCCTCACATTGCGTTTTTAGAACGTTTTTATGCCAATGGTACTTTTATCGCTTCTGGCAGAAAAATCCCACGAACTGGTGGGGTTATTTTGGTAAAGGCGAGTAGTGAAGTTGAGCTACTTGACATTGTTCGTCAAGATCCCTTTTATGTCGCCGAAGTGGCTCGGTATGACATTATCGAGTTTGTGCCAAGCAAGTTTGCATCTTGCTTTACAGAGGTGGAAAAATATCTTAATTCTTGAGTGCCCGCTTGGCCACGCCCGTATCGTGACAGGTATAGGCCGTTGAAATAATCCCTTCGCTCAATAGAAACAGGCGCTCGACAGCGGCATCATCAGCGTCGTTGAGCGATTGTTTAAGTAACGCTTTTACCGCAAGTTTGTGCCTCTGGCATAGTTGATTAATTGGACTGGTGAGCTCACCAAATTCTGCCGCCGTGTTGATAAAGTAACAACCACGGAAATCGCCTAGCACCTCCACTTTATTACTAATCCACTGATCTAGTGCTGAAAATAGCTGCTCTGTGAGCTGTTCATTCGTTTGAGCATTTTCGAGGCAACGAGATAACCAAGATATAAATAGGTGATGGCGCTGCTCAAGTGTTGCAAGCACCAGCGCCTCTTTACTCTCAAAATGGTTGTACAGGGTTTTTTTAGCAATACCAGATGACTTTAATACTTCGTTAATGCCAATGGCATGAATGCCATGTTGATAGAACAGTCCCATTGCGCAATCGATCAGTTGTTGTCTTTTTGTACTCATCAGTCAGCCATGTTTATTACCGTGATTATAGGTTGACAGAAGTAGACCAACTTGTCTACCATTTGCGGGGTAGACAAGTTGGTCTACTTTTTGGAAAGGGAAAGAATACAATGAGAGAAATACAACTTGCTTTAATTGCTGGAGCGGGGGCGTTTATCGCAATTGCAATATTGGCGTTTAGTCAAACGATAAGTGCTGAGCATATTTTTTTAATGGCACCTTTGGGCGCAACGGCAGTGCTGGTATTTGGTGTGCCTGAAAGTCCACTTGCGCAGCCTAAAAATGTCATCTTTGGACATATCATTACCGCTACAATCGGGATTATTTTTGCGCAGTATATCGGTGTTAACGAATTCACTTTGGCATTAGCAACGGGGCTTGGCGTATTTAGTATGTTAGTAACAAAAACCACCCACCCACCGGCTGGCGCGAATCCAATACTGATCATGTTGGCACTAGAGGGCTGGAGCTTTTTATTTACGCCTGTGATTATTGGTGCAGTGGTGCTCGTGCTGGTTGGTAAAGCAACGTTAGCGGCTAAGACAAAGCTAACTACAATAACAGCTGCGTGATATGTTAATGTGCAGGCTTCATTCGCCTGCCTTCTCAAATATTGAGCCGCACAATCTGTTAGCTAGGTATTAGATTAGTTCATTGAAATTAATAAAAAATAAATAGCGATGACAAAATTTCATTAAGCGCGTTTTTGGGTTTCGTGCTAGCATGGTCGCAACGGAATTACTTTGTCTGATTTACCAATTGATAGCATTACATCTCTTTAGTCGGCTGTTTTATGGGGTACGTGGTGCCAAGTGTACGAAAGAAGGCCTTCACCTTAAGTCGAAAACAGCTGACAGTTTCATTCCCTTTAGCGCTATGACAGTCCCGCCAGCACCTCTGCGTGGTTGGCTTGCTCAAAAAGTCCTGTTTAAACAGGGTCACGAGACCTATGTGTTAAGTGTTAAAAATCAAGGTACAGATGAGTTAGTGCAACAGTTGCAACGACTGTGGATTTTACACCATGGCAAGCACTTGCAAGTCAAAGTTCGTAAAATTGAGCAGTTATTAACACGTCGATATCTCAGTCATCATAATCAAAGTCTAGTGCGTCATGTTTGCAGTGCCTTGTGGTCCAGCTGGCAGCACCTAGATGACAATATCGTACCAAGTTCGTTAAAGCCTCAAGTAGCAACAGTACGAGAAATTGCACTTTGGAATGAGCGTGATATTGCTGAGTTTCAGTCTGCTTTTGTTGAACACTACTTGGCAAAAGACGCTAACTATTTTGACAGCATTGAATCAAATCCCCTTACAATAGCTCAGCGTAAGGCTTGTGTGATCCAGGATGACAGGCAATTACTGCTTGCTGGCGCAGGTACGGGTAAGACAAGCGTTATCAAGGCCAAAGTTGGGTATCTCTTGCATCGCAAATTAGCTCAGGCGAATGAGCTGTTATTGCTTGCGTATGGTAATGATGCTGCGACGGAGATGCGTCAGCGCTGTCAGCCTCTCTGTAATACTTTAAATTGCTCTACCTTTCATTCGCTTGGCATGCAGATCATCGAAGCGGTTACCGGGGCAAAGCCGACAATTTCAAATCTAGCAACGGATAAAAAACTATTTAAACAATTTATTGCAGACACAGTGCAGTCGTTGCGACAAGAAAGCCACTTTGAGCGAGACTTTGCGCTATTTCTGAAAAGTTCGAGTACACAGCAAGCGTCACAGGCGATAGACCTGATAAGTCAGGTATTACCATTGATGAAGCATGCTCAAATCATGGGGGAGGTTGAGCAACTGCTGACGCAATTTAGCAATCAAATGAGTGTGGTCATGCCTGTTCTTGCGGAATATCAGTTGTATTTAAGCAATGAATCTAGCATCGATTTCGATGACATGCTGGAGCGGGCTATTTATTACGTCGAGTCTGGTCAGTTTATTCCACCATGGAAATTCATCTTGGTCGACGAATTTCAAGACATCTCCCGTGTGCGGGCAAAGCTCATTCAGGTGCTGCTGGATAAAAAAGCCGGATCGCAATTGTTCGCCGTTGGTGATGATTGGCAAGCTATTTATCGCTTTAGTGGTGGAGATATGCGCCTAACTACCGAATTTACTCGGTATTTTGGTAAGTCGACGACCACATACTTGGATAAAACATTCCGTTATCCTCAAACCATTTTAGACACGGCGAGTGAGTTTATTTGCCGCAATCCAGAACAAATAACCAAGCATATCACTTCTCACACCACCGGCGTGGCAGGGCAGGGTGTGGTAAAAGTTATGGTGGATGACGAATTGTCACAGGCGCAACAACTGCTCAATCTTATCGAGCAGCGCAACGAAGGAAAAGCTTCCGTTGCCCTACTGGCGAGAAATCACAGAGCATTACCTGATAAATCAAAGATTGAGCAGTGGCAGCAGCTCTATCCCGAGCTTATTATTTCACATAACACCTTTCACGGTGCTAAAGGGACTGAAGCAGACTTTACGATAGTATTTGGTCTCAAGCATAGAAACTTTCCGTCACAGGTAAAAACGCCAGCATTTGTCGATGCGCTTTTACCAGCACAAGGGGCATTTCCTGACGCAGAAGAGCGGCGCTTATTCTACGTGGCATTAACCAGAGCGAAGAAACAATGCTTTTTACTAGCGCCAAACGATGCACCTTCCTACTTTTTAGAGGAAATCGCATAATTATTAATCCCTGTTGATGGACTTGATCTTTTTGCGCCATGCACTCATACAATTACTTGTTGAATTAAAAAATAAGCGAGGAAAGGATGAGTACGGATCTACTAAAAGACGCGTTGAAAAGATTAAATCATATAGTCGAAAAAACAGGAATTAACGAGTCTACCTATCAAGCGTTAGCCCAGCCTCAAAGAACGCTGTCGAGCAATATCTCAATTCGTCGTGATGACGGTAAGCTTGACTATTTTAAGGCATATCGTTGTCAATACAATGATTTGCTAGGTCCAACAAAAGGCGGAATACGCTTTCACCAAGAATCTGATATGAGTGAGGTGCAAGCTTTAGCCCTTTGGATGACACTAAAGTGTGCGGCGGTTGGAGTGCCATTTGGCGGTGGTAAAGGTGCCGTAACCGTTGACCCTAAATCACTGAGTCCGATGGAGCTTGAGCGCCTTGCTCGAGCATATATTAGAGCTAATGCTGATTTTATTGGACCCGATCAAGATATTCCCGCACCGGATGTGTACACCAATGCCAGGATCATGGGTTGGATGATGGATGAATACGAGAAAATCGTCCGTAAAAAAAGTCCAGCCGTGATCACTGGTAAACCGCTTATTTTCGGAGGGAGTGAAGGGCGAGAGTCCGCCACAGGTCGCGGTGCATTTTTAATGATAGAGCGGCTTAGTGAAAAAAATAATTGGAATAAAGCAGAACAAACAGTAGCTATTCAAGGCTTTGGTAATGGTGGCTATCACTGTGCAAGGCTGTTGCAGCAAGCGGGCTATAAAGTCGTTGCAGTAAGCGATTCAAAAGGCGGGATTTACTGTAAAGATGGCTTAGATATAGAAAGCATTTATCAAGAAAAGCAACGCAACAAAGCGCTTAAAGCCGTGTACTGTGATGATTCGGTCTGTGAAAGCGTTGAACATAAAGTGCTGAGTAATGAAGAGCTGCTCGCGCTGGAGGTAGACATTTTGGTGCCCGCAGCGCTATCCGGCGCAATCACCCGAGATAACGCCAAAGCAGTATCGGCAAAGTATATTGTCGAAATTGCCAATGGACCGATTGAGGCGGACGCCGACGAAATCTTGCATGAACAGGGCGTGATAGTGATCCCTGATATTTTAGCTAATGCCGGCGGCGTCATCGTAAGCTATTTTGAGTGGTGTCAGAATCGCCAAGGAGAGGCTTGGGACGAGCAAACTGTGCAAGATAAATTGGCGCAATATTTATCGAGTGCGTTCGAAGCGGCGTGGCAGCTGCGAAGTGATGAAGGGCTTGAGATGCGAGATGCTGTATACAAACTGGCGTTAAAACGTATTGAGAGCGCCTTGGAAGCTCACGGGACACAATCTTACTTTGAAAATCGTGAGTAGTTTTTTAGATTGTGTCGATAAATTTTTTTTGCTGTACTATTTTCGGGTGAGTCCACATAATCGCGCTTTTGTTTGGGGGGCGGTGATACACGAGCCTACTTAGGTGTTTTCACTTAACGATTCGTGTCGACAGCGTTCCTCTTATTCCGCTACTCAAGGGGCAATTCGTATGCGCGGTTGGATCATTTACAAAGACTCTGCCAGTTTGTTAAAACCTGAAATTTATGAAATAGATAGATTGATGGCGGTGGCAAAGGAAGAAGGTATTGATCTTCAAGTTTACTCACCTGATCAATTCGATCTATTGGTAACCAGAGAAGATGAAGAAAGTATTCTGATTGATGGTCAGCCGGTTGCGTTACCTGACTTTGTACTGCCGCGTATGGGTGCAGGCACGACTTACTTTACGCTTGCGATTATCCGTCACCTTGAACGTTTAGGCGTACATTGTTTTAACTCTTCACAGTCTATCGAAACCGTAAAAGATAAGCTGTATGCTCAGCAGATCCTTGCAGAGCAAAATTTACCAACACCAAAAACTATGTTGGTTAAGTTCCCTGTAAATATTGAACTGGTAGAGAAGCAAATAGGCTTCCCGGTCGTGATTAAAACGCTATCAGGCTCGCAGGGCAGCGGCGTATTTTTGTCTAAATCACGCGGTGAATTTGATGATTTGATGCAACTCATTGAAGCGACAAATCCAAAAGCGAATATCATTTTGCAGCGTTTTGTGAAGTCGAGTCATGGTCGAGACTTACGTGTATTGACCATCGGTGGCCGTGCTGTCGCTTGTATGGAGCGCAATTCTGGCGGTAAGAACTTTAAGGCCAACGTCAGTTTAGGTGCAAAAGGTAGCCCACACCCGATCACCCCTGAAATCGAATGGCTAGCAACACAAACCGCTAATATCCTGAATCTAGATGTTGCTGGCATCGACTTATTATTCGATGAAGAGCATTTTAAAATTTGTGAAGCAAACTCAAGTCCAGGTTTTGAAGGGCTTGAACAGGCTGTAGACATTGATGTGGCGAGAGAGATTTTACACTTTATTCGAATTCGCTTAGGGATCTTTAACCGCACTGGTCAATCGAAGAAGAGCAGTAACGGCACTAAAGCGAGTAAAGAAAAAGCAGCGGAATAATACCGCTACGTCACAACACGAAAGGAGCGAGGTCAAGCTCCTTTTTTATTGCGTGAAGGGCTCAAGCGCGCCTCTTAGTGCGTCAAGCTGAATTGGCTTAGACAGAAAGTTATTCATGCCGGCTTCATAACAGGCTGCCTTATCGGACTCAGAAGTATTGGCAGTCAACGCAATAATATGCGGCCCTTGGCGTTTATCTTTTGCAAGCCTACGAATACTGCGAGTGGCTTCAAAGCCATCCATAATCGGCATGACGCAATCCATAAACACAATATCAAAGGTTTTGTCTTGGCATGATTTTACGGCTTGCTCACCGTTATAAACTTTGTCAATGTGCGTTGCACCAAACTGATTTAGTAACTTTTCCATCACCAGTACGTTGATTTGATTGTCATCTACAAGCAGGATTTTACATTCTGATAAGGAAATATGCTGCTCTTCAGTCTTTTGCTCTTGTACGTCGTCGGCTTCGTCTGCAAACTCTATAGGGAAGGTAACGATAAAGGTACTTCCTTTACCCAACTCACTTTCTACCTGTACTTCGCCTTGCAACAAATTACAAAGCTCAAATACGATTGAAAGGCCAAGACCAGTACCACCAAAATGCCGACTTACACTGGCATCGCCTTGGCTAAATGGCTGAAAAAGATGTACTTGATTGGTCTTGGCAATCCCAATGCCTGTGTCTGAGACGCTTAATTGTAGAACTGGTGAAGTTTCACTACCCAGTACGTCGGCATAAATATCGATACTACCCGTTGGTGTAAATTTGATGGCGTTACTCACGAGGTTTGCAATAATTTGTTTAACTCGAGTCGGATCTGAATAGAGCCAATTTGTGCCTTGGTTATGAATATGGAAATTGATTGAAAGCCCTTTTTCGCGACAGGCTGGGCTGTACAGGCCTACAACTTGTTCGACTAGTTGATGAAGATCAAACGCGGTATTGTCTAGCTTCAGGTTGTTACTATTTAACTTACTGAAGTCTAATACGTCGTTTATCAATGTGATCAACATATCTGCACTGTTGACTGCGACGCTCAGGTTACTCTTGATTTCTTTTATGTCGGTTTCTTTTCGGCACGCTTGCAGCATGCCGACTAAGCCATTCAGCGGGGTTCTTAATTCATGGCTGATTTTGGCGATAAATTCACTTCGGGTCTTAAGAAGTTGCTCCGCTTCTTCGCGCTTTTGCTCTAATGCAATACGCATTTTGACTTGTTCATCAATATCTTGAATTGCTCCAAAAACCCGAACGCATTCGCCATTTTCATATTCACCTTGACCGTGAGAGGCGACCCACTTTTCGTTGCCGTTGGCATCAATAATAATGGATTCTATGTCCCATTTGGTTTTAGAGGTGATGGCGTCGTCTATAGCCTGTTTAATGTTTCCTTGGTGAATGCCGGGTTTGTAGAAGCTGATGGCATTGTCGAGTGTTGGTGTAAAGTTATCATCAACACCATGAATGAATCGCGTTTGTTGGCTCCAATACACTTTGTTCTTTTTAAAATCGACTTCCCATGAGCCAATATCAGCAAGACGGCTCATCGCTGCTAATGCTTGTGATCGGTGTTGTATTTTTTTTAACGCCTTTTGCCGAGAAATTTCAACACCAATCCATTGACCTAATAAACTCACATAATCTAAGTGTTCTTGACTGAACGCTTGGGCTTTGGCGCTGGATGCGGAAAAGTTGACGGTACCATAGCGTTTACCATCAACAATAATCGGCGCACCAATGTAGCTCTCTAGGCCAAAGTTTGCGTAGCAAGGGTGAGTGGCAATTTCGCTGGTACCAGCGTGATGAAAAGACAGTGCGCTGTCAGCTTGTAAAGTGTGCCAGCAATAGGTGTTTGCCAGTTCAAAATCCGTACCTGCTAACAAAGAATTATCTGGAGTGATCACATGCTTTACTGTGTATATATCAGCTTGAATTTCACTGACGATTGCAATGTCAAGCTCAAAGACATCGAGGCCAAGAGTCAGTAGCGCCGTCACTTTTTCTTCAAATGTGGTGTCTTGGTTTGTGGTGATGAGATGTAATCGTTTTAATATACTCACAAATTTCACATTGGCAGTACAAGGCAGTTAATCATTTAACTTTAACCGCTCTTTGCTAACTTGCCAACATTAAATCGTTTGAGTCTGTCGAGATAATTTCCGTTTTTCAAAGGATTATGAATAAAATAGTCATCGCGGGAATTATCACAATGTTTTTAAGGCAAGTCTATGAAATACCTAGGTCTACTTTTTTTATTAATGACAACGGTTGTAAGTGCACAAACACTACGTGTTGCTACCTTTAATGTCAGTATGGAAGCAACGAACTATCAACAAAAAGGGCAAGCGCTGGACTCTCAAAAGCTCAGTAAATTACTACAGAATGGTCAACATCAACAAATCAAAAATATTGCAGAAATCATTCAGCGTGTTCGTCCAGATGTGATTCTACTCAATGAATTTGATTACATCGCTGAACCAAATAAAGGTGTACTGGCATTCGTAAATAACTATCTAGCGGAACCTCAAGCGGATCAGCAGCCGATATCGTACCCTTATTTTTATATTGCGCCAGTCAATACTGGATTACCAACACCGTATGATTTAGATAATGACGGTAAGCAATCTAACTATGGCGGTGATGCCCAAGGGTTTGGTTTATATGAGGGGCAATATGGGATGGTTGTACTGTCAAAGTACCCGATTAAAAAAGAACAGGCCCGAACACTGCAGACATTTCTTTGGAAAGATATGCCAAACCATATGGTGACAATAGATCCGACGACGAGGCAGCCTTGGTATAGTGAGCAAGAGTGGCAAAGCTTGAGACTAAGCTCAAAATCTCACTGGGATCTGCCAATTGAAGTGAATGGTAAATTGTTTCACCTGTTGGCGATGCACCCAACGCCCCCTGTCTTTGATGGTGAAGAGGATAGGAATGGTAACAGAAATCACGATGAGATCCGCTTAATGGCCGATTATATTGACCCTAAACGTAGCCAGTACATTTATGATGATAATGGCGTTAAAGGTGGCCTTAAAAATGATACACGATTTGTCATTGTTGGTGATTTAAATGCTGCCGATACAGGGGATAAACATAGACCCGGTGTGATAGAAGAATTATTAGATAACCCTAAAGTATTCTCGAACTTTACGCCAAAAAGCAAAGGGGGAAGTGAACATAGCAAGGAAAGTGAGAGTCGTAGTTATACCGCCCATTGGGGAGCGCGTGTAGATTACGTATTGCCATCCAAGTTCGGCTTTCAAGTACTTAGCAGCGGGGTTTTCTGGCCAAGCAAAGAAGACGAATTATTCCGTTTAGTGGAAAGTCGTCATGCCAGCTCCGATCACCGTTTAGTTTGGGTAGACGTGGAAGTTAAGTGACCTCAACGATTGATCAATTGTGTCGCTTATTACAAATTTAAACAATGACTAACGGAACTAAACCGAAATAACCCTTAAGCTTGCGCTTAATGAATAGGAGAGTGTGATGAAAAGAATTCTATTAAGTGTTGGTTTAGCGGTTTGGTTATCCGGGTGTGCTCATCATGATGATGTGCGTCCATCGTCTGATGGTGTGCATAATATTATGTTATTTTCCGACAGTCGTGATGCGGGGAGTAAAGAGGCATTAAAGCAGGCCCGACACTATTGCAAACAAGCTAATATGGTCGCGTATGTTGTGAATCTAGATATCATTTATAACAGTGATACGCCTGAGAGTACTTATATCACGCAAAAAGGCGTAGCTAACGCCGTTGAGGCTGCCGGTATGGCGATGTGGATTTTTGGTCGAAATAGTGTCGATGATGCAGGGGCTGCAATGACCATAGGTGGAGGAATAGCCGATGGTGCGCTCGGTAAGCCATATGATGTGCGATTAAACTTCAAATGTGGATGAATGCTTAGTCAGCACGTTTAACGTCGCAACATGCTTCAATCTTCATCCTTTTTTGGATTGTTTTGAGGCGTGTTGTTTTTGGACGTTGCCTTATCTTTGTCAAAAGGCGCCGTCTGCTCGTCGATCTTCTTTTTCATTTCAAATTTGGCGGAATACTTTAACAACGCAATATTGCTCCAAATCACCCCTAACACGCCAACAATGATCAAGATCACTTGCCATGTCTCTAATTGATTGCCCATTCTAGCTCCTTAAAAAAGCCCTATTTTTTAAATTTGTCCTGAAATAGGTGAGCATTTTAGCGCGACTGTTGATATTATTCACCACCTAGTCATTTCGCGATAATTATGCTGCATATATTTACATTCTGAGGATAATAGCGCATTCATGGAACAAGTGTTAATTTGGCCTGCCCAGTATCCCATGCTGTTAAAGGGGTTAATCGAACAAAACGGTGCTTACATTCTAGATGCCATAGAGGCATGGCCGAATTGCCAACAAATGAAAGATGAGCAGGGCGTAACGACCACTGTTCTACCTCCTTTATTTTATCTCGCTTGGTTACGACCGCTAGAGCCGTTCGAAGCCTGTTATTTTCAGCATATTGATGACTATGACGATAAACAGCGTCAATACGTTAATAGCGTAATTCAACACATTGAGGAAAATGATACTGATCAGGATGAGCTAATAAAAACACTTATTCAGCGTCTTGGTCAGTACTCTAACATTCAAGCTCAGGCACAAGAGCAAAGTTTATCGTTTGTAGAGCTGCTCTGTGACAAACATTATGAAAAAACGCTGATATAGCTATTGGAGAAAGGGCTTAAATTTAGCGCGAAAGAAATTGTTGCTCTGTGGTGCAACAGCTCGGAGGCAACACATACGGCACTATTGACGCATATTGATACTTGTCTGCTTGACCGAGCAGCTACTGCTAAACTAGCAACGGATAGTTTGCTGGATGGACAGCAGACTTTTGAGCTCCTTTGCGCTATGTGTGACAAAGATGAAGTGACGGGTCTTTTGGAACAAGCGCTATTGTTCCAGCTAACCCAGCAACAGGTGAAGCAATCAGCGATTATTACGCTAGTAACGCAGGGCGCGAAAGGAACGGCAAGAGATAGCAGCGGGCGCTCTGCCATTATGTTGGCGGTTGAAAATGGTTTTGTGAGTGCGGTTGAAACTATGTTGCCGCACCATAAAGTAAATGAATTGGACGAGTCGGGCAGGAACTTAATGCATTATGCGGCGGCATCGAACTCTGCTGCTATGATCGAAATGATTTTTGAACATGGTGATGACCCGACGCTTGCGGATATTCATGGCGACACCCCTTACCGTGTGGCTATGAAAAATCAGGCGCTTACTTCTAAGCAAACATTTGAACAGCACGGTATTATCGAGCTTTCTAACGAGGCAAAGTATCAAAAAATAAAAACCGTCCATATTCTTTATGCCTTTGCTGCTATTTTGCTACCACTTCAGTTATTTTTATTTTTTACTGATGAGGTTGATGAAAAAACCATTGCAACACTTGTCACTACGGCTGCTTCTATCGCAATTTTTGTTTTTGCGAGACGAAAACGCAGTAACCCTCTATACCCGAATAGCTCAACACCTTGGTCACTTATCGGGGTAAATGCGTTAGCTTGGCTTAGTATTGGTGTGCAGGTATTGTTTTCAGTATTGGTGTTGATAGCCGTACTCTCGTTGCAGTAGCTTACCATATCAAATAATACCAAGGCATGAATACGAAAAAAGCGCAGTTACTTCATTGAAGACTGCGCTTTTTTAATGGAGTTACGCAAGCGAGATTATGACTCTTTATGTTCGTGAGCAGCCTTTTCGTCAGCAAGGTCTTCTTTTAACTTGCGGATCTTCAATCCTAACTCTTGGCCTCTGTGTCTTGCGTAGTAAGTGCAACCAATAAACATGGAGGTTGCAAAGCCAATCTCAAGCAGGACTAACACTAGCTCGTCAGGAGATGTCCACAACAGGGTAAAGCCGTGGATAAAATAAAACATCACGACAAAGTTTGCCCACGCATAAGTGTATGGCTTATCCTGTAAAATACCTTTAAGCGGGAGTAATAAAGGTAAAACGTACACCACAAAGACAAAGCCCAAGCTGTAACCTTCTCTTGGTGCAAGCACAAAGAGCCACAGTGGCATCAGGATCAACAGACCAAAATATCCAACTAGCGCACAGAGTTGAAAGCGTCTAGTGATGGGCTTTTTTGCAATTTCATTCATGTTAACTTTTCCGCGACGCGTAGCAGTCGACTCGCTGCTGCACGACAAATTTTGATTTCTGTTTGAGTGAGTGAAGTATTGTTTTGGCTGCCTGCAACGTGTGTTGCACCGTAGGGGGTCCCGCCCATTTCGGTCGCCAAAAGCTCTGGAACATCATAGGGGATACCTAACAACATCATGCCGTGGTGTAATAACGGTAACGAGAGGTTAAGTAGGGTAGCCTCATTGCCACCGTGCATACTGCTTGAAGACGAAAATACGCAGGCTGGTTTATCGATAAGCGCGCCTTTAAGCCACAGATCGCTGGTGGTTTCCCAAAACGCTTTCGCTTGAGCTGCCATCATACCAAAGCGTGTAGGAGTGCCAAACGCCAAACCGTCGCACCCTACTAAATCTTGCTTTGTTACGACCACATCATGGTCTTGACGTTTCTCAAAAACGCGTACTATGGCTTCACCGCCTTGTGAAACTATGGTGTCTGCAAATTCGTGCGCCATATTCGCCACGGAGCCATGACTGGAATGGTATAAAATAAGAATTTTACTCATTACAGGATATCAAGCACTGACTCTGGGGGTCTACCAATTGCTGCCTTGTCACCTTTGACAACGATAGGACGCTCAATCAGTTTAGGGTTTTCAAGCATGGCTGTGCGCAGTGTCGCTTCGTCCGAGTCTTTCGATAGTCCAAGCTCTTTGTAGAGCGTCTCTTTGCTGCGGACGAGCTGGTGAGCAGAACTAAATCCAAGTTTAGAAAGTAAATTAGCCAAAGTGTCACTATCAATTGGCGTCTTTAGGTATTCAATAACGGTAGGATTAACGCCATTGGACTCTAGTAAAGCTAGGGTTTCACGTGATTTTGAACAGCGCGGGTTGTGATAGATTTCTACTGACATGATTTCGCTCTATTTTGCTCTAAGTCGTAATGTAAACGGATCATAGCTTAATGTAGAGATGACGAAAAGCGATGTGCAAGAAAATTGGCTTAAATACGTTTTTACTATTGCTGTAAGAAATCGCTAAGCCTACAGCTTAGCGATTTCTTTTTGCATATTACGGTATTGGCTAAGTAGTGCCTTTAACCTTGTACGCTTGATATCTTCTTTGTCTTCAACATGATTGAGTGCACGTTGTACTTCGTCTGCTGCCTTATTAAATGCACCGTACTGGGCATAGACACTCGCTTTTGACTCATGGTAAGCCGCCTTGTTTTCTTGGGCTTCGTAGGCTTGTGTGAGTAAATCACGAGCGAGGATATGATCTGGTTTCTCAAGCAAAAAGATCTTAAGCAATTGCTCTGCAACTTCATACTGTTTTGCTTTTATGGCGGCATTAGCATAATTCAGTGTGATAACTTGGTTATTGGGCCTAAGTTGATGTTGAGCTTGAAGCATCTCAACGGCTTTGTCTGAGTGCTGTGTCGCAATTAAATAATCGGTATACACATCAAGATAAAACAGGTTATTTGGATCTTTTTCTAACAACTCATCCAATAATTTGCCAGCTTCTTCGTACTTCTTTTGATCGAGTAACGTAATTGCTAATCCGTATTGTAGGGCGCGCTTGTCGAGCTCTGCTGAGTGTTTTAGAGCGTTTTTGAAAAACGCTTCTCCAGCATCTTCTGAATAATAGTATCGTGCAAGCACACGGCTTTTAGCCAACGCGTAGGAAAGGCTTGAGGGGTAATGCTTTTTCTCGAATTGTTGTGCTCTAAGTCTAACGTCCGATACTCGACTGTCGGGTAACGGGTGCGTAAGCAAAAATGCGGGTGGCTTATTTTTAAAGCGAATTTGATCCGAGAGCTTAGTTAAAAATTCACTGGCCGCATAGGGGTCAAAGCCTGCTTTATGTAATGTATTCATACCAAATCGGTCGGCTTCTTGCTCCGCTTTTCGGCTATGCGTTAGTTGGTTCAACGATGATTGCGTTTGGCTTGCGGATAAAATGGCGATACCTGCATCTGGGGCAACAACGGTTGCCAAAATACCAGTAATAAGCCCCGCTATGGTCAAGGCGCTGTTGTCTTTTGCGTTTTGTACGCGGCGTGCTAAATGACGTTGGGTAACGTGCGCAATTTCGTGGCCAATAACGGATGCTAATTGACTCTCGTTATCGGATTGCGCAATGAGTCCCGTATGTACACCAACGTGGCCCCCGTAAAAAGCGAAGGCATTAATATCTTTGTTATTTATCCAAAAAAAAGTAAATGGAAAGCGTACGTCATTAGCATTGGCGACGAGGCGATTGCCCAGGCTAGTTAAGTACTCTTCAAGTACCGGATCGCCAACCACAGGGGAGCGCGAGCGTAGCTGCATCATCATGACTTCGCCGATCGCTTGCTCTTTTTCAATAGGTAGTACTTGGAGAGCTGAAGTGCCTAAATCTGGTAATTTCAGCTCTGCTTGTGCAATAGCGCTGCTTGATGCAGCGAGCGCAAATGTTAAAACGATTGAATTTAATAGGGGCTTTAACCGCATTTTAATCCCTTTTAAGGTCTTCTCCGAGCATGATCCTAGCTAAGTCAACTTCATCATTGCATGCTCGAGCATCTTTTTCGCAAAGTTGGTAAAAATCTTTTATTGAGACCCCGCCAACGCTGGTGATGTTCAATTCTTTTTGCAAAAACGTCACTGTCATATGTAGCACTTTGTGCGCATGAAGTATTAAAGCTTTGTCGGCTATATCACCACGTTCAAAGTAAAACGCAATGAATTTATGGAGCTGGTTGATGCGCAGTAAGTTTTTCATCGTGTGCGGATCCCACACTCGGAATTCTAAAAAACGATTATCTTTAACATAGGCATCAATCTTGGTGCCTTTGGCTATTGGGTAAGCCCAAAGCTCAAAGCCTCTATCAGTAAATGCTTGATGTAATGCTATTTGAGGTTTATTGTCACAGTGGATTATGCCACTGTCGTCTTCATAACCACCTAACAGTTCTATATTCCAGTTTCGCTTATCTAGCAAACGTTTTACTGCATTATCAAAGCCGTGATGGAGCAGACCTTCGCATTCGCTTACCGCAGAAGCGACAAGGTGATAAAAAGGCGGAAGTTCACCCCAATTAATTTGCTTTTTGTACCAATTTATTTCTTTTAGTGTTGGATTGGCTGGCAATCGGGCCTTATTATTAACGCCTGGCATTAAGATTCCCAAGAAGTAGAGTATGCTATTAAGAATAAACCATCAACGCCTTGAGGGCTACCGCATTGAGTGATTTGTGTGGAGACAAGACAACAAAATTTGTACATGATTTGCGAGAATTTACCTGTCCCGCATTATTTGTTCAGTTTAAGTGGCGGTTAAAGCGCCATGACTATACTCTAGGCAAACTAAAGTTGCTGATGAGTCAGGATCAAAGCTTGTTAGACATAAAAAAATATTTGGATGGTAACTCAGTGAGTTACCAAATTATTGAAATTGAAAGCGGTGAAGTGTGTTTGGAGATCATGGATGTTTGAGTTAGTAAAAGCGTGGTATATCAAAAAGTTTTCAGATCCACATTCCGTTACTCTATTGCTGATGCTAGTTGCTACGGTTGCTTTGCTGTACTTTTTTGGCAGTTATGTCATGCCGGTACTGGTCGCAATTGTCATTGCTTATTTACTAGAATGGCCAGTGAACAAGCTCACCCGAGTGACTGGCAGTAGGATGTTATCAGCAGTAGTGGTAATGGCGGTATTTGTGGGGGTCGCTTTGGGGCTGGTATTTGGTATCGTTCCCGTTCTGTGGCAACAGTTAAGTAACCTGCTCCAAGAAAGTCCAACTATGGTAGAAGAGGGTAAGGACTTCCTGTTACATTTACCAGAATACTATCCGACGCTGATCTCTACAACTCAGGTACAGGCAATTGTGAGCTCTGTGGAAAGCAAACTGTTAGAGCTTGGCGAAGTTATTGTCTCAGCCTCATTAACTTCATTAAAAGACGCTGTCGCTTGGATGATTTATTTAGTCTTAGTGCCGCTGCTTGCTTTTTTCATGTTGAAAGACAAATCAGAGCTTACATCTGGAATTTCAAAAATTATACCCAAGGACAGAAAGCTCATTTCACAAGTGTGGCACGAGATGGACCAACAAATCATGAATTATATTCGTGGTAAAGTTTTTGAGATTGTCATCGTTGGTGTAGTGAGCTTTGTGACCTTTTCTATTTTGGATTTACGTTATGCTGCACTACTGGGGACGTTGGTTGGGCTCTCTGTACTTATCCCATTTATTGGTGCTGCACTCGTTACCTTACCCGTTGCCGCAGTTGCTTTGTTTCAATTTGGGCTAGCGCCAGAATTTTGGACTATTCTCATCGCGTACGGCATTATTCAAGCATTAGATGGTAATGTTTTAGTGCCGTTATTGTTTTCAGAAGCTGTGGATCTCAACCCTGTTTATATCATTGTTGCAGTGTTATTTTTTGGTGGTTTATGGGGATTTTGGGGGGTATTCTTTGCGATTCCACTTGCATCTCTGGTCAAGGCGCTGATCAATGCATGGTCGAGTAAGAGTGAAGAACTGTTGGCGAAATAGTGAGAGTTTTTGATGTTAGTCGGCTCAAGAGCCGACTAACTAAATAGCTATTGTGTGATCCTACCCGTGCTTTCACGAACCACCATACTCGGTGTGAACACATGTGAGACTTCTTTATCATTTTTTCGATGTCCCCGTGTTTTAGAAAACAATAAACGCGCAGCATGTTCAGAAATAATGTTGTTAGCCTGATGTGCAGTCGTAAGCTTTGGCCAAGTTTGGCGGGAGAATGGAGAGTCTTCGAAGCCACTGATAGACAATTGACCCGGGATCTCTATATTCATCAGCCGCGCAGCAAATAAAGCTCCAGCGGCTACCTCATCGTTACCACCTAAAATTGCAGTGATTTGGTTTGGATTGCCATCGGCCAGCAGCGCTTTAGCGCCTTTTACCCCTGATTCAAATGAGTAAGTACCGTGATAGAGCAGTGTATCGTCTTGTTTTATATCGTGTGCTTTCAGGGCATCGCGATATCCGGCTAACCGTTCCGTCGTTGATTTGTGCTCTTCATCGCCAAGTACAAACGCAATTTTTTTATGTCCAAGTTGGATCAAATGCTCAGTAATTTCATAGGCTGCAGCGTAGTCGTCAACAAAGATACAGTTATTTGCGCTATTTTCCGCTTCTTGCGCTCGACCTGAAAGTAGACGAACGTAATGAATGCCCAGCTCATCTAGCATATCAATAATGGTTTGTTGCTCGGATAGAGGAGGAGTCAAGACCAAACCTGCAAGACGTGAGCGTTTGATCATAGTGACGAATTCTTCGGCCATATTTTCCGAATTGGATTCACAGGGGTGGATGACGAGCTCATATCCTTCATCTCTACAGCGAGATAACACCCCGTTTTGCATATCAATTACATAATACGCATTGGGATTGTCGTAGACCAAGCCAATTGCAAATGAAGAAGTACCAGCTAAGTTTCTCGCAGCGATATTAGGCTGATAATTAAGCTCTTTTACAGCCTGCATTACTTGATCGTAGGTTTTTTTTCTAACCGAAGGTTCTTTATTGATTACCCGCGATACGGTTTTCATAGATACGCCAGCTAGCTTGGCAACATCATTAATAGTGACTTTCATGTAGTTGTTCTTCTATTTACAGGTCTGTATCGATCATTATTAAGCACAGAGGAATAGTAGCGCTTTATGTATGCAGAAGCTAGCGCCCAATTTCTGTGATATTAAGCCGTTAAGACGAGCATCGGCTTAATAAAAGGATCATCTGTTTTTCTTAGTCTATCTAATAAGTACAGAATTTAGCACTACAATTCGCAGAAATAAATGAATGATACCGGTGTCAAAAATTTTATTTTAGGTTATTATTCGCAATGTAAAATTGAAAAGAAGCAATTTGACAGCGTTGTCATTTTGGCATAATGTGCTTGTTTAATAATGTTTCTTTGTTGTTACTACCTGAAAAGTAAGGTAACTAACAATCACTTACGTCTTAGGGGAATATGTAATGGGTGGTCGTGTAGATTTGGATAGTTGGCAAAAGCTCAGTAGTTCTGCGCAGCGAGTAGAGCAACAGCATTTAAAAACGATGTTTGCAAACGATGCACATAGGTTTGAAAAGTTCTCTCGTCAAATCTCAGGTGTATTGTTCGACTTTTCCAAGCAACGCATTGATGACCAAACATTCTCTGAGATGATGCAGCTCGCAAAAGAGAGCGATATTGCGCGTTGGCGAGAAAAGATGTTCTCAGGTGAAAAAATAAATATCACTGAGGACCGAGCGGTTTTACATACAGCGCTGCGTAACCGAGCTAATACACCTATTTATGTGGATGGGGTGAACGTTACTGAACAAGTCAATGCAGAATTAGAAAAACTACAAGCATTTAGTAACCGAGTTCGTTCAGGTGAGTGGCAAGGGTATACAGGCAAAGCCGTAAAAGATGTGGTTGCCATTGGCGTTGGCGGGTCTAACTTAGGCCCGCAAATGGTGACTGATGCGCTTGCTGCGTATGCAGATAACACGCTAAACGTGCATTATGTTTCGAATGTTGATGGTGTACAGATTGCTTCAGTACTAAAAGGTTTGGACGCAGAAACCACGCTGTTTGTTGTGTCATCAAAAACCTTCACAACCTCTGAAACCATGACCAATGCAAAGACTGCCGTTGAGTGGTTTTTGAATGCTGCAAATGATAGAGCGGCAATCGCCAAGCATTTTGTTGCGGTGAGCACCAACCTTGAGAAGACCAGAGCATTTGGTATTAGCGATGACAACGTGTTTACGATGTGGGACTGGGTTGGCGGTCGTTTCTCGCTTTGGAGCGCGATAGGATTACCAATCGCACTTTATTTAGGCTTCGATAAGTTTGTCGAAGTGCTGGAAGGTGCGTTTGAAATTGATGAGCACTTTAAAACGGCAAACAACGAAGACAATATTCCACTGTTGATGGCGTTACTCAGCGTTTGGAATACCAGCTTCTTAGGGTATCAAGCACAAGCGATTTTGCCTTATGATCAGGCGCTTCATATGCTGCCTGCGTATTTACAACAAGGTGAAATGGAAAGTAATGGTAAGCATGTTACTTTTGCAGGAGAGCAGGTAAACTATACGACTGTGCCAATTATTTGGGGCATGACAGGGATAAATGGCCAGCACGCTTTTTATCAGTGTTTACACCAAGGTAATGTGATTGTACCGGCCGATTTCATCGCTTCGATTGAACCGCAAAACAAAGTAGGCCAGCATCACGATATTTTACTGTCTAACTTCTTCGCGCAAACGGAAGCAATGATGACGGGTGTAGATGCACAGCAGGTACGTGAAGATTTAACGGCTAAAGGTAAGTCGGATGCGGAAATTGATAAGTTGATCCCGCATAAAATACACCAAGGTAACCGTCCAACCTCTTCATTTATCTTAGATAAGGTAGATGCAAAAGCTGTGGGCCGACTAATTGCCTTGTATGAACACAAAATTTTCTGCCAAGGCATCATTTTGGATGTGTGTTCATTTGACCAGTGGGGTGTTGAGCTTGGTAAAGGACTGGCATCAAATATTGAAGCCGAGTTAACACAAGAAGGCGTTTCTAACCCTCATGATAGCTCAACGGCGGGTCTAATCGCTTATTACAAGCAAAAGAGAACAAATTAGTACTTCGAGTGGAACTTGAAGTAAACAGAATACCTTTGAACGGGTAGCGCTGGAGTACTTAGAACCTGTATTTTTGTGAGAGGAAATACAGGTTTCTAAGACTCATTTATACCAACTTACTTAATCCCTCAAATTGAGCAGGTCTTAAGTCAAATTGATATTACTAGCGCATTGCAATCGAAATCATCACCCGTTACACAATGAGTTTGGTAGGCTTTGGAGTGGCTCCAAATCGAATAAACACTGCGTGCTTGTAGTGCACGCCTAACCTAATGAGAGTGAATTATGCTTAATCCTTTTGACATCGTAATTTTTGGTGGGGGAGGCGATTTAGCACTTCGCAAACTCCTACCTGCCTTGTATCGTGCATATCAAGAAGGTAACTTACCTGAAGGCACTCGCATCTTACCGACCGTTCGTGAACAAAACAAACAACAAGAATTTATCGAAACGGCACATATCGCATTACAAACTCACCTTGGCAAAGGCGAATACAACAAGAAAGATTGGTCCGCATTTGAACAGTTTTTAGTGCCTGTGGTAGTCAACGTTACTGAAGAAGATGAACACTGGGATACGCTAAAGAATATGTTGGCTGATGGGGAAGATAAGTCTCGTGTATTCTACTTGTCACTTCCTCCAGCGCTTTATGGCCGTTGTTGTGAGCTATTGTCAATCAAAGGGCTAATCACTGAGCAATCACGTGTAGTTGTTGAAAAGCCTATTGGTTATTGCGGTAAATCTGCAGAAGAAATCAATGCCAAAATCGGTGAGTTCTTCTCGGAAGAGCAAGTATTCCGTATCGATCATTATCTAGGTAAAGAAACGGTTCAAAACCTGATGGCACTTAGATTCTCAAACGCACTGTTCGAGAATTTATGGGATGCTAAAGCCATAGATAATATTCAGATCAGTATCTCTGAAACAGTCGGTCTTGAAAGCAGAGCTGGCTTCTACGACAAAGCGGGTGCACTTCGTGATATGGTACAAAATCACTTATTGCAACTACTTTGCTTGGTTGCGATGGAGTCACCACATAAACTTAATGCCAACAGTATTCGCACTGAAAAGCTTAAAGTATTAGAAGCGCTTAGACCGCTAATTGACGCGGATGTAGATAATAATGTTGTGCGTGGCCAATATGTGCCAGGCGACCTTGAAGGTAAGCTGGTACCTGGCTACCTAGAAGAGTTGGGTGAAGGGTCGAGTAAAACAGAAACATTTGTTGCTATTCGCGCTCACATTGATAACTGGCGTTGGTCTGGCGTGCCTTTCTATTTAAGAACAGGCAAGCGTATGAAAAAGCGTTGTGCTGAAATTGTAGTTGAGTACAAGCCTGTTTCTCACAATGTTTATGGTGATGCGGCGGGTCCAATTCAGCCAAACCGTTTGGTGATAAGATTACAGCCTGAAGAAAGTATTCAGTTAACGCTAATGTCTAAGCGTCTAGATAACCTTGAAATGCAACTAGAGCCAGTGACGCTAAATATCTCATTGAGTGAAAAGTATAACAATGGCTATCATTCAGATGCATATAAGCGCTTAATGCTAGACGCCGCTGCAAATAACCCTGCTTTATTTATTCACCGTGACGAAGTGCGCCAAGCGTGGCAGTGGGTTGATCCAATCATTGAGCGTTGGCAGAGTAAAGGGGCTCCGTCACTTTATCGTGCTGGCTCTTGGGGTCCTGAAGACGCCGATGAACTGCTAGAAGAAAACAAACATGTTTGGTTCAACGCGGGAGAGCAAGCGTAATGGCACAGTTAACAGAAAGAAATTTCAGCTCCAAAGACGAGATGACAGCAGCGCTTGCAGAGCTACTCCAATCAGGGCTTAGCCAAGGGATTGCACAAGATGGTGAAGCTGTGCTGTTAGTATCTGGTGGTTCATCACCGGCTCCAGCGTATCGTTACCTTTCTGGTGTTGAACTAGGCTGGGACAAAATTACGGTTGCTATGGTTGATGAACGTTGGGTCGAACCGGAACACGAAAAGTCTAACGAAGCATTTATCAAGTCGACATTACTGCAAGACAAAGCGGCAAATGCTCGATTTGTAACAATGAAGAATGCGGCAGTGTCAGCAGAAGAGGGCGCTGCTCTATGTGAGTCTGCTTATGCAGCGTTGAAAAAACCGTTCGATGTTACTATTTTGGGAATGGGGCCGGATGGTCATACCGCCAGTTTATTTCCAAATGCAAAGGGCCTAGAGCACGCGTTAACGACCACAAACACCGTATGCGCAATTAATGCTCATCAAAGCGAAGTGACAGGTGAGATCACTGAGCGCATGAGTTTGTCTTTGGCGGGAATAGCTAACTCTAAGGCGGCTGTTTTATTGATCTCTGGTGATGAAAAAAAGGCGGTGTATGAAGCGGCAAAACAACCCGGCTCAGAGTATGAAGTACCGCTGCGCGCTGTATTAAATCACCCTGATATTAATTTGACCGTATTTTGGTGCCCGTAACCCGAGTGCATCTACTAGAAATAGTAAAATGTAAGGCTGGCGTGATAGCTGGCCTTACCTTGATTACTTGGGTCAACTGATTGAATATCTCTGGACATTCAGCTCGGAGCGACAACAGTCGACATTACTGCAAGACAAAGCGGCAAATGCTCGATTTGTAACAATGAAGAATGCGGCAGTGTCAGCAGAAGAGGGCGCTGCTCTATGTGAGTCTGCTTATGCAGCGTTGAAAAAACCGTTCGATGTTACTATTTTGGGAATGGGGCCGGATGGTCATACCGCCAGTTTATTTCCAAATGCAAAGGGCCTAGAGCACGCGTTAACGACCACAAACACCGTATGCGCAATTAATGCTCATCAAAGCGAAGTGACAGGTGAGATCACTGAGCGCATGAGTTTGTCTTTGGCGGGAATAGCTAACTCTAAGGCGGCTGTTTTATTGATCTCTGGTGATGAAAAAAAGGCGGTGTATGAAGCGGCAAAACAACCCGGCTCAGAGTATGAAGTACCGCTGCGCGCTGTATTAAATCACCCTGATATTAATTTGACCGTATTTTGGTGCCCGTAACCCGAGTGCATCTACTAGAAATAGTAAAATGTAAGGCTGGCGTGATAGCTGGCCTTACCTTGATTACTTGGGTCAACTGATTGAATATCTCTGGACATTCAGCTCGGAGCGACAACACTTCTTACTTCTTACTTCTTACTTCTTACTTCTTACTTCTTACTTCTTACTTCTTACTTCTTACTTCTTACTTCTTACTTCTTACTTCTTACTTCTTACTTCTTACTTCTTACTTCTTACTTCTTACTTCTTACTTCTTACTTCTTACTTCTTACTTCTTACTTCTTACTTCTTACTTCTTACTTCTTACTTCTTACTTCTTACTTCTTACTTCTTACTTCTTACTTCTTACTTCTTACTTCTTACTTCTTACTTCTTACTTCTTACTTCTTACTTCTTACTTCTTACTTCTTACTTCTTACTTCTTACTTCTTACTTCTTACTTCTTACTTCTTACTTCTTACTTCTTACTTCTTACTTCTTACTTCTTACTTCTTACTTCTTACTTCTTACTTCTTACTTCTTACTTCTTACTTCTTACTTCTTACTTCTTACTTCTTACTTCTTACTTCTTACTTCTTACTTCTTACTTCTTACTTCTTACTTCTTACTTCTTACTTCTTACTTCTTACTTCTTACTTCTTACTTCTTACGAATAAAAGCAATAAATTTTACTGATTCAAGATACGATCATTATAAAATCAATAAGTCCCGTAATGGGGTATTTAAATTTGTGCAAAAAATAGTGATAACTAACTCGCTGATCGTAGATTTTATAAGCCTTTGTCATAAAAAATTCTCTTAAAAGAACTAGACAGTACTTACAGATAAATCTATAATGACAGCGTTGTCATTGATATTGATTCTCATCTTTAGCTTCTGCCCAAGCTTGATGAGGGAATTGAATACACACCCCCTTGTGTGTATTCAGATAATTAAAATGTCCCTTTATTGAGACAATTCCATCTTAAAACCCTACAGCAGCAAAATTTTTTGTGCTATTCTCCAATCGTTTTTGTAACAAACCATATCTTGGCTATATTTAAGTTTATATTTATCAATAAGATATCTATCTATATGAATATTTTTTGAATAACAGGCCAAAAAAATTGTAGCGAATATGTAATTTAGGGTGTATGGTTTGTTATTAGATGACAGCGTTGTCATCATCACTGGGCAGAAGTGATTTAAAAAACCAACAAAATGATTCAAGGGGAATCCTGTGTTAGCTAATAATTTCAAAAAAAGCTTACTTGCAGTTAACGTCAGCATCGCACTAGGTGCGGGCTTTTCAGGCGTTGTAGTTGCAGAAGAAAGTCAAAGCCAAAATCAAGTACAAGAAAACGTAGAAGTCATTGAAGTTCGTGGCTTGCGAGCATCAAACAAAGAAAATATTAATACAAAAAGATTCGCGACTGCAGTTGTTGACGCAGTGAGCGCTGAAGATATCGGTAAGTTTCCTGACTCAGACGTAGGTCAAGCGTTAGGGCGTATTCCAGGTATTAGCGTTGGACGAGCTTTTGGTCAAGGTAGTTCTGTATCCATTAGGGGTACCGATCCTTCTATGACGTTGACTACGTTAAACGGCCAGAATGTGGCTTCAACCGGCTGGTATGATCAAATGAATTTAGACCGTTCATTTAATTATTCTATGTTACCGTCACAGCTGATTGGCGGAATTGAAGTTTATAAAGCGACACAGGCGAACCTGGTTGAAGGTGGTATCGGTGGTACAGTAATCGTAAAAACACGCAAGCCTCTTGACTTAGAATCTAATACATCGTTTCTTTCGCTAAAAGGCGAGTATGGTACCCTAAACGAGGAGATATCTCCTGAAGTTTCTGGGCTATACAGTTGGAAAAACAAAGATGAAACTTTTGGTGTACTTGTAGCCGCTGCATACATCGATCGTGAATATCTTCGTCAAGGCACCGAAGCCGATCTTGATTGGGGTGGAAATTCATCAGTACAACCTTCAAGTTTTTTACAAGATCAAGAGCGCACAGCTATAGATGTAACGCTTCAATATCGTCCAACAGAACAACTTGAATTGGGTATTCACGCACTTTCATTAGAGCTCGGCGCTGACAGCACTGGTGCTAATATGTACTTTGGTACTGATAATAACTGGGGCGCTTGGACACCGGAAGAATCAGTATGTAAAACGTACAATGCTGCTGGCGTCTGTACATATAGCGATACGCCAAAAGATAGAGGAAGCAACGTATTTTTCCAAAATTGGGCTCGCCAAGGAGAAATGACTTCAGACACTCTAGAATTTAACTGGAAGTACCAGTCTGATACTTATGAAATCTCAGGTGTTCTTGGTCACTCGAAAGCGGAAGGTGGTACAGACATGAGTGCTAACTTTGGTTTTGGTTGGTGGGGAAATGCTTATGTTGATGGAAATGGACTAAAGCAAACGTCCGATGCTAACTTCGACCAAGTAAACTGGTGGGGAGTCGTAGATGCAACTGGTAAACAAATAAAACTTGATGGTGCTGATCTTGGCTTTACCGTTGAACAGCTACCTGCATATGGTACAACGTCTACTTGGACAGGTATAAAGGGTCCAAATAAAGATGAGGAAGTGTATGGTCAAGTTGATTTTGATTACTACGTTGACTTTGGCGCGATCAACAAACTTGAGTTTGGGGTAAGATATACTGAACATGAATTTGAGAAAAAGCTATATACGGCTGTATACGACCAGTCAAAAATAACAGCCCCTGCAGATGGTGAAAATGCAGGAGGTTTTGCCAACTATTTTAGTGTTCAGGATTTATATAGCGGTACAATGCCAATTGGCTATGATGGTTGGACTATTCCTCGTGCAAACCGAGATGCAATGATAAATGCTACATTGTCTCTAATCGATCAGTTTGCTTATAACCGTTCGGGCTACGGAAAAATAGAAGAAGACAATCTGTCATTGTATGCTATGGCGTCTTTTGAAGGCGAAGGTTTCCGAGGTAACTTCGGGCTAAGATATGTCAGTACAGATGTGACTTCAAAAGGTCATATCATCGATAATAGCCCAGCTGATATTCTTGCAAATAACAATGGTTGGAGCGAAGCTCCAGTAGGTGTTGATGGTGATTACAATGATGTGTTGCCAAGTGCTAATATTACCTTTGACCTATCTGAAGACTTAATTCTTCGCGTTTCAGCTGGTCAAGCTATTACTCGTCCAAACTACGACAACTTACTACTTTCAAAAGTAACTGGTTATCCTGATGACCGTATTGGTAATGAGGAGATTACTTACGGTAATCCTGACCTGAAACCAATGAAATCATCTCAAGCCGATGTTAGTTTAGAGTATTATTATGGTGAAGATGGCCTATTTGCCGTAACTTACTTTATAAAGGATGTGAGTAATTTTATTGTTGCGACGACTGATTTTAATCAACAAATTGGTGTAATTAATAATGACCTTACTACACCAGCTGATGATTGGACCGTAAATCGCTATAAAAATGCAGGTGGCGGCGAGATTGATGGCGTTGAATTCCAGTGGAATCATGCTTGGGATAATGGGTTTGGTATAAACGCTAACTACACATACACAGATGCAGGTGCACCAGCGGAGGTTTATACTGATAATCTATCCCGTTTTACCGAGTCATCAGAGCATATGCTAAATCTAGTTGGCTATTGGGAAAATGATGAATTCTCGGCGAGAGCAGCGTATAACTGGAGATCTGAATACATGATTCGTGAATACGGTAACTATTACGGAAACCGTATGCACGATGACTTTGGTACACTTGATTTAACTTTCGGTTGGCAAGTTACAGACTACGCAGCGTTGACATTTGAAGTCGTAAATGTTACCGAGGAAGATGATGTTCAGTATGGTGCGGCAGAGGTTGGTGTTGATGTTAAGCCTGCGCTTCAGGATGGTTTCCCAACATGGTCTTTCCGTGGCGAAGCAACTTATAGATTAGGTGTTAATTTTAACTTCTAATTATAAATTGTGTAAGCTATAGCCCAGTTTTTACTGGGCTTTTTTATTTCAAGAGGGCGAGATGAATATAACCAAGATCGCAATTGTTGGTGGGGGCACAGCTGGTTGGCTAGCAGCTAATCATCTCGGCTTAGCGCTTTCTTCAAATAGCAATGTCGAGATTACAGTAATTGAATCTTTAGATATACCAAGTATTGGTGTTGGAGAAGGTACAGTTCCTTACATAGTTAAAAGCCTAAAAAAATTTGGTATTTCTGAAGCGGAGCTTTTGGGGAGCTGTGATGCTACCTTCAAGCAGGGGATAAGATTTGTTTCGTGGCTTGATGAAAAAGTTCATGGAGCACATAACTTTTATTATCACCCATTTGAAGCGCCATATCCCGAAGGACTGGATATAACTAATATATGGTTAAATTTAGGGAAAAAAATACCGTTCGATTACGTTGGGATACAATCAAGGGTCTGTGAATCGGGGCTCGCACCTAAACTAAAAACCGATGGCAACTATCAAGGTGTGCTACCATACGCATATCATTTCGATGCAGCAAAATTCGCAAAATTACTCAAACGCAATGCCCTAGATAGATTTAATGTCAGAGTTTTAAATGGAACAGTTGATGAATCTAAACTAGATCAAACAGGACATATTGAATCTCTTTGCATGACAAATGGAGACATACTGCATTTTGACTTTTACGTAGATTGTACTGGTTTTTCAGCGAAGCTAATAAGCTCAGTTTCTAATGACAGTTTTCAGGATAAAAGTGAGCAGTTGTTGGTAGATACAGCGCTAGTACAGCAGATAGAAAGAGATGATCCAAGCAGCTTGAATCCTTACACAACGGCAACCGCACATAAAGCTGGCTGGATGTGGGAAATCCCCCTTACTTCCCGTACTGGAACTGGTTTTGTTTATGCGTCTAAATATATGTCACATAAAGAGGCTTTAGAAACGTATGCAAGAATGCTGAATGTTGACTCTGTGAATCCTAGAAAAATAGAAATGAGAGTGGGCTATAGGAATCAAAGCTGGAGTAAAAATTGTGTAGCGCTAGGACTAGCGCAGGGGTTTGTCGAGCCTTTGGAAGCAACATCTATTTTACTAACAGACTTTTCTGCGGAATTCTTGTCGAAGAATTTCCCACTTTCTAGAGCTGAGATATCGGTATTCAGTGACCACTATAATGATGCAGTGAACTGCGCATGGGAAAGTACAATCGATTTCATCCAGTTGCATTATATCCTTTCTGACAGGGTTGATAGTGACTTTTGGGTAGAGTATCGAAGCGAGGTAAAGCTCTCAGACTCTCTAGAGCGGAAGCTTGCAAAATTTAAGCTACGTTCGCCCCAACAAATGGATTTTTGGAGTCGCTTTGAGCTATTTAATGAAAAGAACTTTTTATATGTTCTGTATGGAATGAAATTTAACACTCACCCGCAAACGACGTCTCAAGCAGAGTTTGATATTGGGCTTAAATTATTAGATAAGAACAATGAGCAACTAAGGCGAGCTAAAGGAGCTCTTTTAGATCATGGAGAGTGGCTTAAACAATTGAAGCAATATATGTCATCGTAATGATAAAGCAGACAATTCAAATGTATGAAAGATCTGTAATGCTTAAATAAATATTTAACTTCCAATTTGCCCGGAAAACCGCTAGCCTTAGGGGTAATAAATAAAGTAACAAATACGTAAAATAATGGAGCAGTATTATGGCGGAACAACAAGTGCAGCCTTTACACAACGAAAAGCACGCTAACATCAAAGTAAAAAATGGCGTGAACGTTGATTTCCTTAAAACTCAGCACTTAATGCCTGTAGTGGCGCATGAGTTCGCGCGCGTAGCGACAGAATTCCCAATGGCGTTTGTTAAAAACACTGAATCAGGTCAATTTCAAGCGGTTGCTATGTTTGGTCTTCAGCCAGGTGAAAACTTATTTGTAGACGGTGACAAGTGGACTGGCAGCTTTGTGCCAATGGCCGCAGCACGTTACCCGTTTGGCTTGGTTAAACACCCAGAGCAAGATCAGTTTGGTATTGTGATTGACGAAGCAAGCCCGCTAGTTGGTGAAGAAGAAGGCAATGCGCTTTTCGAAGACGGTAAAGAAACTGAATATCTAGGTCGTCGTAAAGAAGCGTTAGTTAGCTATGTTGAGTTTGCTCGCGTAACTGAAGCGTTTACTCAGTATCTTGCTGACAAAGAGCTTCTAGTTCAACAAACACTAACGGTAGAAATCCGTGGTGAGAAAAAAGACATCAACGGTATTTACCTTGTGGATGAGCGTAAGCTAAATGAATTAGGTGACGAAGATTTCCTAGAGCTACGTAAACGTGGTTATTTAGCACCTATCTTCGCATTCTTAACTTCTACACATCAAGTAGCGCGCCTTGCTCGAATGAAGGCACAGCGCGAAGCGAGCTAATCGCGTTTAGATATAGAATGATTCGATAGAAGCGCTTCCAGAGGAAGCGCTTTTTTGTGGATGCTATTTTATAAGTGCTACACCAATTTGCACCTTCAAATTGAGCAAGTATTAAGACAAATTGGTATTACTTAGCGTTTGGAATAGGACAGTATGAACCGCCTCGAGGGATCCAAACCGAGCGTGTTTCCCAACGACAGTTATACGCTACTCGGCGTTCTTCTTGTTGAGTTGAAAAAGTATCATGTTGATGAACATAGGTACCTCCAGGCACCTGATAGTTTGGAATTGGATGAGGAATAGTCCAACCTCCGGGGCAGCTTTGTGTCGCGAGTACGGTTTTAGTTTGCCATAAAGTATAGGGACCGTAAGGTTCTCCTGCTATTAATTTGTAGTGGCAAGTCTTATAACTCACATCAACGAGCTCTGTACGGTAGTCACATACCCACACACGTCGCTCATCCCAGTAACCACCGCAGTCAACATTGTTGACTTGGGTGTCATAAAAAGTGTTGTAATCAACAACTTTAATTTGCTCTTGAGTAGAAGTGGCTTGAGCAGTTCCAAGTAGTAGTGTGCTAAAAGCTGCAATTTTTAGAATGTTTTTCATATCGATTCCTGTCGAATTTCGTTATTTTATTACTTTGAGTTATTTCAAAGTAATAAATATGTTTCCATTTTGTGGTCGAAATAACAACCGTTAGTTGATTGAAAAATGTTCAAGTTTACTGTTGTGTCTTGCTGCTCATGAGTTTCTTTCAACCACACTGTAAATCGGTTAGCTTGACAATTTTAACGCGAAAGCTTGCATCGTTCTAAAATTCACCTCATGCTGAAGTTTAATAACGAACCAAGGTATAAAAATGAAAAAAAACTCTTTGCTAGCAGCATTATTAGCCTTGTCGACGACAGCTGTCGTCGCTGACGAGAAAGCGACCCCGTTTGCGATCGCCATTCATGGAGGAGCTGGTACGATTGAGCGCAGTAACTTCACACCAGAAAAAGAAAAACAATACAAAGCTAAGCTAAAAGAAGCCGTTGAAGCGGGTTATAAGGTACTAGAACAAGGTGGAGAAAGCCTTGATGCGGTAACGGCAGCCATTAACATTCTTGAAGATTCTCCTTTTTTTAATGCTGGTAAGGGTGCCGTGTACACTTATGATGAAGGGCATGAGCTAGATGCATCAATCATGGATGGTCGTAATCGCCAAGCGGGCGCTGTGGCGGGGGTGAAGCACATTAAAAACCCAATCGATCTGGCAAAAGAAGTAATGCAGCACTCAGTACACGTCATGCTAAGTGGTGAAGGTGCAGAAGACTTTGCTAAGAAACGCGGTTTTACGTTAGTGGAAAACAACTACTTTGACACCGATGCTCGCTATCAATCACTCTTAAAGGCGAAAAAGCGATTGCAGATAAAAGAAGCGGCGACCAAAGACTATCAGGCGGCACATCAACAATTAGAGAGCCAATATAAGATGGGAACTGTGGGGGCTGTCGCACTTGATAAACAGGGGAATTTAGCGGCTGGAACGTCAACCGGTGGGATGACGGCTAAACGCTTTGGACGGATAGGTGACTCACCAGTGATTGGGGCGGGCACATTTGCGGATAACCGCTCTTGTGCTGTGTCAGCAACGGGACATGGTGAGTATTTTATTCGATATAATGTCGCAGCTGATATTTGTGCTCGTGTCGCTTATCAAAACAAGTCGATTGAAAAAGCGGGAAAAGAAGTGATTTTTGATACGCTTTATCCAATTGGTGGCACGGGTGGGGTGATCATTGTTGACCCTAAAGGAAATATTAGCATGCCATTTAATACCGCGGGGATGTATCGTGCGAGCAAGTCGTCAACAACACAGACCTATGTTGGTATTTATAGCGAGTAAAACAATATTTCGTTGAGACTAAGCAAGTTCTTCAAACGCCAGCTATTATTATCATGATAGCTGGCGTTTTTAATGGAGATGAGCAATGCAATCAATAAAAGTCGCAGACTACTTAAATCATCGCCCCGTAACATTCAAACAGGACATGCGCGTAGAATCAGCGGTAGAAAAGCTGCTACAAAGCGGCCAGTCGGGCGGGCCGGTTATAGACGAAGCAAGGCGGGTTATTGGGTTTTTATCTGAGCAGGATTGCCTCAAAAAAATGCTAGAGGCGACCTATCAAAATGAGTCTCATAGTGTGGTGTCCGATGTGATGACAAAAGAGCCTCTGTGTGTAAAACGCGAAGACAGCATAGTGCAAATGGCAGATTTGATGATTTGCAACAAGCCCAAAGTGTACCCGGTAGTTGACGATGAAGGTCGCTTACTTGGGGTTATCAGTCGTGCAAACGTGCTATTAGCGTTGGATAAGCATTTACATGATGCTTATGTCTCTGGTCACCGTTACGTATAAAGCGATGAAATTTACGAGCTGTTAAGGTAACCCATGAGGAGTTGCCTTGAGAATAACAGCAAAAATCTCAATTCCTAACCAAATTTAGTTGGGTTCGTCTAATCTGATTTGATAAACTACACGGCGTTTTATGTAATCACAAGGTGTCGTGTAGTGCAGGTTGACTCGCTGTTCAAAGAGCTAAATTCATGTCTTAAAAAGGATCACTTCATCCTCAAAAAGCGCCTCCATGGTGCGAAAAAAATTACCGATCAAGAAAAGCAAAAGCAGGTAGTCGCAAAAGTAGCGGCTGCGATTGCAAAAAGCCAAGAATTAAAGGTAACAAGAAGTGCCAATATTCCAGCAGTAGAGTATCCTGAGCAACTACCCGTCAGCCAGAAAAAAGACGACATCAAAGCAGCCATCGCGAATAACCAAGTGGTCATTGTTGCCGGTGAAACAGGCTCGGGGAAGACCACGCAGCTACCTAAAATTTGTTTAGAGCTTGGTCGAGGCGTGGATGGCTATATTGGTCATACACAGCCTAGAAGACTAGCGGCAAGAAGCGTATCTACCCGTATCGCAGAGGAAATTGGCTGCGAGATGGGGCAAGAAGTTGGATTTAAAATTCGCTTCTCAGATCAAGTTTCTGACAATACATACGTAAAACTGATGACCGACGGTATTTTGCTCTCGGAAATTCAACAAGACAGATTCCTCAACCAGTACGACACAATCATCATTGATGAAGCGCACGAGCGTAGCCTGAATATTGATTTTATTCTGGGTTATTTAAAGCAGCTGTTGCCGAAGCGTCCAGATCTTAAAGTGATTATTACCTCAGCAACCATTGACCCTGAGCGTTTTTCCAAACATTTTAGTGACGCACCTATTATTGAGGTGTCAGGACGAACTTATCCAGTAGAAGTGAGATATCGTCCAGTTGAAGATGTAGACTCACAAAATGGCGAAGCAGAAAATGACCAGTTGCAGGGCATTTTTGATGCGGTTGATGAGCTTTGTGCCGAAGGACCCGGGGATATTTTGGTATTTATGAACGGTGAGCGTGAAATTCGTGACACCGCTGACGCGCTGGCAAAACGCAATTTAAAAGGCGTTGAGATTTTACCTTTGTATGCGCGCCTGTCTAATGCCGAACAAAATCGCATTTTTGCGCCCCATAGCCAACGGCGCATCGTATTGTCTACAAACGTTGCGGAAACGTCATTGACCGTACCAGGTATTCGCTATGTTATCGACCCGGGTACTGCGAGAATAAGCTGCTACAGTTATCGAACCAAAGTGCAACGCTTACCGATTGAAGCGGTATCACAAGCCAGTGCAAACCAGCGTAAAGGTCGATGTGGGCGTGTGGCATCCGGTATTTGTATTCGTTTATATTCTGAAGACGACTTTTTAGGGCGCCCTGAGTTTACCGATCCTGAAATTCTAAGAACCAATTTAGCTTCGGTTATTTTGCAAATGCTTGCACTTGGACTTGGTGATATAAGTCAATTCCCATTTGTACAAGCGCCTGATAGCCGTAATATCAAAGATGGTATGTCGTTACTTGAAGAGCTGGAGGCGATAGTTCCTGCACAGCGCAGAGAAAAGGCCAAGCTCACAGAATCAGGTCGTAAACTAAGTCGCTTACCCATAGACCCAAGGCTTGCCAAAATGGTGATGTCAGGGGCACAAAATAATGCGCTTTGGGAAGCGATAGTGATCACCGCGGCATTGTCTATTCAAGACCCAAGAGAGCGTCCTCAAGACAAACGTGCAGCCGCTGACGAAAAACACAATCGCTTTGAGTGCGAACACTCTGACTTTGTTGCATATCTAAATCTATGGAACTATATTGAAGCGCAGCAGCAAGCACTGACGCGTAACCAGTTTAGAAAGCAATGCCAAAAAGACTTTTTGGCCTACATGCGCGTACGTGAGTGGCAAGATATTATATATCAGCTGACCACGGTGTGTGAGGAGCTCGGCTTTAAAATAAATAGCAGTTCTGCAAGCGATGAAGCTATCCATCAATCTTTGCTAAGTGGCATGCTTAGCCATATTGGTGTAAAGGACGAAAAGCAAAAGCAAGTCTTTAAAGGCGCACGTAACAGCCAATTTCATATTTTCCCCGGTTCAACACTGTTTAAGAAAAGCCCTAAGTGGCTAATGTCTGCAGAGCTTGTGGAAACCAGTAAACTTTATGCTCGGGTTAACGCCAAGATCGATGTAAATTGGATTGCGCCGCTCGCCAAGTATTTAGTTAATAGCAGCTATAGTGAACCGCATTGGGAGAAAAAGGCTGGAGCGGTTATTGCATTTGAACAACAAACCTTATACGGCTTGATCATCGTTGGCCGCAAACGCACGGTGTATAGCGATATTGATCCTGTGGTTAGCCGAGAGATATTTATTCGTGAAGCGTTAGCAAATGGTCAACTTGGCCAGAGCGAAGGTTTTTTAAGCGCAAACCAAAAATTGGTTGAAGAAGTGCAAGCGCTTGAAGATAAAGCGAGGCGTCGCGATATCCTAGTCGACGAAGAAGATGTGGTTGCGTTTTATAACGATCGAATTCCACAAGACGTAAATAATCGTGCTGCGTTTAGTAAATGGTGGCGTTCACAAAAGCAAAAAGACAAACGCTTTTTGCATATGACGCGCGATCTATTAATGAAGCATGACGCTGAACATATCACGGATATCCATTACCCTGATACGTGGCAGCAGGGGAATTTGATTTTGCCTCTCAGTTACCACTTTGACCCAGGCCAAGCACTCGACGGCGTGGTGGTCAATATTCCTCTGGCATTGTTAAACCAAGTTCAAGATGAAGGTTTTGATTGGCATATCCCTGCGCTCAGACATGAGCTGGTTTGTGGGCTTATTAAGTCACTGCCGAAGACCTTGAGACGTAATTTTGTGCCAGCACCAAATTATGCCGATGCTGTGCTTGCCGCCGTTGAGGTAATGCAAGGCTCATTTATCGAAGCGGTGGCCAACCGTTTACTCAGAATGACAGGTGTCAAAGTCGCCGAGTCAGATTGGGATGTTAGTTCACTTGAGCCGCACTTAAAAATGCAATTTCAGGTAGTCGATGACAAAGGCAAGGTGATAGCCCATAGCTTTGATTTATTGACACTTAAGGCAAAGTTGCAAGGGCAAGTGACCGAAACGCTGTCGCAAGTGGCAGAGCAAGGGATCGAGCAGACGGATATTCAGCAGTGGGATTTTGGCGAGCTGCCAGAGCAATATACTAAAAAGCAAGGCAATTATGAGATTAAGGCTTTCCCTGCATTAGTCGATAAAAAACAAAGTGCGGCTATAGAACTGTTTGATAACGAAATAAAAGCCCAAGCAGCACATCAAGCTGGATTGCGCCGTCTTGTGCTACTCAATGTTCCTTCGCCTGTTAAATACCTGCAGCAACACTTACCAAATAAGGCTAAGTTAGGATTGTACTTTAATCCCTTTGGTAAAGTGCATGATTTAGTTGATGACTGTACGCAAGCTGGGGTTGATAAGTTGCTGCGTGCATTTGGCGAGATCAGAGAAGACGTCGCGTTTGAAAAAGCCAAAGAGCACATTCGAGCTGAGCTAGGTGACACTGTAGTTGAAATTGCGAAGCAAGTTGAGGCTGTGCTTAGTATTGCCCACAGTATTAACAAGCGTATGAAAGGCAGAGTGGATCTCACGATGATCACCGCGCACGGCGACATAAAATCTCAGTTATCCGGTCTTATCTTTAAAGGCTTTGTCACCGCTCATGGTGCTGACAAAATCTCTGATATTTTACGCTACATGAAAGCGATTGAAAAAAGGCTTGAAAAACTTGCGGTAGACCCAAACAGAGATAGGCTGTGTGTACTCGAATTGGAAAAAGTTGCTGCGGCCTATCAAGACAAGTTGGCAAAAATTCCTTCTGGATTACCTGTACCAGAGTCGCTTATAAATATTTTTTGGATGCAACAGGAACTTCGCGTGTCTTTGTTTGCTCAAACATTAGGAACGGCTTATCCGATTTCGGCTAAACGCGTTCTGAATTCGATAAAAGAGTGCGAAATATAAACTTGCATTTTAGAGTACGACAGTTACTTTATTATATGAGGAAGTAAAGTTTTGGATTGTGAGAAGGAAGCGGCATTGAATATGTCCACACGAGAGAAAAGGAAAAATGCACCGCATCTGCTAGTGGTCGACGACGAGTATTTTAACTATGAAATGCTCGAAGTGGCGCTGTCAGGGGCGTTTGAGCTGAGCTATGCAAACTCGGGCACGAGTTGCTTGTCTAATGCGATTGCTGATCCTCCAGATGCTATTTTGCTTGATGTATGTATGCCGGGCCTTGACGGTTACGACACCTGTCGAATGTTGAAAAATACACCAGAGACGAAGGACATTCCTGTATTAATGGTATCTGGTTTAGAGTCCGAAAAAGAACAAAAAGCGGGATTCGATGCCGGCTGCGATGCCTATGTGGTAAAGCCATTTTCAATGCAATCGCTATTAGAAAAAATAAAATCAATGGTGTAGGAGCATTATATGATCAATGAAGATAAACGCCGTTTTATGCGTATGTCGGTGGATGCAGTAGCAAAATTAACCGAACTTGAGTCGGGTAAAGTGCACCAAGGAGTTTGTCACGATTTAAGCGCCACAGGGTTGTCAGTGACAGTGAGCGACCCAATTGAAGCAAATTCAACCGTTGACATTTTCATTGATTCTAGTGGTGATATGATCCAGCCGCTTAGTGCTCATGCAACCGTGATCCGTTGTAGTCAAGAGCAGGATGAGCAGTGGATTGTAGGGCTTGAAATCACCAAATTTAATTAGATTACCTAAGCCCTAAAGGTGGTATTGAAGCTTCCTCCAATACCACTATAAATTGCTAAATCAATAAACTTTACAAATAAGGCCTTTCAGGTAAAAACCTTCTGGATAATTGCCCGCAATAGGGTGATCGGCTGCTTGATTTAGTCTTTCCATAATCAACAATTCTTTACCGGCATCGAGCGCAGCGTCTGCAACGACTTTCTGGAACAGGTTTTGTTCCATAAGACCAGAACACGAGAAGGTGAGTAACGTGCCACCAGGCTTTAATATCTGCATGGCAATCATATTGATATCTTTGTAGCCACGACAAGCACCGTTAAGCTGCGCCTTACTTTCTGCAAACTTTGGTGGATCCATCACAATAGTATCGAATTGACGGCCCTCATCACGATATTGTCTAAGTAGTTTGAATACGTCTTGCTTAACAAACTCAGCTTTCGATAAGTCTAGTTCATTATGTTCTACATTGCGTTTAGCTGTGTCGAGTGCAGGCTGCGATACGTCAACGTTGATTACTTTACTACAGCCACCGCGCAGTGCATAAAGACCAAATGTACCGGTGTAGCAGAAGCAGTTAAGCACTTCTTTGTCTTTTACAAAGCGTTCTAACGCGGCTCTACTGTCGCGTTGATCTAGATAAAAGCCGGTTTTATGGCCGCCGATGATATCGACTTCAATCTTTAAACCATTTTCGCTTATAAGGACGGGGGCGGTTGGTGCATCGCCAGCAAGCGGTCCGGTAATTTTATCAAGGCCTTCTTTTTTGCGCACATCAACATCTGAGCGCTCGTAAACATGACAATCGGGAAATAGTGATTGCAATGCCATTACTATTTCACCCTTGTGGCGCTCGGCACCAGCGCTTAGCAACTGACAAACCAAGTAATTATCAAACTTATCAATTGTTACACCTGGCAGACCATCGGACTCTGCGGCACACAATCTAAAGCCAGTTAAACCACCTTCAGCGATAACATATTCTCTGGCTGCTAGTGCCCGTGCGAGTTTTTGCTCAAAGAACGCTTGATCGATATGTTGTGATTCATCAAATGTCCAAATTCTGGCTCTGATCTGAGAGTCTGGACTGTAAGCGGCTGTCGCGAGGTATTTACCCTCATTGCTGTAAATCTTAACGGTATCGCCAAGGGCAGGTTTACCTTTTACTTTTTTAATGGCTTTTGAGAACACCCAAGGATGTTTTCTGTTAAGGGATTTTTCTCTGCCTGGTTGCAGATATAGCGCGCAAGTCATATATTTTCTCTAATCTTTCCTGATAGCTGCCATTTTAGTGAAGGGTGTGGCAACATACAATCAGTAATGCCTTTCCCGCTGAATTTGTGTGGGTTTATTTGTCAGATATTAATAAAAGTTGAGCTTAATGACGTTAAAAATGCATGAATTAGAAAAAGCATGTGAAGAGTTTATGCTGTCGACACCATGTGCAGATACCGCCCATGATTTGTCTCATATCAAGCGTGTAGTTAAAGTTGCAAAGGTGCTTTGCGAAGCTGAGGGAGCGGATCCTGCGGTGGTGATCCCTGCCGCTTGGTTACATGATTGTGTTGCCGTAGCAAAAAATCATCCAGACAGGCCGCTGGCGTCGAAATTAGCAGCAGATAAGGCGGTTGCCTTCCTAACAGAGTTGAAGTACGACACGGATAAACTTGAGGCGATTCACCACGCCATTGTTGCACACAGCTTTAGCGCCGGTGTCACACCCACGACATTAGAAGCCAAAATTGTTCAAGATGCAGACAGAATGGATGCACTAGGGGCAATAGGTGTTAGCCGCTGTATGAAAGTAGGTGGGGCGATAGCGCGTAATCTCTACAATGTAGAAGACCCTTTTTGTGAGCACAGAAAAGCTGACGATACCAAATATACCTTAGATCACTTCTTCATTAAGCTGCTGCATATTAAAGATAACATGCATACCACCGCAGCCCGTGAGCAGGCACAAGCCCGCACCCAATATATGCTGGATTTTTTAGAACAACTGAAATCAGAAATCGCGGATTGAAAATGACGAGATGAGTATCACCTCGTCATTTGCTTCACAAAGACCACCACAAATAGCGCTAATGAAAAGCTGCCGGTAAAAGCCTCTACCGCTGCGATCAGTCGGGAGATCCCCACAGGCGTAATATCCCCGTAACCCAAGGTTGTGAAGGTAACAACACTAAAATAAAAGCTGTTCAGCAGCGCCATTACGTTTTCAGATACACTGTTGTCTAAGTCCAGTTGCATTATCTGATCTTGAAACGAAACACCAAATAGAAAATAGCAAAATGCACAGGTAATTATCATACCTAGACTGAAACGAATGACATTTTCTGGTTTTTCTCCATACCCACATAATAAGTCGACAAAGCTGGAAATAAGGTGACGTTTTGAAAATCGTGGATACTGGGCATGTCGCATGCGCAGCTCTTTGTATGTAAAGCGCCCAACCATTTCAAATAGTCCTTGGTTTTCTGCGCCTTTACGTAGTAAACGATAGATCTCTTCGGACTGTAGAAACAAGTCCTCCGCGTCTTCTTTCGCTCGGCTTCTGCGAGCCTCAAAAGCTTGCTGCTCTTGCAGTAATTGCTCGCCGAGTTCCATATTATCGATACGGGTGTTTTCCAGCTTTATGCCGAGCAAATTGGTGCTTTCTAAATTACAGCAGTGCAGACTTGCTTCTCTCAAATCGGCCTTCATTAGCGACGCATGCTTAATGGTATTATTAAATAGGTGCGCCCCTTTTAAATTGGCACGATAGAAGTTGCTATAAGATAGATCATAACCATGATGATTTTCAAAGTTAACAAGATTGAGCCCTTCTAAATTGGCTCGCTTCAACTCTAAGCCTTGTAGCAAACCGCCGCGCTTGGCGTAGCGCTCAAGCTTTTGGCTTAGCTCCAAGCCACCTTTATCGAATTTATTGTCATGCCAAAAGCAGTAACCTGAGCCCATATCGATTTCACTGCATTTTTTTCCCTCAGGTGACACATATTGGCAAATGGGTTTATCAGCCATAGCTTGCCTAAATCAAAATGCCTTTTTCATTAAGCGTAGCAGCAAAAATAATAAATACGGTGATTTAACGAAAAAATCTTTCTAATTTATAGAGTGTTAGAAACCACACTATTGATGAGTGTATTGTCATCATTGGTCGAATTCATTATCTTACATGGCGTTTGCAGTGACTCTGATAAGTTGCTCATACTATAATGCATGCTTTAGTGACTAAGAATTTGTTATCTTGCAATATCAATTGAAGAAAAGCCGAAAGCGTAAGAGCGTTGCGATAAAAATAAAAGCTGGCCAAGTATTTGTGTATGCGCCAGAGCAAATTTGCGAGCGCTGGTTACATAATTGGGTGGAAAGCAAATCCAATTGGATAAGATCAAAGCTTGCTCTAAAAATCATACCAAAGAGCCCTCGGCCACTGGAAACAGGTATTGTGCAAGTATTCGGCGAGACCTTTACCATTCAAAGAGGCGAAAGTACGACCTCTGTAATTGATTTTGATAACAAAAGGGTTTTACTTAAGGCTGTCAAAAATGAATGGCGTGAATTAGTTGCGCTGTTAAGCGAAACGCTAAATGACTATGTAGATATGGTTATTGCGCGCTATCAACCTGATATTCAAGCTCGCTTTGATACCCTAAAAATACGCGTTTATAAAAGCCGCTGGGGCAGTTTTTCATCTAAAGGCGTGCTTGCGTTTAATACGTTTTTGATTGGTGCGCCTCAGTGGGTAATTGATTATGTGGTAGTGCACGAACTTTGCCATTTTCATGTCATGGCACACAATAGCGCATTTTGGCATTTGGTAACAAAGCACTATGGCCACGACCATAAAATGGCTCGGCGTTACTTACGTGACCACGGTCGTGACTTGATGATTGAGCATTAGCATAGTGTCCTGTTTATGCCTATTATTTGTCGGGCCTCACCTTTGCCGCTCGTTTTAACAGCTTTTGAAATGTCGGACATTCAAAATGGCTTGGCGCAGGGCATTTTGCAGCGTGATAGAGGCCATCTCGCATTGCAGTTAAATGCTTAATGGTTTCATTTAATTCATCCGCTTTGGATTGTAACTTCACCCTATCAATATCCGCTTTACCCTCGGGGGTAAACATGTCCGCTATCTCATCTAACGAAAAGCCTGCGTTTCTGCCAAGTGTAATAAGTGCTAGACGTTCAAGTATCGAAGGGGGGAAAACACGTTTGAGCCCTTGTCGACCAATCGATCGGATCAGTCCTTTTTCTTCATAATATCTAAGCGTGGATGCGGGTAAACCTGACTTCTTTGCAACTTCACTGATATCCATTTTTGCCCTTGACTTAAAGTTAACTTGAACTAGTAGGATAGCGGCTATCAGTAAAAAAGAGGAGTAAAAATAGTGGAAAACCTATATTCGATATTAATGCCAGCAGTCGTGATTGGCGTAGGTGCAACGCTTGTTATGGATTTGTGGGCATTTATGCTCAGTCGCTTGTTTGCCATAAAGGGCTTAGATTATGCATTAGTTGGTAGGTGGATTGGACACTTGTGTCAAGGTCAACTTACGCATCAAGGTATCGGGCGTAGTAAACCAATATCTGGTGAACGTGTCATTGGCTGGTCCATGCATTATTTCATTGGGATTGTATTCGCCTTGGTGTTTCTACTGAGCGTGGGCAAGCCTTGGTTGATTGAGCCTAGCCTTTTGACTGCGTTAGTTTTTGGCTTCATAACGTGTGTTTTTCCATTTTTTATTATGCAACCCTGTTTTGGTGCAGGGATCGCAGCATCTAAATTACCAGAGCCGACTAAGGCAAGGGTAAAAAGTATGGCAGCACATTTGATTTTTGGCTTTGGGTTGTTTTTAAGCTCGTTTATATATGTAAGCTTATTGTGAGATAAAGCAATAGAAAGTGGTGGAGGGAGCTGGATTCGAACCAGCGAAGGCTGAGCCGTCAGATTTACAGTCTGATCCCTTTGGCCGCTCGGGAACCCCTCCATCATTTGGAGCGTTTATTTTAAAAGTGGTGGAGGGAGCTGGATTCGAACCAGCGAAGGCTGAGCCGTCAGATTTACAGTCTGATCCCTTTGGCCGCTCGGGAACCCCTCCATCATTTGGAGCGTTTATTTTAAAAGTGGTGGAGGGAGCTGGATTCGAACCAGCGAAGGCTGAGCCGTCAGATTTACAGTCTGATCCCTTTGGCCGCTCGGGAACCCCTCCATCATTTGGAGCGTTTATTTTAAAAGTGGTGGAGGGAGCTGGATTCGAACCAGCGAAGGCTGAGCCGTCAGATTTACAGTCTGATCCCTTTGGCCGCTCGGGAACCCCTCCATCATTTGGAGCGTTTATTTTAAAAGTGGTGGAGGGAGCTGGATTCGAACCAGCGAAGGCTGAGCCGTCAGATTTACAGTCTGATCCCTTTGGCCGCTCGGGAACCCCTCCATCATTTGGAGCGTTTATTTTAAAAGTGGTGGAGGGAGCTGGATTCGAACCAGCGAAGGCTGAGCCGTCAGATTTACAGTCTGATCCCTTTGGCCGCTCGGGAACCCCTCCATACATTTTAAAGCGTTACAATTTGAAAGTGGTGGAGGGAGCTGGATTCGAACCAGCGAAGGCTGAGCCGTCAGATTTACAGTCTGATCCCTTTGGCCGCTCGGGAACCCCTCCGAAATTGTAACTGTTGTTTATGGTGGAGGGAGCTGGATTCGAACCAGCGAAGGCTGAGCCGTCAGATTTACAGTCTGATCCCTTTGGCCGCTCGGGAACCCCTCCTAAACAACGGCGGTGATAATAACAAAGTTTTTTTCGAAGTAAAGAAAACTACTAAAGTTTTTCGGAAAAAGGCCGATAAATTCATAATTAGCAAAATAATCGGTTGGAATACATGCAAATTGATGGCGTTTTAATCAGTGAGTCGCAATTAGGGTCCGCGTTGAACATTAGTGTTCATGAGACGCGCTCTGCCGATTTTGCCATGCTATTATCTATGCTATCAACCGATGCATTAGATTTTAGCCAATTTCATCTACCAAAATCTGAAGCTGCCGCAAAAGATAACTCAGAAGAAACACTAAAAAAGCAATTTGAAATAGGTCCACAAAAGCCACTTGCGCCAAAAGAGTACAATATGCTTATTGGCCAGCAAAACGCGCAGCTGGTATCTATGGGGGCGATGGCGACCTTGCGATTGCAAGAAAATTTAAATCCAGAACCTTTTGCCGCACGAAATGATAAAAAGCATATTCCACTCGAAGTTGTAGAAAATTTGGAACCAGCGGTTAAAAGGCGTTTGGCGAGCGCGCAAGGTAAACTGGCCTTGGTTACTGATAAGGCAATGGATGCAGCTGGTTTTTATGATCAAATTGCAACGGGAGATATGCAGAGTATGTTACGCGCGACGGCGTAACAACATTAGCTGCTTTTACTTCTTCAAATTGAGCAAGTTTAAGACAAACTGGTATTAAACTTGCTGTTTTACAGCTGTTTGCTTCGTTACTAGACTGACATAAAACGCCATGCTTATCGTGCTTCATGTCTAATACCAATTGAATTAATTCTCTAATCAATTTGAAGGGTGAAATAGCATATTAGCTTCGTTAAAAATTTCTCATTTAGAACAACTAAATAGCAAAATTTTTGCCTTGCTACTAAAGCTATTTCCCCGCTTCAAGATAGATCATTTACTTAATACAACTGGTATAAGCTAAACGGCCTTTAATCATCCTTAGCTCGTTTCAAGCTTTTTTATTGCTTTGTATTTAATCTCTAATTCAGACTATTTTAGCTACCATGGCACTTTTTATACTTTTTACCACTGTCACACGGACAGACGTCATTTCTGCCTACTTTGGTTGTAGGCGTATCGTACAATTCACCATCTAAGTAATACCATCTGCCTGCTTCGGTAATAAAATTTGACCGTTCATGGAGTATATAGTGCGTGTTTTCTGCGATATAGTGCGCCTTAAACTCAACAACCTCCTGAGTAGCTTCTGCTACTTCTTCTAGCACTTCCAATTTTATAAAGCGTGCGTAATTAGCAAATGCAGCAATATCGTCGATATTGTTTTGTGCTTGTTTAGCCTGGGCGTAGGTGTCATGAATATACTTTGCATCTTTTAAGCAGTATGCAGTATAGCGAGAGCGCATGAGTATTTGTGGACGCTCTGCGAATTTTTGTCCCTTAAGGTACGGCTCACAACATTGCGAATAGGGAAGGGATGAATTGCAATAACAAGACATAAAAACTTCTGTTTTAACAAATTTATATCCCGTTATTGTAGCTGGTTAAGCGCTTTGAAAACAGTGGATCGCAACGTCAGATACTGGCAGTTCCATTTTGTTGATAGTTTGCACTGATGCAATATCAGTCCAAATCACCACAGCAGCGAAATTACCATTGCTGATAGCACTTTTAAGTACATACTCAAGGTCGTATATGTGCTTTTGCCTAATGACGAGCAACTTACTTGCATCAACTGAAGCACTTTCTAGCAGTGACTTGTTTGGTACATTATCGGGCGCAACGAGTAGCGTCCAGCCTTGTTTATGCTGACATTTATGTAAAACTTTAAGTAACTCTAAGCTAGCGACGATCTCATCTTCAACGATAACATTATTGATTTCGTTAAGTGTGTAATAAGTCGAATTATTTGGCTGTAGAAGTGTATTGCTGTGTAACATAATTGTCTCACTGGTTATCTATACAGTATTTGTATACAGTAGTTTATACAGTGTGTGAATGCAAGGAAAATTGCTAGCTTTTTAATCAATATTCAAGCTTAATTTTTATTTAGTTTAAATTTTTAATATAAAACAAATAGTTGTGGTTTTTTGAAATGAGAGCTTAATTGACGAAAGTTCAGTATGAGTAAAGCATTAGGAAGTTTTCTCAGCTGCTATACAGTAGTTTTCCTACTGTACTATTGTGATCGTTGCAGAGGGTAAGCGTACGTTTACTGAAGAGAGGCTTGGCTACGCCTAGCCTATATTTTGGTGAGTAAAATTTAATTTATTGGCTAATATGCTGTAGTTGATGGATTTGCTCGTAGAGTGTTGCAGCATAGCACTGTGCATCTCTAAAGCGCTTAGTTGTAAGGAAGCGGCGTACATCTAGTAGTACCTGTTCGGCGCCTTTGTGCCCTTGGCTGCTGGCCAAACTTAACCAAGCGGCTGCATGAAAAGGACTGGGTGGCACTCCTTGACCTTTCATAAACAACAAACCTAAAAAGAACTGTGCCTTCAAATCACCAGACATCGCCGCCAGTCTTAGCCATTTTGCCGCAAGCGGAAAAGACTTTTCTTTTAGGTAATAGAGACCTTTTTTCAAAGCTTGGGTATTGTCATGAAGATCTGGGAATTTTGCGTCTGCTTTTAATGGCGAAGTTACAAATTCAAGCACATTCAGCAGCTGCTGTTCTAAGTCATGGTTTGCTGAGTTGTCGGTGCTATTTTGATCCATATCTTTATTCGCAATAATGTTGATAAGCAGAGTGTAGCTGAATTTTAACTATTTTGTCCGAGTTTTAAAGTGATTCGTGTTAAAATCCAACCACTTGTTCCTCAAATTTGTAATTTTAGTTATGCTCGAGCGGTTATTTTCACTGCAAGCTATGCACACCAATGTAAGAACCGAGGTGATTGCTGGCTTGACGACATTCGTTACTATGGTTTACATCGTTTTCGTAAACCCAGCAATGCTAGCAGAAGCTGGTATGGATCACGGCGCTGCTTTTGTGGCAACTTGTATCGCAGCCGCAATCGGCTGTTTTATTATGGGGCTATGGGCAAACTATCCATTAGCGCTTGCACCTGGAATGGGCTTAAACGCCTTTTTTACCTATGGTGTTGTGCTCGGCATGGGCTATACATGGCAAAGTGCATTAGGCGCGGTATTTATGTCGGGCTGTTTATTTCTATTTTTGAGCGTATTCAAGGTTCGCGAATGGGTGATCCAAGCTATACCTATCGTGCTAAAGCGTGCGATTGCGGCAGGTATTGGCGCATTCTTAGCGTTAATCGCGCTAAAAAACGCGAAAATTGTTATTGCAAGTGATGCTACATTAGTACAACTTGGTGATATAACTTCTCCCGGCCCGCTATTAGCCATTGCGAGCTTTTTTGTGATTGCGGCGCTTATGTACCGTGAAGTCAAAAGTGGCGTGCTTATCAGCATTTTAATGGTAACGGGTATTGCGTGGGGACTTGGCCTTGTAGATTATCACGGGGTTGTTGATGTGCCCCCAAGCATCGCGCCGACCTATATGCAGTTAGATTTGAGCGGAATTTTTGAGCTTTCCATGCTCAGTGTGGTGTTTGCATTTTTATTTGTCGATTTATTTGATACCAGTGGCACATTGGTTGCGGTGACGCAAAAGGCTGGATTATCTGACGAACATGGTCGTATGCCAAGGCTGGGTAGGGCATTGTCAGCTGACAGCACTGCGACGATTGCAGGCTCAGTGCTCGGTACCTCAACGACGACTTCATACATCGAATCAGTGTCGGGTGTATCTGTCGGTGGTCGCACAGGATTGACGGCCGTGGTCGTAGGGATCTGCTTCTTAATCATGATGTTCTTTGCGCCATTGGCACAAATGGTTCCTGCATATGCGACGGCAGGCGCGATACTGTATGTGTCGGTATTAATGCTACAAAACCTAAAATTGATTAATTGGGATGAGATGAGCGATGCTATTCCGGTCAGTGTTGTGTTATTGATGACACCACTCACGTTTTCAATCGCGCATGGTATTGCTTTGGGTTTTATTTCTTATACTGCAGTTAAGTTGGCGTGTAATAAAGCAAATGAAATCAGTATCAGCGTTTGGGTACTGACAGTACTCTTTATCGTTAAGTTTGCTTTTGGTTAAGCTGGCGGGTTTACTTCATTTGTAATAAAAAGGCTGGGAGACCAGCCTTTTACGTAAATTGTGGTGTTACCACTTCTTCTTCGGTGCAAACAGGACGTCCAAGTCGTCTTGTTCTTGCTCTGCTTTCTTTTTCACCGCTGATGCGTTGGACGCTCTAAGTTCACTGCTGATCTCTTCTAAATAACCTTCCAGCTGTGCTTTTTTCTCTTTTACATAGTCATCATTGTATGAGACGGCGCAAATTGTAGCGTAAGCTTTTTCAAAGTATTGTCTTGCCGAACCGACCATATTTGCAGTCCTTGCTGAAAGCCCTCGTTTTATCTGGCTCTCTACATTGATTTTAAGCTGAAATCGCTCTAGTCTGCGGTCTTCATTAACGAACAGTTGAGTGTCTACTTTACCTTTACTATGCTCAGAGCGCAGTAGTTGGCGTAATTTTTTTATGCCTTGAACTAATGCGATAATTTGTTTGTCGTTGTCAGGAAGTGCTATCGAGTCTGAATCTGCTGTTTTTTCAGGCTGAGTATTTAAGCGCTCTTGCGACTCGTGTAAGCGACTTTTTAATTCTTTCGAAGTCGGAGACAGCTCCACCATTGCGGCTAAAGCGTCATGCACGCGGCGTTGAATAATACGGATCATGACTTCAGACATCGGAATATTGCTGCCATTCATGATGACGTCTTCCGCTTCTTCTATTACGCGTTTTTGCTTAGCCAGTTCTTTGCGTCTCTCCGCTTCTTGTTTCTCTTTATGTTGCTGGATCGCGCTTACCCAAACTGCTATGACGATAAGTGCAACAATCAACATTATTATAATAGAAACAAACATACTGAAATCTCTTTCATGTAACCACCAGTGTAATTTTTTAATCTTACATGAATTCGTACTATTCTGAACAGGTTTACGACAATAACCTGTAAAAAAGATAAAGAATTCATTATTTTTTAGTATAGTCGATGCCTAAATGAGCGGTTAGTTTTAGTGAAAGATAGTCGCTAGATTTAGCTCGTGAGTTTGCAAATGCGTGTCAAAATATTCGTTATTTGGCCAAGTGACTGTCGGAGCGTCTGTGAAAATGCTGATATTTAGTACCTCTTGGCTACCTCATTTTTACCAAATGTGCTAGCCTACATAAGGTCGTAACAGGCGGTTTTTATCGCTTTGCACTAAACTCGCTAACAAAAAGCGGTTTTGCTATGGGCTGATGCTCAACATCAAGAGATCATAAGAATAAAAGCAATATGAAATTACAACAATTGAGATATATCGTCGAAGTGTTGAATCACAACCTTAATGTGTCAGCGACGGCGGAAAGTTTATATACCTCTCAACCTGGTATTTCAAAGCAAGTGCGCATGCTTGAAGACGAGTTGGGAGTACAAATTTTTGGCCGTAGCGGTAAGCATTTAACGCATGTTACGGGCGCGGGTAATGAAATTATTAATATTGCTCGTGAGATCCTCTCTAAAGTGGAAGGGATCAAAGCGGTTGCAAATGAACATACCTTACCAGATCAAGGTAAACTAAACATCGCAACGACGCATACACAAGCTCGTTACGCGTTACCTCCTGTGATCCAAGGATTTATGAAAAAATATCCTGCGGTTTCTCTACACATGCATCAAGGTACGCCACAGCAAATCTCTGATGCTGCTGCTCGAGGTGATGCTGACTTTGCTATTGCTACCGAGGCGCTGCATTTGTACAGTGATCTTGTCATGCTACCTTGCTATCACTGGAATCGTAGTATTGTGGTCGCCAAAGACCATCCTCTTGCACAAAAAGGCAGTGCACTGACGGTGCAAGACGTCGCTAAATATCCGTTGATCACTTATGTGTTTGGTTTTACTGGCCGCTCAGAACTGGATAAAGCATTTAATGCTCATGGTTTGGAGCCACACATCGTGTTTACTGCAACAGACGCCGATGTGATTAAAACCTATGTAAGATTAGGACTCGGTGTTGGTGTATTGGCGTCAATGGCACTTGATGAAAAGTCTGATAGCGACTTAGTTTGCATCGATGCAAGTCACCTATTTGAAGCAAGTACGACGAAAATCGGTTTCAGAAAAGGGAGCTTCCTAAGAGGCTACATGTACGACTTTATTGAGCGATTTGCACCGCATCTCACAAAAGATGTGGTAGAGCGTGCAAGCTTGCTGCGAAATCAAGATGATATTGACAAGCTGTTTGAAGGTATGACGCTTCCTGTGAAATGAAGCACTTGAACAGCATATGAAGAGGCCTCAACAGAGGCCTTTTTCGATACGGTTATTCGTACGGGAGTGGATCTGTTGCGTGGTTTAGTTCAAATGCTTCGAGACGCTCTTGGCAAGCACCACACTTACCACATGCTTTTTCGCGGCCGTTGTAACACGTCCAAGTGTCAGCGTAATCTAATCCCATTTTTAGACCGTCAGTCAGGATATCAATTTTTGAGTTGTTAAGGTAAGGACTCACAATTTCAACGGCGTCGTAGTTCGCAATGCGACAAACATCATCCATCTTTTTAACGAACTCTGGGCGGCAATCTGGATAAATTGCATGATCGCCAGAGTGAGCACCGTAAAATACCTTATTTGCTTTTAGAGAGACAGCGTAACCTACCGCAAGAGAAAGCAAAATCATATTGCGATTAGGCACAATCGTGCTCTTCATGCTCTCTTCTTCATAGTGGCCTTCTGGCACGTCGATGTCATCAGTTAGGCTAGAGCCTGACAATAATTGATTGATAGCAGAAATATCAACGACCTTATGAGCAACGCCGAGTTTTGCACATACGTCAGCGGCAACTTGTAGCTCTTTTACATGTCGCTGGCCATAGTTAAAAGACAGTGCATAAACCTCATGGCCCTCGCGGACAGCCTTGTTTAATACAGTGTAAGAGTCCATTCCGCCGGAATAGATTACGACAACTTTTTCGCTCATAGGTGATTTGCCTCGATTTTGATAGAGGTTTACTTCAGGGCGCGATATACTACACGGCCGCTGGAGAAATGACAATTTTCTCGCGGTATTTTTCGACAACTTTATCTTAAACACGGGGCCATTTTGTACAAGGTTAACGAAATATTTGAAACAATTCAGGGTGAAGCAAGCTTCACTGGTACGCCTTCAATCTTTTTACGTTTGCAGGGCTGTCCAGTTGGTTGCGCTTGGTGTGATACCAAACAAACGTGGGAAACCAACGACACTTTTATTGTTTCATTGGATAACACTGTAGAAAAAAAGGCTGACTCAGAGTGGTGGGCGAACGCGAGTGCTGACGAGATCTTGGCGATTTTCGAGTCGCGGGGCTACCAAGCCAAACATGTGGTGATCACTGGTGGTGAACCTTGTATGTTTGATCTTCGCCCGTTATGCGAGTTATTGCATAGCAAAGGGTACAGCACACAGATTGAAACCAGTGGTACATTTGAGATCCTCGCGCCAGCTGAAACTTGGGTTACCGTGTCGCCAAAAATTAATATGCGTGGGGGTTACAAAGTACTTCCAAGTGCAATGGCTCGTGCTGATGAGATAAAGCACCCCGTTGCGATGCAAAAGCATATTGAGGAATTAGAGGCGTTATTTGCACAAACTGGGGTTGAACCAAAGCTAGTGTATCTTCAGCCAATCAGCCAAAAAGCCAAGGCCACTAAGCTTGCAATAGACAATTGCAAAGCGAAAAATTGGCGCTTATCAGTTCAAGTGCACAAGTATTTAGGGATTAACTAAAGCGATTTGCCTAAGCGTATTTTAGCTAAAAATGCGGTGTGTTTAAGCAGAGGTATTGAACAAACGCGGTGCTTAGGCGTTAAGCCCTTTGTAGAGGTTAATAACACTCGTTACTGACCATTTCGATCATTCTTTGCGTTTCACCGCTATTTTCAAATTGATAGAGATTGCGATTGATGTCTTTGAGCAATTCACGCCAATGTGGTTTTTGCTTGCTAAGCGCAAAGTAGAGGTGATTGTACTTTATAGGCGGTGTCACGTTTTCTATGTTTCTCAGTAATTCAATTTTCTCAGCTCTAGGTAAGTCTGAATAATTGACTGTAAAGCGCAGTACTTTTGGATCGCCTATTACTAAATTTACGCGCTTACCGACGAGTAATTTCACTAGCTGTAAATCATTTACGGCTTCTACTGTAACAAATTCACCATTATCCATCATAGCATCAAACTCGGGGGTATTCTGATAGCCTCTCACGACGCCAATGAGCTCATTCTTAACTGAGTTTAGATTACCATCAAAGCGGTCTTCTTCACCTCTTCGCTTCAAAAAGCCGATTTCGCCACCAGGAAAGGCATTAGATAAGGCAAGTAGCTCTCTGCGGGTCTTATTCTTGTGATTGTCAGATGGTGCTGAATCCTCAATATAGTATTCTGGGAATAAAATATCAGCTTTGCCTGTTTCTGCGGCCCTTACGGCACGAGCCCAAGGCAAAAATTCAACATACACTTGATAATCTAAATCGGTAAGCAGTGCGACGGCAAACTGAAAGGCCCAGCCTTTATTGCAGAGGTTTGCACCGATATAAGGTGGCCAATCTAACGTCACAATATGAATGAAGGCATTTTTGCCTTTCTTATTGTATAGATAGCCCCCTTGATACTTTTCTCCAGCAACAAGGCGAAATTCACCACCCTTAAAGTAGGCGACGTTTAAATTCTCCCCATAGATGAAGATACTAAACATGAGAAAAAACAAGAGTAATAAGGTCTTTACAGTCATCGAAGTCAAAAAAGCGTAGCGAATAGATAAAGTGTAGTGAAAGGAGGTGAAATTAAAAGGAATAATATAAAAAACAAAGGGGCAGTGATGCCCCTTGGAAGTCTAGAATATGAAGCTCTAGTCTTACTGCACTAATTCTTGTTCAGAGAATGTGTCTGCAAAGAGTGGGCTAGTTAGGTAACGCTCTGCAGCGCTTGGCAAAATAACCACGATGTTTTTATCAGCATTTTCAGGTTGCTCGGCAATACGCTTTGCGGCAACTAGGGCTGCGCCTGAAGAAATACCTACTAAAATACCTTCGTCTTTCATCAGCTGGTGTGCCATTGCAATTGCATCTTCATTAGAGACCAACTCAACGCCATCAATAAGCTCAAGATCTAGGTTGCCCGGAATAAAGCCAGCACCGATCCCTTGAATTTTGTGTGGACCCGGTTTTACTTCGTCGCCCGCAAGGGTTTGCGTGATAACTGGTGAGTCAACTGGCTCAACAGCGATTGACTTAACATTTAGGCCTTTTTCATTTTTCAGATAGCGCGAAACACCAGTGATCGTGCCACCCGTACCAACGCCCGCAACGAAGTAATCGATATTACCTTCAAGTGCATCAAAAATTTCCGGACCCGTTGTTTCAAAGTGGATCTTCGGGTTTGCTGGGTTTTCAAACTGTTGCAGTAACACGTATTTTTCAGGGTTACTTGCTTGGATTTCATTTGCTTTTTCAATCGCGCCTTTCATGCCCTTGGCGCCTTCTGTCAGCACTAAATTTGCGCCAAGTGCTTTAAGTAGTTTACGACGCTCAAGGCTCATCGTATTTGGCATAGTAAGTGTCAACTTATAACCACGAGAAGCAGCAACGAAAGCCAATGCAATACCCGTGTTACCTGAAGTTGGTTCAATAAGTTCTTTACCTTCGCTAAGAAGGCCCGCTTTTTCAGCTTCCCAGATCATAGACGCACCAATACGGCATTTAACGCTGAAGCTTGGGTTACGCGCTTCCACTTTTGCGTAAACATTGCCGCCAGAAACGCGATTGATTTTAACCAACGGTGTATTACCGATAGTTAGACTGTTATCTGCATATACTTTAGTCATTTGTGTTCCCTAATCTAGGTTTGCTTGTATTCCATCACTTTACTGCGCATTTCGCAAAACGAAAGGAAAGATTGGCTATAAGATATATCAAATTTGCTTATAGCCAATAGTTATTTAAAGGTTGATATTTAAATCAACCAGGCATAACTGAACTTCATAAATACCGTCTTTTCGTCTTTAGTTATCTTTGACAAATCATCGTCTTGATAACCATGATCGGAATAGCCTGCAAAGAAAACGGTTTGTGGGTTTAGTTTGTAGGAATAGAGCAGTTGGGTACTGATGCTTTTATAAGTCGCATCAACATCGTCATTATAATTGCTCTGGTTTCTCGAAATATCCGTGTTGATGATTGCCAATCTCAGATAGCTATTAATGTTAAATTGGTAAGTCAGGCGTATATCGCTCAGATTTGCGGTATAAACTTTTGCGCCATTCGCTTTCATTTTTTCGAATGTATGGCGCAATCTAACTTCAAAATGTTTGCCAAGATTGACGTTAATAACTGGGCGGGCGAAGTACAAATCACCAAGACGGTTGTTTGCAAGATCAACGCGGTTTCCTTTACTTAAGTTCAAGCCTGCGAAAACGCCGGCCATTGGCTTGAACTCCATATAGGTCCACTGTGAATTCTCGGTAAATAGATCGGTATTGCCGTCAATCGCAAGGCGGGTTTCATCATGTCGCAGTCCAGTGCGTTTTCTATGTTCAACACCGAAATCAAGAAAGCTTTGCAATGGGCCGTCAACTGCAAAGTTGGTTTGCACTTCTTTTTCTAATAACTCGCCTTGCTCGTTGTGGGAAATATCCCAGTCGGCGTACCAACGTGCACGGTTCCACCAGTTGTTGTCATCGCCATACCAACGGTACTCACCGCCAAAAAGAAATTTATTAAAGTCGACCTGAGTGATAAAGCCCATATCGGTTCTAAGTGCGGCATCGCGAGCTTGATAACTGGTAAATGCCTTCCAATACTTGCGATTGTGCTCATAATTAACGTAATAGCCAGCACCTCGGTCATCTTCGTCAATCACTCTGAGTACGCTTTCGTTTAGGTCGCACTCAGCGAGCGTGTTATCACATAACGATTCAACAAAAGCGCTATCATAGTTTGTATCTGAACCAATTAACTGCACTTGTAGGGTATCGTTATCTGTTGGCTTGTATTTGGCGTCTATACTCGCAACTTGGTTGCGATAGTCGTCGCTTTGCCTGGTCGTCGATGTCACGCCTACAGACAAGGTTTTGTTTATGTCATGACGGTATCTCAGTGCCATGTTTTGGCTATTTCTCTCTAATGAGACAACGCTCGAGCCCAAATTTCCAGGAACAACGACATTGAGTCTTTCATCGTTGGCAATAAATCCTGCAAAAGTGTGACCGTTTTTATTACCGGTAAGCTTGACGCCATAATCGGGTGCTGAAATGTTCCGAGTATGAATAAGGTTAAGGTGAGAAGAAAAGTAATCGGAATTATCTAAAAAGAACGCCCGTTTTTCAGGGAAAAATAGGCTAAAGCTATTGTTAACGCTCAATTGTCCTGTGTCAGCTTCAACTTGTGAGAAATCAGGGTTTAATGTTGCGTTTAGCGTCGTGTCTGGTGTGATAGCCCACTTTACGTCTAAACCCGGCTCGACATTATTGTCGGCTTGCCACGGCTCTGCGATACCATCATTAATGTCGCGAGATTCTTGCCTATTGGTGACAAGTGTTGGAATAACGGCAAAGTTACTACCTTGCTTAGCCTTAGCAAATCCTTGATATTTTGGCATCTGACAGATCCAGCAAGAATTTGCATGTCGCAATTGCATGCTGGAGATACGCAACCTTTCATTTCTTGGATAAAAACGCAGAAACTCTAAAGCCATGGTTTTGCTCTCAAGGGAGTCGTTAAAATTTAATACACGAAGTGGGATTTCAACTTCAACAACATAACCATCTTTATTGATCTTTCCGACGCTATCCCAGATCCCATTCCAAGAACCATTCTCACTTTTAGTGAGTTCGTTTTCAATTGAGTCTTGTTGTACACCTAGTGGATTGATGAAAAACTGATAAGCGCTTTGGGCGTTGTTAAATGAATCAATTTTAATGCCGACAAGATCATCTTCCCAGGCGCGGTCACGGTCACGATAAAATGCGCGGATCAACTCAGGATTAGGGTCCTTTGCATCAAAAGCAATAAATAAAGATTGACCATTCTCATATACGTAGGCCTTAGTTTGTACTGGACTTGATTGGTTCTCGTATGGCCAAGTGATGTTGTTGATATCTATTTCTAATGCACGTTGCCAAATATCGGCTTCAAGTACACCATCAATTTTTGCAGAGCTATCGATAAATGGGATTTTATTTGGGTCTAGTGCCCATGTTTGGCTAGATAGACTAAGTACGACAAAAGAGTAGGTTACAGCTTTAAGCATGAATTTAATTATTATACAGAGACTTTTGTCAGTATTAGATAATATGCAATGAGCTGAAACAATTTATTTTCGTCAAGTTGCAATTATTTACGTTAGGTGGCGAATATGTATACATAAAATGTACAAATCGATTTATCTCCATCGAATTAATAGCAAAGATGGTCAAAAACATGTTACAACAACGCCTTTGAAAATCTGCTAGGAAGTAACTATGTCTCTTATATTGAAGCTAGTGGCGGGTATCGTCGCTGGTATGTTGGCGGGTCTGTACTTGCCGACTGTGTTAGTTGAGCTCTTATACACCTTCAAGGTGATCATAGGGCAACTTATCAGCTTTACTATTCCTCTGATAATCCTGCTTTTTATTGCTTCAGGTATAGCAGGTTTACCAAAGGGATCGGGCCACTTGCTTGGTAAGACGGTCGGCTTTGCTTATGGGTCAACCATTATTGCTGGCACGTTAGCATTTCTATTAGTTAATGCTTTCATTCCATTTTTTGACGGTGGTGTTGCTTATCAAGCCGTGGAAGAATCTCATCTTAAGAGCTTTATTAATATCGAGATCCCTCCGCTGATGGGAGTGATGACGGCACTTGCAACTGCATTTATCTTTGGTATTGGGATGAGTCAGTGTGGTTTAACTAAACTTAAAGGCGTCACTGACGAAGCGAGAGATGTGGTAGATGCACTGCTTGCGAAAGTCATTATTCCAATATTACCACTTTACATTGCCGGTGTTTTTGCTGAAATGGCGGTAGCAGGTACGGTATTCGACACCCTGAGTACGTTTGGCGTGGTATTGCTTGCCGCGATTATTATGCATTGGCTATGGCTAAGCACTTTGTTTGTGGTAAGCGGCCTGTTACTTGGTAGAAATCCATTGGAATTAATCAAAAATATGCTACCTGCGTATTTTACTGCGATTGGTACTATGTCGAGCGCGGCAACTATTCCAGTGTCTCTTCGTGCAAGTAAATCTAATAATGTTAACGAAGAGGTTGCCAATTTTACCGTACCACTTTGTGCCACCATCCATTTGTCAGGGTCGACTATTACCATAGTGACTTGCGCAATGGCTGTGATGCTGCTTTCTCCTGAGATGGTTGTACCTTCATTGTCGGAAATGTTGCCATTCATCTTTATGCTTGGTGTAGTAATGATTGCGGCTCCTGGTGCGCCGGGTGGAGCGGTTATGTCTGCGCTTGGGCTATTGACCAGTATGCTTGGTTTTAATGAGGGCGCAGTGGCATTGATGATTGCTTTATATTTAGCGCAAGATAGTTTTGGCACAGCATGTAATGTAACTGGTGATGGTGTGATTGCACTTTGGGTCGATCAATTTTCAAAGCAAAGCTGAGTCATATAAAAATAAATCTACTATAAGTCGCTATGGCTAAAATGCCGTAGCGGCTGCCTTTAAAATCACAAAGCGGTGAAATTATAATCAACCAGCTTCTTCCATTAATTAACTATTTGGTTAATTCATATCAAAATTGTATTTTTCTCTTGTTTCTATCGTTATGCTTTTAAAAAATATGTGGTAATCTCAAACATCTGGAAGCGAGGCTGTTGGTTGCTTCGCTCCTTTTACCAATATATATGTAGAGGGTGTGCCATTGATTAATGTGCTTTTAGTTGATGATCATGAACTTGTCAGGACTGGCATAAAACGCATTTTAGATGATGTGCGTGGCTTTAAAGTGGTAGGAGAAGCCAAAACCGGTGAGGAAGCCGTAACCTTTTGTCGCCAAAGTGAGCCTGACATTGTGCTAATGGACATGAACATGCTTGGTATTGGTGGATTGGAAGCGACCAAAAAGATTTGCCGTTACTGTCCTGATATAAAAGTTATTGTGCTTACCGTGCATTGTGAAGATCCTTTTCCAAGCAAGGTAATGCAAATTGGTGCGCATGGTTACCTAACAAAAGGTGCTGGCCCTGATGAAATGATCAATGCAATACGTGCGGTTAATGCTGGTCAACGTTATATTGCGCCAGAAATTGCTCAGCAAATTGCCCTTGCGCAATTTAGTGGCCGCAATGACGAAAACCCTTTCCAATCGCTATCGGAAAGAGAATTGCAGATCATGCTCATGATCACTAAAGGTGAGAAAGCACAAAATATTGCAGATCGCTTGAACCTAAGCTCTAAGACGGTAAATAGTTATCGCTATCGCATGTTTGAAAAGCTCAATGTGAGCGGTGATGTAGAATTAACCCACTTGGCGATTCGCCATAAAATGATCGATATAGATAGCAGTCATTAAGTTCTTTTTAAATGACTGAATTTGACTACAAACCTTTCCTCAAGACATTAACAACAGAACCTGGTGTGTACCGCATGTACGATGTGGACGACCAGGTTATTTATGTTGGTAAAGCAAAAAACCTAAAAAAGCGAGTTTCTAGCTACTTCCGTTCAAATATCACAGATAGTAAAACGCGAGTATTGGTCAGTAATATTGACCATATTGAAGTAACGTTAACGAATACCGAAACCGAAGCGCTGCTTTTAGAAAATAACTTAATTAAGAAATATCAGCCGAGATATAACATCCTCTTAAGAGATGATAAAAGTTATCCATATATTTTCCTGAGCGCCCATCAACATCCAAGACTTGCATTTCATCGTGGTAGTAGAAAACAAAAAGGCGAGTATTTTGGTCCTTTCCCTAGCAGTGCTGCAGTATCGGAAAGTCTGAGGTTAATGCAGAAGATCTTCCCCGTTAGGCAATGCGAAGATGCGTATTACCGCGCACGCAGCCGACCTTGTTTGCAGTATCAGTTAAAAAGATGTTCAGGACCATGCGTTGGCAAGGTAAGCGACGAAGAATACCAAGAACAAGTAGCCATGGTTCGACAGTTTTTGACGGGACGCTCTCAGGACGTTATTTCAGCACTGGTGGAACGAATGGAAAGCGCCAGTATGTCTTTGGATTTTGAGAAAGCAGCGAAACACAGAGATCAAATTGCTTTATTAAGGCAAATGCAAGAACAGCAGTCCATTGCAGGAAACTTTGCAGAGCTTGATGTCATCGGTTATGAGCAGAAGAACGGTTTAGTGGCCATTCATGTACTGATGATAAGGGAACATAAGGTACTTGGGACGAAAACACATTTTCCAAAAGTACCAAAAGATTCTGGCGCAGATGAAGTGCTAACTTCTTTCATCGGACAGTATTATATTTCAACGGGTAACCACGCTAGAATTGCTAAAGAAATTGTATTGCCATTCGAAATAGAAGAGGGAAGTGCATTAGAAGCTGCGCTGACCCAAGTTTCGAAGCGCAAAGTTAATTTCAAATGTAACGTTCGTGGGGAGCGAGCCCAATATCTTGCATTGGCAAATAAAAATGCGCAAAACAGTATTGAAGTTAAACAAAGTGCACAAGACTCAATCACCAAACGATATGCCAAACTAAAAGCAGTGCTAGGGCTGTCAGATATTCAAAGAATGGAGTGTTTTGATATCAGCCATACCATGGGAGAAAACACGGTTGCATCGTGTGTTGTATTCGATGGTCAAGGGCCAAACAATAGAGAGTATCGCAGATATAACGTCACTGGGATCACCCCAGGGGATGATTACGCAGCGATGGATTTTGCATTAAATAAGCGCTACGGCAAAATGTCGGATGAAGCGAAAGTACCCGATATTATTTTTATTGATGGTGGTAAGGGGCAGTTAGGTAGGGCGGAATCTTTCTTTGCTGATTGGCAACTCAATAAAATGCCGATACTGATAGGGGTTGCAAAAGGCACAAGCCGAAAGCCAGGATTAGAAACATTGCTTATAGATGGTGGTCGTAAAACGGTGAATGTCGAAAGTGATTCACCTGCATTACACCTTATCCAGCATATCCGCGACGAATCACATCGCTTTGCAATTGCAGGGCATCGTAATAAAAGACAAAAACAAAGAACGCAATCTGTGCTTGAAGAGATTGAAGGCGTAGGTCAGAAAAGACGTCAGGCACTACTTAAGTTTTTAGGAGGCATGCAGGGAGTTAAATCTGCAAATATACATCAATTAAAGCAAGTTCCTGGGATCAGCCCTGAAATGGCTGAAAAGATATTTAATCATTTGCATGACAAAGCTTAAGCAATCATGCGAACATAGAAAAAAAGACAATACCAAGTAGTTATGTGGAATATTCCAAATACGCTCACAACATTTAGATTGCTACTCATTCCCGTGTTTGCAGTCGTTTTTTATCTTCCTTATTCATGGGCGTTTTTTGCCGCCGCTTTTATTTTCTGGTTAGCTTCTGTTACCGATATCCTCGATGGCTATCTTGCGCGTAAGTTGGAACAGTCAACGCCATTTGGTGCTTTTTTAGATCCTGTTGCCGACAAGGTGATGGTCAGTGTTGCTTTAGTGATACTTGCTACACATTATGATAATTATTTCATTACTATTTCTGCTGTTGTCATTATTAGTAGAGAAATAGTTATTTCTGCGTTGCGTGAATGGATGGCTGAACAAGGTAAAAGAGGA
>NZ_CP011924.1:2872500-2932500 GCF_000238315.3 Pseudoalteromonas piscicida
AAGAAGTATGAAGTTTGCCATGAGTCCTCGCGAAAATAAACTGGCTTAGCTTGTTTGTTTTTGCTCTACTTGCTCTTTATTTAGTTCATTCAGTTTACTAAAAAAGCTACTAGCATAATCCAGAAACTCATTTAGTCTCGACTGACCTTCATTCATCCAAGCAAGCAGGTTTGGCAACTCCTTATCGGCATTGAGTCCCTTAGCTTGTTCTTGCATATCTGCTAACTGCTTATTCAGTGGCATAAATGCCTTCTCTAACTCCTTCATTGGATTGCCTTGCTGATATTGAGCAATCGCAGCTGACGTTTTACTTTGTCTTAGATCCATCGTGAAATTAGTGATCTGATCAGAGTTTAAGCTAAGCGACTTTGCTAAATCGAACGCTTCATCGTATTCACCACCGAAAAAGGAATCACTGACATTGCGGATATCTTCCATCATATCGTTAATTGCCTGCTGCTCCTCTTCGTTCAACTCACCATTAACCTTAATTGAGAAACTGACTTCGTGAGAGGACTTAGTGCCATATGCCATGCCATAGTCATTACCTTTTTGCGCAACACTCGCAGCGGCCCCCTGAGCATACGCATCGGAGAATGAAATAACGACTTCATCTCCTTCAGCTGTTGTAAATGCATATTCAGCCTGATTAGAGAGGCTCGCAAACTGTGCGGCACTGATCGCTAATGCCTTTGGCGACTTTTCTTCAAACAATTCTTTTTCAAAATCATCTAAACCTTTAAAAATCCCTTCTCGTGACTTTTCAATACCATCTTCGATGTCGGAATTGAAAGCGCCCATGCCTTTTAACTCTTCGCTGGCTTCATCAATCCCCTGTAGCACGCCCTTACGTGCCCCATCGAGCATGGATTTCAATTCGTCATCATTTTTGCCGTCGACTTTGGCTTTCTTCACTGCACCCTGAACAAAATCGAGTACATTTTTGACAATAGATTCAAAATCAAATAGTGGCTTGTCTTTTTTATCTTGTGTCGGCTTCTCAATCCCCAACGCTTCTGCAAGCTTATCATCAAGAATTTTAGCCGCTAGCTTAGATTTATTCCCCGCATAGCTGTCTGAATTAATTTGGATATTTGGTCCTATCCCTTTGCTCTTTCCAGGCTTATGCTGCATCGCTGGATTGAGCAACTGATTTAATTGCCCGATTTTCATGGTATGCCCTCCAATATATTAGTTAGATTATCGGCATATTTGCGCAAAGCTAAAGTATAATGATTAAAAAAACAGCAAACCAGACGCATCAGTGATGCTAGACTGGACAAATTAGCAACGCTCCCTAAAATAGCGCCTCTTAATTCAACATAGATGGTTTTAGCATGGCAGTAATAAAAATTGATGATTCAGCATACGAGCAACAGTTAGCAGATAAAGCTGAGCGTATCACAACACAATTTGCACAGTTTGATGCACCTGCACTTGAAGTGTATGAATCTGCAACTCGCCATTACCGTCAGCGCTGTGAATTTAGAGTATGGCATGAGGGTGAAGATCTGTTTCATATCATGTTTGACCAGCAAACAAAAGAAAAGATCCGTGTTGATAGCTTTGATCCTGGTGCGCCGCTTGTCAATGAAATGATGCAGGTGATGATACATCAGCTGAAAGGCAACGAAATATTGCGTCGTAAACTGTTTCAGATCGACTATCTCACTACGCTGAGCGGTGAAGTACTGATCAGCTTGCTTTATCACAAGCAGTTAGATGAAGCGTGGCAAACTGCCATGCAGACATTAAGAACCGAGTTGCAGCAAACCTATAAAGTTGATTTTATCGGTCGTGCTAGAAAACAAAAGGTTGTGTTTGGCAACGACTATGTAACTGAAAAACTAAGCGTTAACGGTAAAGAATATATTTATCAGCAGGTTGAGAACAGCTTTACGCAACCGAATGCGGAAGTGAATCAGAAAATGCTAGCTTGGGCGCAGTCCATTAGTGAACCGCTAAGCAACGATCTACTTGAGCTTTATTGTGGTAACGGTAACTTTTCAATTGCACTGGCTGGTTCATTCAATAAAGTGCTGGCTACTGAGATCTCTAAATCATCAGTAAAGTCTGCACAATTTAATATTGCAGCAAACAAAGTCGATAACTTAGATATTATTCGTATGTCGAGTGAAGAGTTTACACAAGCCATGAAAGGGCAGAAGTTTTCTCGATTAGATGGTATTGATTTACAGTCCTATGATTGCCAAACGATTCTTGTCGACCCGCCTCGTGCTGGTATGGATGAATTGACCTGTCGCTTAGTTAGCAACTACGACAACATTATTTATATATCATGCAATCCAGACACGTTAGAGCGTGATTTAGCCTTGTTATGTGAAACACATAAAATCGCACGTATGGCGATTTTCGATCAGTTCCCCTATACCCATCATATTGAATCTGGCGTTTACTTAGTGCGAAAGTGATCTCTAACGATTACGACTGGCTGCCATCGCTTTGATAAGTGCTGGCAGTTGAGTTTCGCTAAAGACTTGAATACCGGATTGCTGCAATAAAGACGCCGTCAGCCCCTGCCCTACTATTTTTTTACCTGTATGACTACCATCGTAAATCAGATTGCTACCGCAAGACGGACTGGACTCTTTTAACAACGCAAACTTTATATCGTGCTGAAGACAAGCCGCTAGCGCTTTTTTAGCACCGAGTTCAAACGCAGAGGTAAAATCATCCCCTTGTTTACTCAAAACTTTACCATCTACTATTTCAGCCGATGGACGAGGTGTTGGTAAACCACCTGATACTTCAGGGCATAGCGGTAAGACCCAATTTTTTTGCCGCCAATACTGTAAGGTATTGTCTTGAAGGCTTTGTGAAGAGGCGTCATACCTCACCGGATAACCTAATAAACAACTAGAAACTAAAATCTTAAACATAAAAAAGCCCCGCAACAATTGCAGGGCTAGTCTAATACAAATTAGGTTTTATTTCTTTGCTAAATAATTCACCAAAGCAGCAATTTGCTCAGGCTTAGTCGTACCAGACTCACGAAGCAATAGCTTGTATTTACCGTTTACCACGAACATTGGTACCCCTGTTAGCGCGCCTTTATCAGAAAGGGTCTTCTGCATACGCTGCATTTTTGATGTTTTGGTACGAACGGAGAAACTAGCATAAAGTTTATCAAATTTCTCTTCTTCAACACCTTGCGCAATAAAGATATCTTTTGCATCAGCAAGTTCATTGATTTTTGCACGCTTGCCATGAATGTGATTAAACATGGCTGCAATTATCTTGTCTTTTTGAGGTAGCACTTCTGCAGTTGCAAGTGCTTGCGCCAACACCTGTTGGATCTCAGGCTCTCTTGGACCAACAAAATCTATGTGACTCTTTTTAAACTTAACGCCCTCATCTAGCTTTGGTTTAACGTCAACGATTAAATTTTCCATTGCGTTACAGGCTGGATAATAAAAAGAAAAATACTCCATTACCTCAGGCTTTTTCGTGCCACGCTCGGCAATAACTTCATAATGTACACCTTCTTCAAATGGCGCAGCCTGAGCAAGAAGAGGAAGCATTAGTGCAACCGCTAAGCCTTTTAATACTTTCAACATACTAACTTTCTCCAGTCCTTATTTTTTTAATAGATATGCGATCAATTCATCAAGCTGCTCTTGGCTCTTGATACCTTTCATTTCGATTCTGTATTTGTCGTTTACGATAAAAGTTGGAACGCCTGTAAGCGCCCCCGCTTCAGAAAACTTTTCTTGTGCTTTAAGCATGTTATTTTCAGCACTCACTACTGGCATGCTCGTTACAGCCTGATCAAACTTTTCAGCAGAAATCCCATTTAACTCCATTAGCGTTTTCAAATCTTTAATGTCTAACAGTTTGTTTCTTTCAACATGAATAGCATTAAAAATCTTCTCAGCAATCACATCCGCTTTGCCTGCTTGATCAGCAATAATATAGGCATAGCTTAGGTTGCTCTGCGTTTCTGTAGGAACGCCTCGCAGGAAGTTCACATGGCTTTTTTCAAAGTACGCCCCATCAGGTAAATTCTTTTCAATCGCTTTAGCAATTGGCTCAAAGCGGAAACAGTGCGGACAGTAAAAGGAGAAAAACTCGGTAACTTTCTCTGATTCACTCTGTTCGGTTGTTAAGGTTGTGTAGTGCTCACCTTCGGTAAAGTCTGAAGCCATCGCAGCAATGGGCAAAAGTAATGCAATAAGTGCGATTTTTAATTTTTTTAGCATGTTACTCTCTCTAATTTTAAGGAAATAGGCTCAAACTTGGTTCATCTAATGCAGCAAATTGCTCTTTTAACGCTAAGATCTGTTGTTCCCAGTATTTGTCTGTCGCAAACCAAGAAAAGTTCCGTTCGAATGCAGGATCCTGCCAGCGCTGTGCCAACCAAGCCATATAATTCACCATTCTCATGGCACGTAGCGGCTCAATTAACGCAAGCTCTTTTGAATCAAACGGCATAAATTCTTCGTAACCCATAAGTAGGGTATCTAACTGTACCAATTGCTCGTTGCGGTCGCCATTTAACATCATCCACAAGTCCTGTATTGCAGGGCCTTGCTGACAATCGTCAAGATCCACCAACATCAATTGATCTCTAGACCACAATAAATTTCCAGCATGACAATCCCCATGAAGCCGAAGTGTTTTGGCAACTTGATACTTTGAGGTTGCTTTGTTAATAACTTGCTCAAGAATAGTAACAAATGGAGTATGTAGATGACTAGGCACTAACTGGCTTTTTAGCAGTGTTTGTTGCGCATCAACCAAAAAACGCTGGGTATTGAGCTGTGGTCTATGCTCGAATGCTCGCTCAGCCGACAGACAATGCAAGCGCCCTAGGTAACGGCCTAAAATTTCTAAATGGTCTAGATTATCGAGCTCGAACTGGCGTCCACCAACGCTTGGAAACAACGTATAGCGATAACCTTCATAAAAATGCAGACTACGTCCAGTAATAAGTAAAGGCGCTACAACAGGCACTTCAGCTTCCTTCGCTGCCAATGCAAATTCATGCTCTTCTAGAATTTGTTCATCCGTCCAACGCGCTGGGCGGTAAAACTTCACCACATAACGCTTGCCGTCCTCAGCACCAAATTGATAAACACGGTTTTCATAGCTGTTTAAGGCCAATAATCCCGTTGTCGGATATATCTCAAGTGCCTCAATCGCATCTAAAATAAGATCCGGTGTCAACGCGTTAAAACTAAAATCGTTCATAATGTTTATAAAAAAGCGAGGTTTTATACCTCGCTTTTACCTTACTCTATTATCTTCCTTTGAAGAAATTGGTCGGCTGCGCCAACCGCTCTTCAGGATCGTCTTGGTTAATAAGCACAAACTCAAATTCAGTGACTGGCTTTTTCAAATCATATGGATCAATCACAACAGAGAGTGGCACATCTAATGTCGTGCCTGCAGCTAAGTGCACCTCTTGCTTACCGATCACTTGATAATTACTTAGACCTGTTATTGCAATAGAAAATTTCTGCTCAACTTGCGCTTTGTTTATCACTTTCAAGGTATAGGTATTTTCTACCAATCCCTCAATATTGACACGATAAAGCTGATTTCTATCCCGAATAATATCAAGATCCATCGGCTTACGCATCGCAATGTTCGCAACTAATGCACCCGTGATAACGACCAGAATCATTAAATAACCGATTAATTTACCACGTACTGGTTTGGTCTTTTCGCTGGATGATTCTAAATTGCGCTCTGTAGTGTAAGCAATCAATCCGCGCGGGTAGTTCATCTTATCCATAACACCATCGCAGGCATCAATACACGCACCACAGTTGATGCATTCATATTGCAAACCATTACGAATATCGATACCGGTAGGACACACCTGAACACACAGATTACAATCAATACAATCTCCTAGACCTAGTGCTTTTGGATCTTGCTTGCGTCCTCGAGGACCTCGACTTTCACCTCGTTCGCTATCATAGGCGACGGTAAATGTATCCTTATCAAACATGGCTGATTGGAAGCGAGAGTAAGGACAGATATGTAAACACATAATTTCCCTCATCCAGCCAGCATTACCATAGGTACAAATGGTAAACACAATAATGCTAATGACGGAATAAAAGCCTGCAGAAAAAGTGAGTAAATCAGGGATCAAGGAGCGGATTGGGGTAAAGTAACCAACAAAAGTAATTGCGGTATACAGTGAAAAGAGTATCCAGCTACCGTGTTTTGCCGTTTTTCGCCAAAACTTGTCAAAATCCATCGGTCTCTGATCTAATTTTTTCCGTTGGTTTGCTGTTCCTTCAAATTTTTCTTCAAACCAAATAAAAATAAACGTCCAAACGGTTTGCGGGCAGGTGTAGCCGCACCATACCCGGCCATAGAAGGTAGTCACCAAGAACAGAGCAAATGCCGCTATCATCAGAATAAAAGCAAAGATAGTCAGATCTTGTGGCCATAGTGTCATACCAAAAATATTAAACTTCTGCTCAAAAATATCGAACAACACCGCTTGATGGCCGTGAAAGTTTAACCAAGGTAAAGCCATAAATGCCAACATGCCAATAAAGCCGATACGCCTTCTTAGCAGTTGATGTAGGCCAGACACCGCCCGGACATATATGCGATTACGAGGATTAAAACGATCGGGCGTAGAGCTATTGAGCGATTTCCCTTCAGTGCCACCTATTGGCTTTTGAATTTTTACTTCAGACGGTATGTTTTTAACCTTGATTCTTTCGTTCTCCATGGAAGCTCCTTAGTGCTTTGGAACGAGATGCACTTGCTACAGTGACCTTTAAAAATACAGGCTAAACTATTGCAATGTGCCCCATGACATAGTTTAGCGCTTACTATTATACGCTTTGAAACTCTATGATTAATAGTAAGTTGAGCTAAAACCCACCATAAATGATGAGAGACTTGTTGCGACCTGACAGACAAGTTTATTACACTAGGAACAAGATTTTTGTTAGCTAGATCAAATCAGCGTCAGATTATGAAAAAATTCTTAGTATTAGCCATTATAGTCGTTGCTCTGTTTACTGTGGATCATCCATTGATTAAAGAGCCAAGAGATAGATTACTCGGTCAAGGCGTTGAAGTGCTAAGCGAGTCCAGCAAAGTACAACGCAGTACGGCCGCAAGAATCGCCAGAGCCAACGTCGTAAAAGCAATTACCATGACAGATGACGAAAAGCGCTATATTGATGAAGCCCTTGCAACAGATGAAAAAGTAAGGCTTTTCCACCTCAAGTATTGTAAAGAAAACGACTATAACTTGTATTTTTACGGCCCCGATCTTGTCAAAATCTGTGAAATTGCAGAGCAAGCCATTCATGAAGCAAAGGGATTATAATGGACTTTAGTCAATTAAATAAAAAGTCGGCAAAATCCTTTAACGATCAAAAAGCACTCATCAAAAAGCTTAGTCAGGGTCGTGTTGTCAATTGCCCAAGCTGTCAGCAACCCATTGCACTCAGTTTAAGCCAATCGACATCAAATAGAGCTGTGGCACAATGCAAACAGGGTTGCACATTTATCGAGTTAGATCTCGCGTAAAGCATTTTTGATTATTCAAATAGTCCGCTATTCACTGCGGCAACTTCGACTAACTCAGCATAGGAAGCAGCAAACTCGTCAGCCAATTGCGCTTGAGTTAGTTGAAACTCGGTCAGTGACTGTCCTACTTTGTCACAGTAAATCGTTAACTGTTGCTCACCAAGTGCAAAAAGCCCCAGTTGTTCTGTGCTCACTTGCAAAGCTTGTTTAATATCGTCGGCGAGCGGACTGGACATCAATTGCTCGTAAAAGGGCGTCGCCGCCATTAAAAACCCTTCGGCCCAATTAATTTTTTGCTCAAGTGGTGTTTCACCATTCCAAGGCAATTGAAACTCAGTTTCATATACCTGTTCAGAAATCTTATGATGTAAAGCCATCAATGCAAATGCAATACTCTCATCTAGTTCGGGATCTGCGTTGGTTAAAGTCTTAAGCCACTTATCTACCTCGATACCGTTTGGGTCTATACAGGTAGCAAATAGATATCCTTGTAAAAAAGCAATATCAATAGAAAGTTTGCGCGCAGAAAAGTAGTTTTCTAAATTCAGCTGATCAGCTGCAGTAAAAGAGAAGTCGTGCATAGTGTTGCCTTGAACTTAGGCGCCGTCTCAGCGCCTACAAAAATGCTTTTATATTAATAACTAACCTGAGATTAGATTAATACCAATTGGTCTTAATACTTGTTCAATTTGAAGGAGCAAATCTTACGCTAACTGCGTTAAAAATTTCTCATTTAGAACAACTAAATAGCAAAATTTTCGCCTTGCCTACATGGATGTAGGTACCTTGGCGATAGCAGGACGCGGTAGCGGTGTTATCGACAAGATTTTCTCGCCTCAAAATAGGTCACTTAATTAAGCAAATTGGTATAACTAAAGTCTGATATGACAGAAGTATATTATAAATTTACTGGGTAACGACCTTCGCCATCCGGTCTACCCAAAAACTTAACAGCATCGTGTACTTCTTTTGGTAGACTTGCATCTGGCTTGACATTACCAGACACGCGAAACTGGAAATTGGCAGCTAGTGTCGCATCAGCCTGTAAGCCCAGACGATTTTCAGGGTCAACAACCACGGCAATATCTCCTGATTTACAATCGAGCTGACCACTAAGGTCGCCGATACTAAACCAACCATTCATGCCTTTAACATCAATATTTGGACTACTTATCTCACCATTTAGTCCTTCGCAGTACGGTGCACCACTTTGGTACTCCTTCACATTGACAATAACGCGCCCTTTGGCATCAACCGGCAATGGCAGAGTTACTTGGTCCATAGCCTGCTCAACACTGAAACGAAGTGAGGCATTATTTACCGTCACGGATTTACTTACTAAATTCGATGAGAAATTAGCTTTTCCTGAGATCTCATTTTTATCTCTCGCATTACCAAACTGTACATTGCCTGCCAACTCACCGAGTAGTAATGACGACGGTTCAAGCTCCCACTTAACCTGATTCAATTGAATGTTATTAAATCTCACACCGCTCACTTGACCATGCCAAACAGAACCATTTACTGCACCTAGCTGCAAATTAGCTGGCAATTGGCCTTTAAAAACTTGCAGCAACACCGCTGCAGGCATAGTAAAAGCACTAAAAATAATAAATGCGAGTAAAAATATAATGAGTAGAGATAGTGTTTTTTTCATAATTATTTCTCTAAAACCAAGCGACTAACACGCACAAAGCCAGGTAAATTCCCTTGTGTAAGGTCTAGGTTTTCTACTTTTACTCCATGCTTATTTGTCAGTTCATCTATCCAAGCAACAAGTTTATTAAATTCCACATCATCGATGGTTAAACGCAAGCTTTCGCCACTAGGTTGCATTTTGCTGATATCAATTTGAAAGCGGCCACGGGTGTTATTGACTATCTGGCTGATATTGCCGCCGCTAATCACCTGTGCGGGACTGCTAGATTTCAGCTTACTCACGCTTTGACCAACCCAATTTACGAGTTCGTGGTTACGTTTTAGCTTAGCTTCGGCATCGCTGACAGCCTGATTCAAAGGTTTGAATATACCCATTACTAGAACAAAAACGACAAAAATAACGCCAGCAACAATCAACAGTTTTTGTTCTTGCTCTTTTAAACCACGCCAATAGTTTACTACTTGCTGCTTCATGCTGCACCTCGAATGCGAATTTCACCCACCACAAAGTCACCATCATTGTTCAGGGCGCCCTGTTCAACACTTACACCGCGTTGCTCTAAAATTGCTTTGACCTGACCAAATACCTGAAACTCTTTTGCGCGCGCTCTAATTCTGAGTTCATTCCTACGTTTGTCATAACGCAGCGTTTCAGGAGCGAAAGCATCGACCTCTTCATAAATCGCCACAAAGTGATTAGTTAATTCGAGCAAACCGCCCTGCTCCGTGCCAGATAACGCATCAAGCTCATTTTGGATCTGTTTTTTCAATAAGTGCGGACGTACTACTTTATTTGGAAATGCCTGTTGATACATAGCGACCGCTTGGGTTTCTAGCTGATTAGCTTGATGACTTATCACATACAGCTGAGTGCCTTTAATTGCGATAAAACTCACTACTGCCACACTCGCCGCTATTAGTCCACTGCGCCAGTCACGCCACCACTGCGGCTGCTTTTTCTTCGCAGCGAACCGACCTTGACGCAAATTAAAATCAATGTTTGATAGCGATTTCGCGAAGATGGCTAAAGGTAAATCGTAATCTTGTTGTTGCGCTGTAAGCGTTATCGTTTCTGAGAAATCGATTGCCGGGCTAAAATGCGCCAGCTGCTTAACACCCGCAATGGTGAGGTACTCATTGACCCAGCTAAGTTCAGCAGTGCCAACTTGCCAAGCATTGTGTTTGAATAGCCATTGCTGACCTAACTGCACGGCACTAGTCATCTCTTCATGAAGCGGCAAACATAGAGCATCCGGTAGCGCTTTACTTACACTGATCCCTGCATCATCGAAAGCACTAAACCAGCTTTGTAGCCAACTGCTATCACAAATCGCAACATCTATAGTATGTGTGTCGGCTTTCATGCCCGGTTTACCAATCGCGATAAATAGCGCATCGATGTCGGTCGCAACATGTTCCTCAAGCATAAACGGTAAGGCTTGCTCTAGTTTCCTATTCCATTTTGCTGGTAATTCTAGCGTGCGTAACTGTACCGCAGTCGCTGGTAGTAACAATACAACCGGTCTCGTTTGCGCTTTTTCGGCAAGGCTACCAAGCTGTTCACTCCCTTCTAGTTCACCACTGGCAATAATTTGTTGTTGTTCTGTTGACCACACTAACCAGTGTATTGTCGCCTGGTGTGACTGATCCACACGGATCAATAATTGTTCTGTCACTCTACGCCTCCAAATTTACGAGCAAGCACGTACGCTTTACCATCTTTTGTTTCTATAATTGATGTGAGAGAAAAGCGTCGCTCATCAAACACAGCTGTTGCTCGCAACTGAAAATAATTGCTGTTAATCGTAAAAGTTTTGGAAGTCTTATTAGGGTCTTTGACCCCTTGATTCGCGACTTCCGTGTAAAATTCATTAATATCAGTAAAACCTTTTTTTGATCTTGCAGAAATAATAGCTTCAGCACCTGACTTCGATAAACCAGGTATAAGCGCACTGAGTAAAAGCGCTTGTTCTGGCAATATCGTATTGACGTTTACCGCGAGCTCCTCACTTCCAGGGATCACGCAAACATAAGGCTTAATCTTTTCCATCACCAGCGGGTTAAAGCCCTTAATCACGCGTAACTCACTAACAGACGCCATCAAATTATTAGCCGTTAAATAAGGAGTCTGATTAGACATATACTCGTCTTCTTCTGCCCCTGAGCGATAAGTAATGCTATCTTCATCAAGCCAATCGTAGACACTATCAGCAAGGGCTTCCTCGCTCTCGTTACTCGGCAAATCCTCAATATTCTTCAAAAGTTCCAATAGCGCTGCATGGGCTGGGTTTGTATTCTTTCCACCAATCTGCTGACCACCTTGGTTATTTCCATTTGTTTGTGACTTTGCTCTCAAGGCATTCAGGTTTAGGCATGCCTGTAAGTCTGTAACTTTGCCGCTCAACGTACCATGATCAACAGGGTAAGGCACTTCTTCACGAGCCCAAGGCTGGTCTAGATTAACGGTATCAGGATCATCTTTTTTTGCTTGTATCAACGCTCTTTTGACTAATTCCTCAGCACCATAGCTATACCACTTGGCTTGTTGCTGAGTTTGAATATTCGAGGCCTTTTGTACCTGCACCATTAAACTACTCGCCATTTCAGCGGCAATTGTCGCTGCCAATGCAACGATGAAAAGTACGATGACGAGTGCTGCACCTTGCTGCTTCATGGCTGTTGCCCCTTATCATCAGCGACACCACTGCCTGGCGTTAAAAATAAACGGCTTATTGGATCCGAGTCTTTTCTTTGCAACGTCACTTTAACCGCTTTAGGTAACGATTTAGACTTCCAATCAGCTTGCCATTTTAGTTTGTCATCCAAAAATTCAAACTTTAACTCTTCTACATCTTCCAAGATGACCTGCGCGCGGGGCTCTGTTCCATCAAGCTGGTCAACATATACTCGATAAATACGCTCAAGCTTGTCATCGATAACCCGATAGCCCACGGCCTGCAGTTCAGAACGTGGCAATAAACTAATAGGGTTAGTCCAACCATCACGAACAAAAGCGATACCATCATATTGGCTCTCAAGCTCATACCGGCCATGGATGATATAAGTTGGGCTAAAATCCCCTGCTTCATTTCTGACTTCTCGCTTAGTGATCTGATTAAAATCCTGATCCATCAAGCGGAAAGTCGTTTGTAGACCTTCAATTTCGGCAATTTTTTCCGCTGAAGCCGCTTGGGCCTTCAACGTTGAATCTAAAATTTGATGAGTCGCTGTCACCACTACCGCTAAAATAGCCAGTGCTAACAATACTTCTATTAGCGTGAAACCACGCTGAGGTGTATGCACTGTCACTACTTACTCCGGTACATAAAAGTGGTGATGTCATACACTGAGTTTTTGAGTTCAGGCTCGCGGAAAACGTGCACGGTGAGCTTTACAAAGCTAGGATCTGCCGTTTGTTGGATATGCTGTTGCCAATACCAAGTGACCCCGGCCATTTCCTCTTCGCCTTTGTTACCATTCTTCCCATGCCAGTCATCGCCTTGCGCGCGCAAAAATACCAAGCGATTTTCTGCCACCCACGACGCATAGGTCTGCTCTTCAAGCGAGCTGATATGATTTATATGTTCGCTTGTTGCTTGCATTGCAGCAATACCAGCGACAGCACAAATACTTAGCGCAACCATGACTTCAAGTAAGGTAAAGCCTAAGCTTTTTTTAGCGCTCATTCTTCAGGTTCCCGCTTCAGCCCCACTGGCGCCATAAATTCGCCTTCGACAAAAAATATTGGCTCCTGCAGCTCTTTATTTTCCACACTTAATCTAAATGCGCTGACTTCACCGGAAGATAAAATAAGTACTTGCGGGATCTTGAGCTTTTTAAGCTCAAGTAAATTGTCGTCGTCACCGCCACTCATCAATTCTCGCCAATTTGCTTGCTCAAGTAAGTTATCTTGAGACCACGGCAGATCTTCTAAGATCAATTCCACTTTGTACTGCTCTGGCAGTTCAATTGGTTTGTAGATATCGTCCGCTTCGAAAGTTCGCCACTTCTCACCGTCAAAAACCAAAAACTCAATCACACCTTTATCTAGGTGAAAACCAAGCTCAACCTGATTTAGTACTGCAAATTCTGACGCAAGATTAATCGTCCCCTGCACACGCATATCCATGGTTTCGAGCTCTTCCTCATCACTATCACTGACGGTATAAGTAATGAGATTTACTGAAAAAGCAATGATCACCAAGACAATAAGGACTTCAAGTAAACTGAAGCCCTTTACCTTAGCTAATGCCGGTTTATGCAGAGGTGCTAACATAGATTAACGTTCGTCTTCCGTATCCCAGTTACCGATATCATCATCAGTTCCAACTTCGCCATCCGGACCCATTGAAAAGATATCGATTTGGCTCATTTCACCTGGGCTGACTAATTGGTAAGGATTGCCCCATGGATCTTCTGGAAGCTTAGAAATAAAGCCACCTTCAGGGAAACGTTTTGGTACCGGGTCAATATTGGTTTGCGTTACCAACGCTTCCAAGCCTTGCTCTGTGGTTGGGTAACGTTTGTTTTTTAACTTGTACATCTTCATTGCGTCTTCAATTTGACGAATATCTAGACGTGCCTTTTCTTTTGCAGCTTCTTCTTGTTGACCCATCACGTTAGGTGCAACGATAGATAAGATCATACCGATGATAACAAGTACCACCATCACTTCTAGTAGTGAGAAACCTGATTGTTTTTTCACAATGTTTACCTCAATGCTGTTATTGATGACCATGCAAAAACATGCGATGGCCTTTCCTTTTTGACTACAATCCTACGGCTTTGTTCATCGCCATAATCGGCTGAAGAATCGCCATAACTATAAACAGTACAATAATTGCCATCGTCGCTATCATCGCAGGTTCTAGCAACTTCAGCGAGACATTTACCATACTTTCAAATTCTCTTTCTTGGTTATTCGCTGCACGCTCAAGCATCTGTTCTAATTCACCCGACTTTTCACCGCTGGCAATCATGTGCAGCATCATAGGTGGGAACATTTTGGTCTGTTGCAACGACGCTCTAAGGCTTGCACCTTCACTCACCCGAGTCGCCGCTTCTGCAACGGAGGCTTTGATTTTTTCGTTCTCTAGTACTTGGCCTGAGATTTTCATACCCTCAAGTAGCGGAACAGAACTCGATGAGAGAATACTTAAGGTACGCGCAAATCGTGCAGTATTCACACTGCGAGTTACCTTTCCAAGACCCGGTAAACTCAGCAGCTTGCTATCGTACCAAAAGCGGATCTTAGGTTTTTGTAATGCTTTTTTAATCGCGTAGGTGCCAATGACAACCACTGCCAACGTAATCATCCAGTAGTTTTGTACAAAATTACTGGCAGCCATAACCCACTCAGTTGTCCAAGGCAGTGCTTGCTTGGATTTCTCAAAGGTCTTCAAGATCTTTGGTACTACCGTCCCCAATAGAATGGAAACAATCGCGATAGCAAAGATGACCAAAATAATGGGATACACCATCGCTTGCGTAATTTGGCTACGCATATGTTGACGCTGCTCAGTGTAATCGGCCAAGCGATTTAGTACTTCATCTAAGTGCCCTGACTTTTCTCCAGCAGCAACCATTGAGCGGTACAAGTGATCAAATACGTGAGGAAACTCCGACATACCATCTGCCAGTGTGTAACCTTCAACGACTTTTGATCTTACCGCCATCAGCATACGCTTTAATCTTGGCTTTTCACATTGCTCAGCTACAGCCATCACCGCAGCTTCAACAGGTAAAGAAGATTGGATCAAGGTCGCCAACTGGCGCGTGATCAAGGCAAGGTCTGATACCGAGGGACGGTAGCCTTTAAAAAGCGTAAAACCACCACTACTTTGGTTTTTATCTTTCTCAGCAGCAGGCAAAACCTCAAGTGGCATCATGGCTTTTTCTCTCAGCATTTGCCTAACTTGCTTCGCCGTATCCGCCTCTAAGATTCCTTTCTTCTCTTTGCCTTTACCATCTAAGGCGCGGTATTCAAACGCTGCCATTAGCCTTCCTCACGCGTTACACGCATTACTTCTTCTAAGGTTGTTTGACCAGCAAGTACTCGCGAACAGCCATCTTGTCGGATGCTTGGCGTACGCTTACGAATATACTTCTCTACCGCTTGCTCACCTTTACCGTTATGAATAAGTTCACGGATAGGCTCATCAACGATGAGAAGCTCATGAATACCCGTACGACCTTTGTAACCATTGAAGTTACACTCTTCACAGCCGACTGCACGGAAGATTTGCGTGCCACTGTCTTTGGCCACCCCCAGCAGTTCACATTCTCGTTCATCCGCTAAATGCGCTTCTTTACAGTTAGGGCAAAGCGTTCTTACCAATCGCTGTGACAGCACGCCTAGCAGTGATGAACTCAAAAGAAACGGCTCAACCCCCATGTCTTCCATACGCGTGATAGCACCGGCGGCCGTATTCGTGTGTAGTGTGGATAGTACCAAGTGGCCGGTCAAAGATGCTTGAACACCAATTTGCGCGGTTTCTAAATCTCGGATCTCACCAACCATCACCACATCGGGATCTTGACGTAGGATCGCACGTAAACCTCGAGCGAATGTCATATCCACTTTTGGATTTACTTGTGTTTGGCCAATGCCTGGGATCTCATATTCAATCGGATCTTCAACCGTTAAAATATTACGATCCCTAGAATTGATTTGTGTCATGCCGGCGTACAAGGTCGTACTCTTACCTGAACCCGTTGGACCGGTAACCAGTATAATACCGTGCGGTTTAGCAATTATCTCTGCAAACGCGTCGCGGTTTGCTTGGGTCATGCCCAAATCTTCAAGATCTAATCGCGCATTATTTTTGTCTAGTAGACGCAGCACCACGCGCTCACCAAAGCTTGATGGCATCGTCGATACACGCACATCCACGGCTCGCCCCGCAATCCGCAGACTAATACGGCCATCTTGCGGTACACGTTTTTCTGCGATGTCGAGCTTAGCCATTACTTTGATACGAGACACTAATAATGAAGACAACTTACGATTTGGCTTCAATACTTCTTTCAGTACGCCATCAACCCTAAAGCGAATAACCAGTTCTTGTTCAAAGGTTTCGATATGAATATCCGACGCACCTTCTTTTATCGCTTCACTCAACATGGCGTTAATGAGCTTGATGATAGGCGCATCATCATCCGCAGCAAGCAGATCTTCTGTTTGTGGCAATTCTTCAGCAAGCGAGAACAAGTCCATCTCGTTGCCGATGTCTTCCATCATCTGTTGTGTTTCTGAGCTGTCTCTTTGATAAGACGCTTCAAGCATATGCTCAAAGCGGTCTTCATCTAACGCCTCTAGACGTAATGTTTTGCCTGCAACACGGCGTACTTCCATCAGCGTTTCAAGATCAAGTGTGCCTTTGTGAAAAAGCTTAGCCTGATCGCCATCAGGGCTGAGTAACACCCCTTTTCGACGTGCAAATGAAAATGGTAAACGCAATGAAATCGTCGGTACGACAGGCATTTCAGCTACTTCGCCTACTATTGGCTCAGCGCTTTGTAGCTGCGCTGCCATCTCTTCAGCTTCAGCTCCTAAATCTGGCGTGACTTTTTCATCAATCATTTTCACGCTCTTTTCTGTTTTGTTCTTTCAAGAACTCTTCATACGTCGGTGGCAAAGTAAGCTTGTCGTCCCACTTAGGAAGGATTGGCGTATCTTCAAATGGCATTAACTCGATACCATCTTCTCTTTGTTTATGCTGCTCACCACGGATAAAGTTATATTTTGAATGGCTAATCTCGTTCATACTGCGGCTATCACGTACAATAGTCGGACGGATAAAGACGAGTAAGTTACGCTTTTCCTTCTTAGTCCCTGTTGATCTAAATAGGTGACCTAACACTGGAATATCACCTAATAGTGGTACTTTAGAAACACTTTCTTGAACGGTTTCGTCAATTAAACCACCTAAGATAACCATGCCGCCATCATCAGCGATAACCGTGGTATTGATAGCACGTTTAGCCACTCGAATATCCACCGACGTTGCACCTTTCACGCTTGATACTTCTTGTTCTATCGTCAGTTGAACCGCTGTACCATCGTTAATCTGAGGGGTTACTTTTAATTTGATACCCACTTCTTGGCGGTCTACCGTTTGGAATGGGTTTGAGTTATTGTCGTTTGCAGTAGAACCAGTCACGATCGGTACTTCTTCACCGACGATCATTGAGGCTTCTTCGTTATCCATAGTGGTAACAGACGGTGTAGCTAGAATATTTGAGTTGGTATCCGTGGTTACCGCTTGAATGATTGCACCCCAGTCATTCTTCACAATACCTGCCGCCAGACCATTGATATTTTTCAGTAGGCCTGCCAAACCGCTATAATCTCCGCGCTCGGTAGTGGTGGTATTAGATACATCATTATCGTCTGTTCCAACGATAGTTCCTTTAATCTCTCTATCACGTGCTTGTTCAGCAGCCACAGCTAGTAAACCGATCGGAACAGTGTTGCCATCATTAAACTGCAGCATCCCGCCTTTTTCAGAGATCCATTGTAAGCCAAGGTTAATACCATCAGCTTCAGAAACCTCAACAACGATCGCTTCAACCAGTACTTGAGCTCGACGAATATCTAACTTTTTAATCACCTGAGTTAATGAGCGCATGGTATCTGGCTGCGCCGTGATCACCAGCGAGTTAGAGTCTTCGTGCGCCTCAATGCTAGTTTCATTTTTGCTACTACTGCGAGTTCTTGCTTGCTGACCTGCGGCTTGCTCTTCTTCAATCGATTTACTCACGCCTTGAAGAACCTTAACCAAATCTTCCGCTTTTGCGTAATTCAGATAGAAAACCTGAGTATTGCCTTGAGATTGTAGTTCATCATCTAAACGCTTGATGAGTTCAGCCGCGCGGCTACGGGCCTGTGATTCGCCACTAACAATGACGCTGTTGGTACGGGTATCTGACACAATTTTCGGGATAAGGAAGTCTGGTACACCACCTTTCCCTGAGTCTTGAAAAATCTTTTCAACGACTTTAACAACGTCTTCGGCAGTGGCATGCTTCAGCTTAACGATATCAACACGCTTATCGCCCGCTTGGTCAACCGTTTTGATAATATCAACAAGGCGATTAACCGAGGACGCATGTCCGGTTAGCATCATCACGTTTGCTGAATTTAGATTGGTTACGTGACCACCATCTTTTTGGTCACTGAATTGACGAATAAGTGGACCAAGCTCTTGCACGCTAACGTTCTTCACGCGCACAACGCGTGTTACCATTATGTCACCATTTCCTAGTTCTTCACCAGATACCAAAGGCACGTTCGACTTTTTACCATCAGAACTACGAACCACCTTAAGCACACCGCTATCCATTTCAATAACTGAATAACCATATACTTCAAGCACGTTTAAAAAGAACTGATAATACAGCTTTTCATCCATCAACTCATAACTGCGAACATTGATGTTACCGCGCACGTTAGGGTCTATGATGATAGTTTTATTCAGCTTATCACTAACGATATTAATGAATTCATTAATATCGGTACCTTTGAAGTTCGCGGCATATTCAACCGCAGAAACAGAAAGTGAAATACCAGCAGCAATCAAGAGCGTTGCATACTTAGCTAACCCTTTTTTGGTTTTTGTGAGGTGTAGCTTTTTACCCATTATTCTAAAACTCCAAAATTAGTAACTTTACAGGCTAAACTGCACATCCATCACCTGACCGTCTCGTTCGATCGTGATGTTCGCATCTGTGCTCGTTCTAAGTTCATTAATAGCTGACATAGCCTGTTTCATATCCGTGAGCTGAAACCCATTAATTGCGATTGCTAAATCATTCGCTTTTAGCCCCACCTGTTCGAACAATTCAGGATCCTTTCCAGGTGAGAGACGATAGCCAATAACTTCGCCGTTACGCTGTTCCGGAGCAATCTTAATATAATCAAATAATTTACCTGGATCGCTGAGCAATTCCTGGCGACGATTAGCTAATTCATTTCGAGGTGAGGTAGGTGAAGTTGTGCTGTTGACGATTTTCTTTGGCTTAGTTGGCATCGCCACAGTGCGGCTAAACTCTATGCCATCTAACATCAACGTTTCAAAACGCCCACTAACATCTAAAATCACACGATCAGGTAGTACCCGAGCAAGCTTTGCGCGAGTGCCTGTGATTGGCGCGTCAACGGAATAGGTCTCTTGACGCCCCTGAGATTCAATAATAGCAAGGCCTGCACCATCATCTTGGCTGACAGCGACGATACCAGTTAGCCTAACGTTAAGCGTTGTTTCCGGAGCATCAGAAACCACGGGCTGCGGTTTGGTATCAAGCTTAGCATTTGCCTCACCAAACAAATTTTGAGCGACAATTCCTTGGCTTGTGATACCGCTATTTGATTGACTATACAGTTGTGATGCAGGGAGCAAGGGTTGAGTTTGTGGCACAGGCCATAACAACCAAAATAATTGCGAAAAGAGAAACGCAACGTAAACAACCGACAGGACAACAATGATACGACTCAATTTTGCATGAGGCAAACCAAGCCAAAACTTCTGAAGCTGTTGTAACTGTAATTCCATATAATACTTTTCTTATTCTCTTGAACGCCCCAGTGTACCGCCTCGAAATTTTTTCAACAAGCGTGCATTTGTTAAACTTTTAATTAAATAGGTACACCGTAGGCCAATTAACTGAATCTAAACTTAACCTTGGAACATAGACACACATATTAGTTCATTTTTTAGGTAAAGTGCGATTAACTCACAAGTTTAGTGCCTGTCATCTACTTTGTTTGCATAACGAAATATGCTAAATTTGTTAGGTTAAATTTCACACTAGCAAATAGTTAACGAATTGTGACAAAACTCCAACAGGAAAACAACCAATCTGAACAGAAAGTTCGTATTGATAAGTGGTTATGGGCTGCTCGCTTCTACAAAACACGAGCGCTTGCTCGCGATATGGTCCAAGGTGGCAAAGTACATTACAACGGTCAGCGCTGTAAACCAAGTAAAACGGTTGAAGTCGGCGCAGTAGTGAAGTTGGCCCAAGGATATGAAGAGAAAGAAGTAACCATACTCAAAATCATGGAAAAGCGACAAGCGGCTCCTATTGCTCAAACTCTTTATGAAGAGTCTGAAGCAAGTATTGAAAAACGAACGCAAAACGCGTTGGCGCGCCAAAACAATAGCTTGTTTGCGCCTCGTCCTGCCACTAAGCCGGACAAGAAACAACGCCGTGAATTACTTAAATTGAAATCAAACTAGGATTTTCATTGATGCAGACTGATTTACTTCATCGTTATATTTTCGACAAGCTAGACGTACGTGGTGAGCTTGTACAAATAGAACAGACTTTTACTGACATCATTAGCGGTCACAACTACCCAGAGCCTGTGCAACAGCTATTAGGCGAGTTATTAGTTGCAACAAGTTTGCTGACCGCTACGTTAAAATTTGAAGGTGACATTGCGGTTCAGCTTCAAGGTGATGGTCCAGTAAAATATGCGGTGATCAATGGTAATCACAAACAACAGATGCGCGGCGTGGCAAGGCTGCAATCTGAGGTTTCAGGATCATCTGTACCTGAGCTAATGGGCAAAGGGTATATGGTTATCACCATTACACCAACAAAAGGCGAACGCTATCAAGGCATAGTTCCTCTTTCTAAAGAATCACTTGCCGAATGTTTAGAAGAATACTTCGAACAATCTGAGCAATTGAAAACCCGCCTATGGTTCGCAACAAGCCTAGTTAGCGATAAAGTGAAAGCTGCAGGTCTGTTTTTACAAGTACTGCCAGTCAATAAAGAAAAGTCTGTTGCCGATTTCCAACATCTTGAAGCACTAAGCGACACGATTAAAGATGAAGAGCTACTAGATTTAGACGCCAATACCGTACTAACAAGACTGTATCACGAAGACAATCCTCAACTTTTTGAACCACAAGCCATCTCGTTTGTATGTGGATGTAGCCGTGAAAAAACCGAGAATGCGCTGGCCAATGTCGGATTAGAGGCCTTGATGGAAGACTTGCAAAAACACGGCGAAGTAAATATTAGCTGTCATTACTGCTTGAAAAACTACGTTTTTAACGAGCAAGATATTAAATCGTTATTTAATTAAGTTGCGCTTTAGCCCTTAATTACAAAATGAAACCGCCATTTTTGGCGGTTTTTTTATGGCTATTGGGTGATACCGGTGTCATAAAACATACAAAAGTTATGACACCGGTATCATTGAAATTATTCAAGTTTTTTGACGTTTTTATGTAATTTTAAGCACTCTAAAGGCTCGAATATCTCAATTTCATCTGTTACTATAAATTTAGCTAAGGGCAAGAGTACCCCAGAGCTATCCCGTTCAACTCTCACTTTTTAGGTATAAACATGACTTCAAGCGCTACTCGTTTTGTCGATTTAACCGCAGCTGAACTTGTCGAACACGCTATCCGTCGTGGCGAGGGCACTTTAGCCGCAAATGGAGCTTTTGTTGCAAAAACTGGTCGTCGTACTGGACGTTCACCAAACGACCGTTTCATCGTAAAAGAATCAAGCACAGAAAATGACATCCAATGGGGTAACGTAAACCGCCCATTCGAAGGTGCTAAGTTTGATGCTTTATGGGCTCGCGTAGAAGCGCACGTTCTTGAAAATGACCACTTCGTCTCTCACTTAGAAGTCGGTGCGGATCCAGAGCACTATTTACCAGTCGTTGTAACGACTGAAACTGCTTGGCACCACATTTTCGCTAAAAACATGTTTATCGAACCTAACTCTTATAACAAAACTGATTTACCTGAATGGCAGGTGATGAACGTACCTTCTTTTGTTTGTGATCCTGAGCGTGATGGCACAAACAGCGATGGTACCGTTATCATTAACTTTGCACAGCGCAAAGTGCTTATCGCAGGTATGCATTACGCCGGTGAAATGAAGAAGTCGATGTTCTCTGTACAAAACTTCTTACTACCAGCAAAAGGTGTGCTACCTATGCACTGTAGTGCAAATGTAGGTGAAGCTGGCGACACAACGTTATTCTTTGGTCTATCAGGAACAGGTAAAACTACTCTTTCTGCGGATCCTAAGCGTTTTCTTATCGGTGATGATGAGCACGGTTGGGCGCCTGGTAGCGTATTCAACATTGAAGGCGGTTGTTATGCGAAATGTATCGACCTGTCACAAAAGAACGAGCCTGTTATTTGGGATGCAATCCGTTTTGGTACTATTTTAGAAAACGTCGTGCTAGATGAAACGCGTACTCCTGACTATACCGATTCAAGCTTAACGCAAAATACGCGTGCAGCTTACCCTCTTGAGCATGTTGAAAAGCGTAAAGTTGAAAACCGCGCGGGCGAGCCTCGTGCTGTTGTATTCTTAACTTGTGACGTGAGCGGCGTATTACCTCCAGTTTCAATCCTAAGCGAAGAAGCCGCGGCTTATCACTTCCTTAGTGGTTACACGGCGAAAGTAGGCTCAACTGAGATTGGTTCAACCTCTGATATCGAATCAACTTTCTCAACTTGTTTTGGTGCTCCTTTCTTCCCTCGTCCAGCAGGCGTGTATGCTGAGCTACTAATGAAACGCGTGCGTGAGTTTGGCGCTAAAGTTTACCTAGTAAACACAGGTTGGACTGGTGGCCCTTATGGCATTGGTAAGCGTTTTGACATTCCAACAACTCGCGCCGTGATTGATGCAATCGTAAACGATACATTAGAGGGCGTTGAGACACAGCACATTGAGGCACTAAATTTAGATGTACCAGTGGCAGTGGAAGGTGTTGATAGCAAGCTACTTAATCCAGTAAATACATGGCAAGATCAAGCTAAGTATGCTGAATATGCAGCTAAACTTGCGGCTGACTTCAAAGAAAACTTCGCTAAATACGATGTTTCTGAAGCAATCAAAGCGGCAGGTCCTCGCGGCTAATCTAAGAAAGATTCCTTTATCAAAAGCGCCCCTTGTTTGGGCGTTTTTTTGTGCCTAATTTTTACACATGAATATCTTTCAACAAACTTAGTATTAACATTTAGGTACATACATGCTTATATATTGCTGATAATTCAAACAGTACGTATAAGGAAAACCATGAAATTACAATTAAAAAAGAAACAACTAAAATCGCTGCAAGCGAAAGATCTAAACAACCAGGCGACCAGAAAAATTGCTGCCGCGGGCGCGACTTTTGGCTCTAGAGTTGATTGTGGCAGTTGGCAAATTTGTGATACTCACCCTGCGATTTGTGAGTCAATGGGACTTTGTCGTTCAGTAGATATCTGCTAATAAAGCGATTGCCAAGTCCCTCAATAGGGCGAAAATTAGCCCTATTCCGACGTATTCCAAAGCTTATTTAGCACCAACTTTTTAAAGGTTAAAACAAATTGTTTCAATGTGATTGGAATGATAGTCACAAGCGCAGTCCCCTTATCAAAGTCAGGGTTAACACTACAGTAAAGTGCAATCTCAGTTTTGCTGCTTTCTCTAAAGCGTGTAATTTCAGCCTCGCTGTAATTGGTTTTGCGTCCAACAGCCTTCAAACATCTTAGACCGTTATAGGAACTTACCAAGCCACTCGGGTTAATGGTGTCATAGAGCGTTGCTATCGCGCTATTTTGAGGCAAGTTATTTGGATAAACTTCGGCGATATTTTTTGCCATGACCCTGAACATGGCGGGACTGAGCATGGTATCTGCATATAACAGTTTTCTACGTGGGTTACGTATATAACGTTTTAATACTTCGATAAGAGAAAACCTAAAGGTACTGTTTTTCCCTCTAAAGTCAGGTAAAAAAGCAGCTGAAGCGCCAACAATGCAAACATCCTTGTTGCTATCATCAAAGGTCAATAAGCAATAGCCGACAATGTCACCGCCTGATAAAAACAACCGGAGTCTGCGCTTTGTGCTTTCGCCTTTTTCAAAGTACAGAGCAAAGTAATGCTCTACATCGACATTGGAAAAGCTTGTCGCTATCACTCGTTTCAATTGGTTTAAATACGGTGTATCTAACATTCCCTTTTGATAGCTTAAATCCCTATGCTTTATTGTGCTCAACTTGCTCGCCTACTCTTTTTGAAAATCATGCTTCCTCAAGCTTTCCCCGATAAGCTGGCAGTGATACCTCCGCGATCAGACCACCACCATCTCGATTTCGTAGTCTTACGTTACCGCCGTGTGTAGTCACGATACGTTTGATAATGGCAAGCCCTAAGCCACTCCCTTCACTCCCTCTAGCCTGATCTCCCTGTTTAAATGGTTCGAATACAGACTCCAACTCTGACTCTGGGATACCTGGCCCTCTGTCCATTACTTTTACGATAACAGCACGGTGCTTGGCGCTATACTCTGTCGTCACCTCAATATCTTGTTCAGAATAACGGATCGCATTTTCAATCATATTAGTGAATACTCGCTTTAACGCGACGGCATTCATCATCACAGCTGGTAAGTATTCCTCTGCTTGCAAGTGAATTGGTCGCTGATGCTGCTGCTCTGCATGAACGACTTCTTCAATAACCGTGTTAACGTCGTCTGCCGACATTTCCGCACCGTTGTGATGACGGAGGTATTCAATGAATTGGTCGATAATCGCATTCATGTCTTCAATATCGTCGATTATCCCCTCGCGCAGGTAGTCTTCTTCATCCGACATCATTTCAGTTGCTAGACGAATTCGGGTTAAGGGCGTACGTAAATCGTGCGACACACCAGCCATTAACAGTCGTCTATCACTTTCTAGGTCTGCGATCCCTTAGACATTTTATTAAATGCCCGAGTCACCTCAATAACTTCTGTTGACCCTTCTTCGACAAGACGTGTTGAAAAGTCCCCGACGCCTACTCGACTAGCTGCAATTTGTAGAGATTTTAGCGGTTTGTTTAGATGCCTAGCAAAAAGCCACCCCCCCTAACACACTTAAAAAACCAATACTGGAGAGGTAAAAAACTAAAAACTCCATTTTTGTTTCACTGAGTCCGCTAAGCGGTACTCTTACCCAATACCCAGGCGCTTGCGGTGCTTCGACCCAATAAACAACCGGATCTCCTTGGCTTATCCTGACTCGCGCAGAACCATTTAGTTGCTCCGACATACTACGAGACAGCAATGTATATTCTTTGGCCTGCCCCAGCCCATTTACATAGGCCTCTCTTTGCGTCATCACCTCAATACCCGTTATCTCGAAAAATTTGCGAGATAGCGTATTGTCGACTTCAACACCATCTTCCCAATCAATGAAAACCGTTTTAACCTGCTTAGCAAGCATCAGATTCACTTGTTCAAAAGTTGGTTTGAAGACATATAAGGTAACGGTAATGTAAGACACGACTTGATTTATTAATAGTAACGCGCCGACAAAGAAGACGGTTTGCCCGAATGCACTACGAGGTAACATGCTGGCTACTTCACGCCGTCAGGCACAAATACGTATCCAAGACCCCACACCGTTTGTATATAGCGAGGATTAGAGGCGTCATCTTCAATCATACGACGCAAGCGCGAAACCTGAACGTCAATGCTACGCTCAAGTGCGCTATAATCACGCCCTCTAGCAAGGTTCATTAACTTATCTCGACTAAGCGGCTCTCGAGGGTGACTCACCAGTGCTTTAAGTACCGCAAACTCACCTGAGGTAAGTGAAATCGTCGCTTCCCCATGTTGCATCTCTCGCGTCGCTAAATTAAGGGTAAAGTTACCAAAGCTCACTTCATTTTCTTCTGCAGCAGGCGCACCTGGTACTTCTTTGGCACGACGACGAAGAATGGCTTTTATTCGCGCCAACAGTTCTCTTGGGTTGAAAGGTTTTGGAATGTAATCATCCGCGCCAAGCTCAAGACCAATAATACGGTCAACTTCATCACCTTTCGCCGTCAACATGACAATTGGGATCTCATTCTCTTTTTGTCTTAAACGACGACAGATGGAAAGACCATCTTCTCCAGGAAGCATCAAGTCTAACACCATCAAGTGAAAGTTTTCGCGTTCAAGTAGTCTGTCCATTTGTTCAGAATTGGCTGCACTGCGGACGATAAATCCCTGCTCTACGAGATAACGCTCTAAAAGACTGCGCAAACGCATATCGTCGTCAACTACGAGCACTTTGGTGGTTTCATTTCCCATTTATATTTCTTCTATTTATTAATTTACTAAAGCTTGCTGATCTGCGACATTTCGTGCACAAATCATCATCCTGTTCATTTAACGCTCATGGCGATAATGGACCATGATATTATTATGCTTAAATATAATTGAATTTGGTGCTTTTCGACACCATACATTGATACTAGATTGTTACCGAACATTACAAGGGTTTAACCCAAAACACCTGAGAAACATGAAAACGAATTTGATCACGCCCGAAGGATACCGCCAACTGCAGCAAGAACATGATCACCTGTGGTTTGAAAAGCGCCCAGAGATCACCAAAATTGTGAATTGGGCAGCGAGTTTAGGCGATCGCTCCGAAAATGCCGACTACACCTTCAATAAACGTTTATTAAGGCAAATAGATAGACGGGTGCGCTTTTTACGAAAGCGTATGCCCGAACTAAAAGTCGTGGAATACAGCCCCGAACAAGAAGGTAAAGTATTTTTTGGCGCTTGGGTAGAAGTGGAAAGCGAAGAAGGCGAGGTTCGTGCATTTCGTATTGTTGGACCTGATGAAATATATGAACGCAATGACTACATCTCCATTGATGCGCCAATGGCTAGGGCCTTACTAAGCAAACAGGTCGATGATGAAATTACGGTCACCACACCGCACGGCCGAAGACTTTGGTATATCAACCAAATCGAATATCGCAGAAACACCGAACAATGATAACATTGAGCTAAATTTTGTTTGCCTGAGGTGAATATAATCTAGGCAACAAAGACCGATTAAGAAGAGTATAAGGATTTTGCATGAGCAATATCACACAACGTTTAGCAACGGAGCTTAACGCCAGAGAACAGCAAGTTAATGCTGCTATTAGTTTGCTAGACGAAGGGGCAACCGTTCCATTTATTGCACGTTACCGTAAAGAGGTAACGGGTGGCTTAGATGACACTCAACTGCGCTTGCTTGAGCAAAGGTTAGGTTACTTACGAGAGCTCGATGAACGTCGCGAGTTTATTTTAAAAACCATCGATGGGCAGGGTAAACTCACTGCTGAGTTAAATGCAGAAATACAAGCCGCCGACAGCAAAACCGTACTCGAAGATTTATATCTCCCATACAAACCAAAGCGCAGAACAAAAGGCCAAATCGCGATAGAAGCAGGTTTAGAAGCCTTAGCTGACGCTTTATTTGCAGATCCAACGTTGGACCCAGAGCAACAAGCGACTCCTTTCATTGATGAAAGCAAAGGCGTTGCAGACAGCAAAGCGGCTTTAGATGGCGCTAAGTTTATTCTCATGGAGCGTTTTGCAGAAGACGCAAAGCTACTTGCTAAACTCCGTGCACACCTTAAAGACAACGCGCAAATCGAAGCAAGAGTCATTGCCGGTAAAGAAGAAGCTGGAAGCAAATACCGTGACTACTTTGAACATAATGAGCTGCTAAATAAAATTCCATCACACCGCGCGCTGGCGATGCTAAGAGCCCGTAACGAAGGCTTTTTGCAGTTATCTATCAACCCGGAACCAAGCGCAGAGGACCCAGCTCAGTTTTGTGCACAGATCATTGCCGATCATTACCGCCTAGCTGTCTCTGGTAAAGCTGCCAGTGATTGGTTAATGGGAGTGGTCCAGTGGGCATGGAAAATTAAAATCGCCCTGCACTTGGAAAATGAATTCTTAGGGTCAATGCGTGAAAAGTCAGAGCTAGACGCTATCGAAGTTTTTGCGAAAAACCTAAAAGATCTGCTGATGGCTGCGCCTGCTGGTGCAAAAGTGACAATGGGTATCGATCTGGGATTACGTACCGGGTGTAAAGTCGCTATTGTCGATGCCACAGGCAAACTGATTGCAACCAGTACTATCCACCCTCATGCCCCTCAAAACCAGTGGGATAAGTCGCTGAAGACACTAGAGCAAATGTGCCGCCAATACAAAGTTGAGCTTATTGCTATCGGTAACGGAACCGCGTCTCGCGAAACCGACAAACTGGCCGCAGAACTGCTAAAAAGTGCTACCGAATTAAAGCTCAACAAAATCATGGTGAGTGAAGCTGGCGCATCGGTGTACTCAGCCTCTGAATTTGCCGCAAACGAATTTCCAGATCTTGATGTATCTCTACGTGGTGCAGTTTCTATCGCAAGAAGATTACAAGATCCGTTAGCAGAGCTTGTGAAAATCGAACCTAAATCAATCGGTGTTGGCCAATATCAGCATGATGTTTCTCAAAGCCAGTTAGGACAAACACTAACGGCTGTGGTCGAAGACTGCGTAAACTCAGTAGGTGTAGATGTGAATACGGCATCGATACCATTATTAACGCGCGTCTCGGGTTTGAATAAAACATTAGCCAGCAACATCGTAAAATACCGCGACGAAAATGGCTCTTTCACGGATCGCAAAGCGCTTAAAAAAGTTGAGCGATTAGGACCTAAAGCATTTGAACAAGCAGCTGGTTTCTTACGTATCGCCAATGGCGACGATCCACTGGATGCATCAGCAGTGCACCCAGAAGCTTACCCGGTTGTCAAAGCGATTTGTAAAAAACAAAATCTAGAAGTGAATACCCTTATCGGTAATCGCGAAGTCTTGAATGGCCTTGTGGCAAACGACTATGTAGATGATAAGTTTGGGGTACCAACGGTCACTGATATTATCAAAGAATTAGATAAGCCAGGCCGAGATCCTCGCCCAGAATTTAAAACGGCGCAGTTTAAAGCTGGTGTTGAGACAATCACAGATCTTAAAGTCGGTATGATTTTAGAAGGTGTGGTCTCTAATGTTGCCAATTTTGGGGCTTTTGTGGATGTAGGTGTACATCAAGATGGACTTGTTCACATTTCAGCACTCACGGATAAGTTTATTTCCGATCCGCGTGAAGTCGTTAAAGCGGGAGATATCGTTAAGGTCAAAGTGATTGAGGTTGATGTGCCTCGTAAACGCATTAGCTTTACCATGCGCTTAAACGATGAAATATCTCAAGCTCCAGCGCAAAAACAAAACGCTAAGCCGCACAAAGGAAAACCGGCGCCTAAGTCTTCTAAGCCAAAGTCACGAGATGCAGGTAACGCTGCGATGGGTAATGCGTTTGCAGAAGCCTTCGCAAAGCTGAAGAAGTAATCTCAATAACCTGAACTTGGGATAAGAAGTAAGTTAATCCACTAAACTCACTAAGTTCAAAAGCGTAATATCGCTCTAGCTAGGAGTTATTTCTTAATACAAGGCAAATTTGTGCGTCAATAGCTGGCCTATTGCAAACAAATTTAACGCAGTAGTAAGGGATAACAGCTGCTAGAGAACGAGTTGTTATCCCGAGTTCAGGTTCAACAATGCAATGAACAAAGAAAAGCGCGGCCTTGGTCGCGCTTTTCGTTTGTCGGGGGTTTTAACTCGTTTTCACTGCAATGACCCGCGGAGGAGAAGGCCAATACCTACGGTTAAATTTGCACTGATAGCGATGCGGGTTGATTAGGCATCGCTACATGTTGATAAAAGTTTGAGATCCTGAGCGATCTTGCTTGGATTTCAGGATCAGCTTCAATTGGCATCGCGACAGCGTAAGGATCTGCATCCTGCTTCAGCTTGGCTTGCTCTTCTTCACTCTCTGCTTTTGCCTGCTCACCACTCAAGCGACGAGTTTGAATATTTTGCACCCGCTTGCTATCAATTTGTTCTTCACCACTAATAGAAGCTTTTGCCAACTCAGCCTGCGCCGCCGAGAGTTTTTGAGTAGCATCTGCTGCGATGGCCCTATCAGCGCCCGATGGTTCTGCAGGTGCTAACGCTGCCGCTCTCACCGTTTGCATTTTTTCAATTGTGCCCTGTGGGTCACCTTCAAGCGGCGCAACGTCGATCATCACCTCGCCGCCAATAGCGTAGTTATTGCCATCAGGACCGCGCTGATATTCGTAACTCGGTGATCCGGCATATTGCCCGCCTACCCTGGCATGAGCCTGCTCATGTAATCTTACTTCTCTATCTCGAGATTTTAATTCTTGAACGACCTGCTCATCTTGCTCTGTTTGTTGCTGCTCTTGTTCATTCTTTTCTTTTTCTTGGCCTTCGCCTTTTTCACCTTCCTCTTTGCCTTGAATGGTTTTGCTTTGCTCTGTTTTACCATCAGAACCGTAAACTTTTGCATCGTCTACGTTAGAAGAGCGGCCTTTTTCAGAATCGGAAAGGTTGCGGTTTTCAGTAAATGAGGGATTAGTTGGTGCAGGTTTTGGGATCGCTTCACGCAGCTGATTATCGCGTACAACCGTTTCGGTGTACACGTTGGCAGTGTTTAAATTCATCGCCGGTGGTGGCGTTACTATGTTCATTACACTTTAATATCAATCAACGTACCTAGCACTTCATCTGCAGTGCGAATAGTTTGCACATTGGCTTTCGCGTTAAACTCTTCAACTTTTAAGGCTACCACTGATTCGGTCAAGCTTGGGGTTTCGCTCACTGGAGCCGTCACAGCTTCACCGGCACTGGCACCCTGCAACTGCCGCCCAGATGCACGTTCAGAATCACTTTGTTGATCGATGGCAGCGCGGTTAATATCAGCACTTGCTTGGGCAATCCCCTGAGCAGCGCGGTTATAACCGTCAATTCCATTATTTAACACATCACCTATTGGCATATTCGCACCTAGATAAACCTTTTCTTACTGACTAATTATTGCGCAAAATATCAACAAAGAAAAGTAAAAGCGGCAATTTTTTGCCGCTTTATTATTCTAAATTTCTAAATAATTGATTTAAGGAGTGATAAAAAAGCTTCTTTATGAGAGATAAAAGGCGCATGAGAGGCCTTTGCAAGCGTATGAGCCTTAAAATTTGGATTGAGTACCTGCATTTTTTCTACAGCCGTTTGTGGAACAAGAGAATCTAAACGGCCGAATATGCCTATTGTGGGGAGTTGCAGCCGTGAAAATTCATCACGTAAGTCCTGCGATTTCAATATCTCCAGTCCACCAGCTAGTGCTTTCGCCTCCGCTTCCGGCAGTGTGCCTAGTAGCGCTTTGAGTTGTTTGATGTCTTCTCTGGCATATTCACTGCCCATCGCTTGAATAGCTAAAAATCTTTCTATCGTCTTTGCGCTATTGGTTTGCAGTTGAGTCTCAAAGTTGTTTAGCACCTTAGGGGCTATTCCGGGCCAATCAGCTTGCTCACAAAAAAATGGCGTTGAAGCGACCAAAATAACCTTGCTAACTTTGTCTGGAAAATGAGCAGCTAAATACAATGCAAATAAGCCCCCCAAAGACCAGCCTATCAATACGCTTTGTGGCATCAGCTGCTCAGCAATAAGTAAAGCGTTACGCTCAAGAGAATAATCGCCCTCCGCGCTTGGTGTACCACCAAACCCAGGAAGGTTTACCGCTTTAATTGGTGTTGTAGGTGCTAAAGCTTCCTCGCATAACTGCCACACCGCTTTGTTCATCCCCCAACCATGGAGCAGCACAACTTCATTTTGCATTTATCTGTTCTCTATACCAAACTTGACGCCATGATAGCTAACCCGGGATGGAAAGCAATGATCCAACTTAATCGGTTATTACCTAAAAAGTGGTGTCAGCCTTGTGTATGCTGTGAACAAAGCACAACAGAAACCTTGCTTTGTTCATACTGCTTACACGCCTGTTTAGACTTTATGGATAAAGAGATAAATTTACTTAATTACCCCAATATCCAACGCATGGTTAGCCTTGAAGACTGCGATGGGTTAACCGTGGCGAGTTGGTACCGTACGCCTATAAACACATGGTTGCAAGGAGTAAAGTTTAACCATAGCAAAGCGTATCAATGTGCCTTGAACCTGCTGGCTCAAACACTATGGCAGCGCTTCAGTGAAGAGGATGCTTTCCCCGTAGACCTTGTTTGTTGTATGCCACTACACCGAAGACGGTTAATCCGACGAGGTTACAATCAAGTTGAGCAGATTTGGCAAGGGCTACCACTCAGCCAGACAATACTCAAAAGAGCAAAACACACCAAGCCACAATCGGAGCTGACCAAAGCTAAACGAAAACGTAACTTAAACAATGCCTTTGTGCTCAACCAATCTGTTGAAGGAAAAAATATAGTATTACTTGAGGATGTGATCACAACGGGTGCGACCATGAATGCAGCGGCAAAAGTGTGTAAACAAAATGGGGCAAAAATGGTGTGGGCGATGGCTATCAGCCTCACACCATTCGACGCTTAAAAGCGTATTATTTGATTGATATAGCTAGAACAGATATCAATCAACTTGCTAAATGTTCTGGACCTTATCTTATGCCGTGTGCAAAGAACAACGCGTTATTTAGCAGTCGGCTAGAACCGAACCTAAAGCCACGAAATACAGGATTGTCAGTCATTCCTACAGCCACCCCACGTCCAGACGTTGACGCTATCAAGACAGAGGAACCAGCGATCTGTTCAACGTTAATATTATCAGCATACCCTGCCAATAAAGGCTTTTTAGTATACGTCAACGACTCGATAAATGGCTTATTATTACGATGCATCACCCAAGTGCTATTTTTAAAGACAGGCAATTCCCGGTTCTCAAAGCCAAAAGACAAAGGATGGCTTAAATCCAAACGCGCATCAAAAATCGCGCCGGCAATCCGCTGTTTTGCCGACAGGCTATCTTGATCTGCAAAGGTGAGATTTTTGCTGTCAAACTGGGCTCGCATTTCTTTGCTTGAAACCATTTCAGCGTCTAGTAGCTGCTGTTCGATTAGCCACTGCGCACCACGCTTTTGCCCCCAAATCACACCGCCTTTAGCGACCCAGCTCAAGAGCTTAGCTTTGCTCTTGTCACTTAAATCTCCATATTTACCATCAGCCAATAAAATGTGGGTGTAGCGTGTAAGATCGAGTTTCTCGATATGCTGCTTTTCCACAATCGACGGAGCAAGTTTTAAATGCCTATCCAAATGATACCAAAGCTCACCCGCTTCATATTGACTTACACCCGCACCACCTATGATGAGGACTTCTGGCTTTTGCAGCTGCAGCATTTGTCTTGACCCAAAATCGACGCCACTTCGTGTCATGCCTGTAGTCACACTATATACTGGAAGTGAAAGCTCTCTGGCGATTGTTTCAAGCTCAGTAAACCAGTCCGCTTGCTGTTGAATACCACTTGCTATCACCAATGTACCGGCCTGAAAGTCATGAGAGCCTGAGGTGGTTGATGCTGAAAATGGTGACATTGCAGCTGCCACTTTCACTCCAGCCTGTAAGAGGCGATTTGCTAATTGTGGCGCTAGGTAATGATGCCATTCTATGGTGTAGGCATAACTTCCTGCAACGGGAGCCAATATATTTGATTCAGTGCTCGATTCACCTTGAAGCTTTAAACCCCAGCCACTTTTTACTGCGGCAAAATCTAAATCATAAGCGTACGGCATCGTCCAACCTGAAACATCGTAGAAAGTGTTGTCCTTAAAATGCGTCTGTGTGCTAAATAGTGCTTTTATCAAGCGATATTGCGGCTGGGCTAGCGGAATGTATAAATCCCCTTGCTGATATTCAGTGTTATCCACCTCTTTGGTTTTTGAGAGATATTTCACCTCTATCTGATGCTGTTTCAATAAATCCACAAACGCTTGAAAACGGTAATTATCCTTTCCCCGTGCAACAACGTAACCGTTGATTTCATCTTTACTCGCAAGCTCATTCGCTTGTTGATAAAACTGCTGCTGATAGTCAAGTAAAGCGCGTCTATGTGTCGTGCTGGCTTGAAATGTCGAGAGACTCGTCGTAACCTGATTTTTAATCGTTTCAGGAAAGCTCAACACGCCATACTGAGTTTCTTGTGCATGCCCTCGACTACTTGCTTGTTCAAACAAAATGCCAACCGCACCATTTACGTCGGGGTACGTAGAACCTTTGCCATAATAAAAGTCATCAAAGCTCTCTTGAGTAAAATATAACTCCCCTTGCGCATCAAGGGCTTTGGCATGAAACTTACCAATCTCGTTGGTTAGCGCTACGTTTTGTAATGGGGTAATTGGGTGAGTCCTTGATGGGATCCCAGGTTGAAAAAAATACGTACTATTTGGGCCCATTTCATGAAAATCGGTCAGTACGTTAGGTTTCCAACGGTGGAATGCTTTGATCCGTGCTTTTGACTCAGGATGTTGTAGTAGTAACCAGTCACGATTGAGGTCAAACCAATAATGGTTAGTACGACTAGAAGGCCAAGACTCATTATGCTCGCGATGTGCAGGATCAGTTGATAGAGACATGCTCTTATTGGCGTTTGCCCATGTAGCAAAGCGTGATAAGCCATCAGGGTTCAAGGCTGGATCTAACAATATCACCGCATTATCAAGAAGCTGTGTAACAGACTCGCCCTGCGCCGCAGCTAAATAATATGCCATAAGTACCGCTGCATTGCTGCCTGAAGACTCATTACCGTGTACGCTATAGCCCATCCACATAACAACTGGCTGGTCTGAACGGTTTTGACTACTGCTCAATGAAGCAATATGGTCTTGCTGAATACGCGCCAAGTTTTGTTGGTTTTGTGGCGAGCTCGCTTTTGGGAGTAATAAAGGACGTCGCTCATGGCTAAATCCGATTGTTTCGACACTCAGCCTTGGGCTTTCACTTGCAAGGGTATGTAGATAATTAACGATTTGATCGTGGCGCAAATGCCACTGCCCAACTTCATATCCAAACGCTTGTTTTGGCGTAGTTATTGTGGGATCAAATTTTACTTCATCGCCAAAATAATAGGCAATGGGCTTGGCCTGCAAGCTAAAGCTCAACAGCACGATAATACAGCTTATTAACCGCATGATAATGTCCTTTAATTCCGATTACTTTTCAAGCTAACAAGCGCACCGCCGATTGCCAAATTTTTACGCCGAACACTAGCGACAACACGACGAGGAGATTATGATACGTATTAACCGAGTAATTTAGTCAAGTATAGAGCGAATTATGATCCATATTTCAGATTCTGCCCAAAGCCATTTCGCGAAACTATTAGCCGATCAGGCTGAAGGCACTAATATTAGAGTTTTCGTGGTTAATCCAGGCACCTCTCAAGCTGAGTGTGGCGTGTCATATTGCCCAGCAGATGCCGTTGAACAAAGCGATATCCGCTTACCGTTTAATGGTTTTGAAGCCATCGTTGATGAAGAAAGCGCACCATTTTTAGAAGAAGCCGATATCGACTTCGTTACCGATAAAATGGGGAGTCAGTTGACGCTTAAGGCACCAAATGCCAAAGCTAAACGATTACGTGATGATGCGAGCCTAGCTGAGCGCGTAGAGCACATGCTAGTGACAGAAGTAAATCCACAACTGGCCAATCACGGTGGTCAAGTTAGTCTAGTAGAAATTACCGCAGATGGTATTGCTGTACTTCAATTCGGCGGTGGTTGTAACGGCTGCTCAATGATTGATGTCACATTGAAAGAAGGCATCGAAAAAGAGATGATCGCTAAGTTTGAAGAAATCAACGGCGTACGTGACATCACGGAGCACGCGCGCGGCGAACACTCTTACTATTAATGAGCAAACCCCTCATTTATCGCTTAGGGTCTCACCCTAAGCGAAGTCTCAAGTTCTTCCTTTTTGGCCTTGTTATTGTGTTACTCGCGGGTGCTTTTATCGCGCTGGGTTATTATCAAGATCATCGCTTTCAAATCGCAGGTTTAGTGCTTTTACTTCCTGGTTTATGCTGTGCCTTTTACGGTTATATTGGTATTTTTGCTAATCGCTTTTCTCAAGTGATAGAAGCCAGAGAAAAACGCCGCCAAGCCCTAAAAGATAACGACCCATTTGCTTAACACAGCCCCATTATTCGAGTAAAGTAGCTTCTCGAGCGAGCAGATGATATTTATATGCCAAGGTCAATCCACGCAACCCCATAAAACAACTCATCGCAAGCCAGAGCGCATGATTACCGAGTGGCAAGGCAATCAAAAAAGGCAAGAAGAAACCGAATACCGCAGAAACTAACATGCTATTTCGCATTTCTTTAGCACGAGTAAGCCCAACAAAGATGCCGTCAAACAAAAAGCAACTCATGGCAATCAAAGGTAATAGCACCAACCAAGGTAAATAAGTACCTGCCAACGTTATCACTTCGGGGATATTGGTTAATAAGTTAATGATCCAGCCACCAGCTAGATAAAAAATAGCGCTGTATAAAAGCGCAAATGCAGCCCCCCAAAACAGGCTTACTTTTACCCATAATTGCAATTGCCCCAACGAGCCTTGTCCTTTTGCTCTGCCGACCTTTGCCTCGGCAGCATAAGCGATACCGTCCATCGCAAAGCTAACTAACATCAAAAAATTCAGTAAGACAGCATTGGCCGCTAGCGTGATCTCACCAAGTCTTGCGCCATAGAAAGTCATAAAACTAAAGCAGAGTTGTAAGATCAAGGAACGAATAAAAATATCACGATTCAAGGTGAGTAAACTGAGCCACTGCGCGCGCTTTGGTAGAGTGAATTTCAACGAAATACCGTAGCGCTTTGCGACCAATGCGCTCAAAAACAAAGATAAGCCTAATGCCGAATAGTCTGCAATCAGTGAAGCCCAAGCTGCGCCTGCTACTCCCCACTCAAATCCGACAACAAATAAAATATCCAAAGCTATATTCACTATGTTCGTGAACAACACCAGATAGAATGGCCCTCGCCCGTAATGCATTCCAAGCATAAAGCCCAGCAACACAAGATTTAACATTGCTGCAGGCGCGCTAAATACACGGATTTGAAAATATAATTTTGCTTGCTCAAATACTTCACTAGAAGCATTTGAAAGTTGAGCAATAACTTGGACCAGCAGAGGAGATAATAGAATCAAACTCACGGCAAAGAGCAGCGCAATGAGCATGCTGGTAAATAGTGAACGTGCTAGCTTGTCATGGTCTTGCTGGCCGCTTGATTGAGCGATCACTCCTGTAGTACTCATTCGCAGAAAACTTGCAAGCCAAAATAGTACCGAGATAGCGCTAGAGCCTAGCGCTATCCCAGCCAAAAAATGCGCATCCCCCATATGACCAATGACTGCTGTATCGACTAATCCTAACAGTGGCACCGTAATATTTGATAGTATCATCGGACCTGCAAGTAGTAAGAGGCTCAGATGTTGCGCTTTATGGCATTTAAGAAATTGATACAACATATTATTTTTGGTTTGGCCCTATTCTCAGCAAATAGTTGGGGTGCGGTTATCTTACAGTATCATCACGTGAGTGAGAAACTCCCAGCGGTCACCAGCGTGAGTGAAGAAACCTTTAAATCTCATCTTAACCACATTAAAGAACATGGTTTTTCGGTGATACCTTTACCACAATTGTTAGATAGCCTAAAGTCGGGTAAGTCTCTACCAGAAAAGACGTTAGCTATCACCTTTGATGATGGCTATGAAAATAATATCACTGCGGCGGCCCCGATCCTGGAATCTTTTGGCTTTCCCTATACTATTTTCGTCAACCCTCAACTTATTGACGAAAAGAAAAGCTATGTCATGACGTGGGATGAACTGAGGTCATTAGCAAAACGCGGGGCTATTATCGCAAATCATAGTGCTAAGCACGATTACCTCCACCTCAAACTAAAAAATGAAACAGCGGCGCAGTGGCGTGCACGTGTTGAGCACGATATCACATGGTCACAACAGCGTATTAAAGAAGAAATTGGCCACGATTACCCCTACCTCGCATACCCTTACGGTGAGTTTAACCATGAATTGCAAAAGCTAGTAGCAGAGCTTGGACTTATTGGTATTGGCCAACACTCTGGTGCGGTTGGTGTTTCTTCAGATTTTACACGTATCGCTCGCTTTCCCGCATCAGGAAACTACAGCAACTTAGAAACATTAAAAACTAAGCTCGAGACCAAAGCGTTCTCTCTACAAAAATTAGATTACCTTGATAGCGTTACGAACAATAAAACCCCAGCAATCACGTTGCATTTTAACAATAAGGATTTTCATCAGAGTCAATTTGCATGCTACGTTTCAGGTGTTGGACAAGCTGAGCTGACGTGGCTATCAGAAACCAGCGTACGTATCCAAACCCCGAAAGCACTATCCATAGGACGGTCTCGATATAACTGTACGGCACCTTCAATCAAAGACACAGGACGATATTATTGGTTTTCACAACCTTGGGTTATTGAAAAATGACAGCTTTGGGTAGGAGCAAATTAGCTCTTACCCCTACTTTTTAACCGCGCTCAGCATGGTTTCAGTCACTTTACTCAAAGGTACTAGGCTTTGCACTGCGCCAAGCTCGTACGCCGCTCTAGGCATTCCCCATACCACACAGCTAAGTTCATCTTGTGCAAATGTATTGGCACCAGTGGTTTTCAAAGCTAGCATTGCTTTTGCTCCATCACTACCCATTCCCGTAAGCATAGCAGCACAAACATGCTTCCCCATTGGCACAAGGGAGTTAAATAACACCTCAACTGAGGGTTTATGACGATTAACAGGCTCAGTATCATCTAATCGGCAAACATATCCGGTTGCAGTGTGTGCCACCTTAAGATGTTTGTCTCCCGGTGCTATGAAAACATGACCAGGTAATAAAACATCACCATCTTCCGCTTCTTTGACTGATACCGCACAGGTGCGATCCATTCTTTGCGCGAATGAGGTACTGAAAACTGGTGGGATATGTTGGGTGATAACAACAGGAGGGGCGTGTGTTGGTAATCGCATAAGCACCTCTCTGATAGCTTCAGTTCCTCCAGTTGAGGCGCCTATGGCTAAAATAGTATTACGAGAAAATGTATAATTACGGCCAATTTCTAATTCGCTTTCCTGTTTTGGTGCTTTAAAAGCCCTCACTCTTGCACCGGCCGCTACTCTAATTTTCTTAACCAGCAAATCGGAATAAGACATTAAGGTATCAGCAACATTGCTGGTGGGCTTAGAAATAAAATCAACGGCACCTAATTCTAGTGCTTCTATCGTGGCGGGTGAGCCCTCTTGGGTCAACGTAGAGATCATCACAACAGGCATAGGCCTTAAGCGCATTAAATTTTTAAGAAAATTAATGCCATTCATTTTTGGCATTTCTATATCCAAAGTTAATACATCAGGCGAAGTAGACTTAATGAGCTCTCTAGCTTCATAAGGGTCTTCCGCGGTGCCAACGACTTTAATACCATCCGCCTGACCTAAAATTTCTTTTAACAACCCACGAATTAACGGCGAGTCGTCAACAATCAGAACTTTGATCATATTTCACACCTAAAATAGCTCAATATCCGTTTTATTGTCTTGAGCCTCAATGTCATGTAAGTAACGCACTTCACGTTGTTCAATTGTGTTATTGTGCATGGTTCGTAACTTTTTCACTTGCGCTTTGCCACTTTGAGGATGAAAGATAACTTTTCTTGGCCAGGGGCCGCCTACATCCTGTGAAATCAAATTTAAACTTTCCTCTTCCACATAGGCTTGAGCAAACCTGATATTACCTTCTCCGATATCAGTCATAGCGCTAATAATTTTTCCGCCGCCAAAAAGTTTAATTTTTAAATTGCTTCTAGACGCCCCATTTTTGAGTACTTCATTTATCAGATACTCCATCGCCCAGTTACCGTAACGGCAATTTAGGTCATCCGCATGCACTTCTCTTAGTGCCTTTGCTCCAGGTAACATAAAGTGATTCATACCACCTATCCCCAATTTCTCATCATATACGCAAGCGGCAATGCAGGAACCTAGTACAGTCGAAATCAGTTCATCCTGCTTAGATACATAAAACTCCCCCGGAAGTACTTTTGCAACGACTTTGGCACGCCCTGAATCCCAAAAGCGTTTTACATGCTCGAAGCCTCTGAGAACGGGTCTAAACTCTCTCATTCAACTGGCCTTTTTGATAAATGGTTTTACCTAAATTTTTAAATTCTAGGTGCTCTTTTCCCATCGTTTCGGAGTGCCCTATAAGTAAGTAACCATTGGGAACTAACATGTCATGATATTGCTCAAACAATTTATCTTTTGTTTCTTTATCAAAATAAATCAAAACATTACGACAGAAAATAACATCAAAGGGCCCTTTCATTGGCCATGGTTCTAGAAGATTAAGTCGTTTAAAATGGATGAAGGATTGCAATTTAGGCTTCACTTTATACATTGCTCCATCAGCACTTCTAAGAAACCATTTTTTGAGCTTATCTTCGTCTAAACCCGTGACGTTATTTGCCGTATATTCTCCAAGACTCGCTTTGCCTAAGACATTGGAATCTAAATCTGTTGCCAGTACTTTGACATCCCAACCATTAGGAAAAGCATTCGCAATGGTCATCGCAATACTATAGGGTTCTTCACCTGTGGAGCACCCGGCAGACCAGATCCGGACTCTTCTGTCGTGTTTGTGTCTGGCAATAATTTCGGGAACTATTTTCTTTGTTAGAAATTCGAAGTGATGATTTTCCCGAAAAAATGAGGTTAAATTGGTCGTAATTGCATTGATAAAATGACTAAATTCAACATCTTGATTTTCTTCCAAAAACGACAAGTACGCCTCAAATGATTTTAGCCCATTGGCTCTTATGCGCCTTGCCAACCTTGAGTAAACCATTTCCCTTTTATGCGGCCCGAGTACTATGCCGCATGTGTCATAGACTCGAGCCGAAATTTCGGAAAAATCCTTATCGGTCAACAGAAACTCTCGCATCGTCGTATTCCTTCAGCCAACCCCCACTACGGAATTGATCTATTGCCTAACCCTAAAACTCTTCCCACTCTTCCGAGTCATCTGCAAACTGATTACTTTTCGTGTTTTGCTGAGGGGGCTTATTAGAGTTCATTGTCCGTTTTGGTAATTGCTTTTCTGGCGCTTTATAGTTCTTCGGTGACTCAGACATTTCTAAGCTACGGTGTGAAGATTCATCAAGAGTGAAGAAGTTTAATAATCTTCTCATATCATTTGCTTGCTCAGCCATCGACTCCCCTGCGGCTGACGCTTCTTCAACTAAGGCAGCATTTTGCTGCGTCATTTCATCCATTTGTGACACTGCTTTATTAACCTGCTCAATACCTGAACTCTGCTCAATCGACGCTTCAGCAATGTCAGAAATCATGTTTGTCACCCGCTTAACAGACTCAACTATTTCTTTTAGCGTTTCACCAGATTCATTAACCAGTAACGTACCATCTTCAACCTTACTTACACTGTCTCTGATCAGATCTTTAATCTCTTTCGCCGCTGCTGCAGAACGCTGAGCTAGATTACGGACCTCACCCGCGACCACTGCAAAGCCTCTACCTTGTTCTCCGGCTCTGGCAGCTTCAACGGCTGCGTTTAATGCCAATAGGTTTGTCTGGAAAGCGATTTCATCAATAACGCCTATAATGTCGGCAATTTTCTTACTTGAATCATTAATTTCAGACATGCTTTCAACTGCGCGTGTGACTACTTCACCGCCTTTGGTCGCCTTATCACAAGTCTCTTCGGCCAACTCATTAGCTACTTTCGCGTTATCTGCATTTTGTCTAACTGTGCTCGTCATTTCTTCCATGCTAGAAGCTGTTTCTTCTAGTGAGGAGGCTTGCTCTTCAGTTCGCTGACTCAAATCCGCGTTACCTTGGGAGATTTCATCAGCACCACTAGCAACCAAGTTTGCAGAAGTACGGATCCGGCCAAGTACCTCAGTTAACTTCTCAGCGGTAGTATTGGCATCTTTTTTAAGTTTTTCGTATGCCCCACGGTATTCACCTTCAATACGTCTGGTTAAATTACCAGTTGCTAAGGCGTCTAACATGTCCCCCATATCTGTAACCGTTTCATCAACTGTAGACACTAAATTATTTAACCCTTTGGTTAGTCGTAAGTAGAAGCCATCTTTCCCATCTTCTGATAAACGAACACTAAGATTACCGCCATTAGCCGACTGAACTAGGCCATTCACCTCTTTCTCAATTGTGACTTCTTTGGTTCTATCTTCCCATTCGACAACGGTGCCTACGCGTTCGTTATTACCATCAAATATCGGATTAGCGACTAGGCCAAAGGTTCTTCCGCCGACAACGATTTCCGTTTTATACTCGGTTTCAAGTCGAGAGAGCATACTGCGTTGGTGACTTGGATTACGGTGGAATACATCAATATTCGCTCCCATAAGGTGGTTACTATCAAAATTAGGCAGGTCACGCCTTAAATCGCTTTCAGCATTTCTCATCATATCTTTCACTGCACGATTCAAGTAAACGATCTCAAACTGCTCATTTGCTATCATCGTATTCGTTGAAACGTTATCTAATGCTCTTCGGACGCGCAAGTTTTCAGCTGCGGCAGTTTTTTCTTCCTCTTCACGAACTAAACGCTCTGTTTTGTCGTCCCACTCAACGACGGTACCAATCCGCTTTTTCTCTTCATCAAACACCGGGGTCGCAATTAAGCCAAAGGTAAAGCCAGCAGCTTTGATATCTGTGCTGTATACATCGCTCAGCTTCTCAAGGAGGTTTCTTTGATGGCTGGGGTTTGCATGAAATACATCAATACATTGCCCTACAAGTGTATCCACATCAAAGTTCGGTAATGATTTTCTAAGCTGCGTTTGATTGTCTCTGAGCATTCGCACAACCGAATCATTAACATAAATAATATTCAACCCTTCGTCCGCTAGCATTACGTTTGCCTGACAAACGTCCAGCGCGCTCGATATACGAGCATTGTGGCTCGCCAAATCCGCCTGCTTTTTCTCTAACGCTAATTCTCTTGTAAGGTCTTTCCACTCAACTAAAGTCGCGATCCTTTGTCCTTCATCATCGAAAACAGGCGTGGCAATAAGATCAAAGGTCAAACCTGCCACTTTGATTTGTGTGACATATGGACGGGTCAAATTAGCTAGTATGCCTCTCTGATGGCTCGGGTTTTTATGGAACGTATCAATGTTGGCACCAATCAAGCTATCAACATTAAAACCAGGTAACTCTTGCTGTAACTTAGCCTGATTTTTACGCAGCATACTGGTTACGGAGTCGTTCAAATACACAATGTTGAGAGAGGCATCTGCAAGCATAACATTGGCCTGACAGACCTTTAAAGCTAGCAACAAACTATGGCTATGGTCTTGACTATCTACCGCGTCACCACTTAATAAATTAGCAACTGCTTTGTATAAAGATGATTGACGTGACGCATTACTTGCATTGAGCAAGCTAGCATCTTTGCTCTCGATCGCGGGAACAATTTCCTCAACATCTTGCAACTTAGAAAGCAGAATGTTTGCGCTTTGCTTAAGTAGTAAAATTGCCAGCACCACACTAACAGCTGCTATAACCATCGCCACATAGGCTTGTGTAGACATATTAATATTCAACATTTGAACACTAATTGCCAAGCCCACAAATATTATGGCACCCGCTATCAGAACCCTATTGTTGAGTTGACTTGCTAATGCTTGATCGCTCATGTTATCCCCCGACAACCAATTGCTCATTCTGCTTTACTTCAAGATCTAATATCTTTTTCAAATTTAAAAGTACGACCATTTTTTCACCAACATTTACAAGTCCTTGTACAAATTGACTATTTTCCGAGTCTTGAAAATCTGGAACATCCTTCGCTGTTTCTTCGTTGATGCTGTATACGTCAGATACCGCATCAACAACTAACCCCATAATTTTTGTTGCCTCTTTTATTACAACGGAGACAACGATAACCACAGTTAGAGCTCCATATTCGATTTGCGGTAAGCCGAATCGAACCCTTAAATCTATGATTGGCACTATCGTGCCACGTAAATTAATCGCACCGTTCACATACTTAGGAGCATTTGGAATTGCAGTGACTTCTTCCCACCCTCTGATTTCCTGTACGGCCAGAATATCCATGCCATATTCTTCTCCCGCCATCATAAAGGTGAGAAATTGTGTATCGTCATCTCTGTCTGCAAGCATGACTTGTTCATTAATCGAGGCTTTTTCAGTGATCATGACACCACCTCATCTAACTCTTGTTCTACTAATAACTCTTGAGTTCCTGGACGCTTTAAGCCACTCAGTTTGATAAGACCACTAATATCAACAATTAAAGAGACTCTTCCATCACCTAAAATTGTCGCCCCTGAGATCCCATTTACTTTCTGATAATTCGCTTCGAGACTTTTAATAACGACCTGTTGTTGCGCTAGTAAATCATCCACCAACAATCCCACTTTGTGATTATCACTCTCTACAACTACTAACAGTGTTTTATCCAACTCTTCTATTGCACCACCATGGTTAAATAGTTGATATAGCCTTAGTATTGGTATGTATTCATCTCGTAACCGAAGCACCTCTAAACCATTACCTACTTTGCTCACTTTTTTAATATCTATTTGTAAAGACTCAACAATAGAAATAAGTGGAATGATGTAGGTATGCTTTGCAACTTTAACCAGTTGACCATCAAGAATGGCCAGCGTTAATGGCAGCCTAATCGTAAATGTCGAGCCAACCCCTTTTGCAGAGGTCACTTCGACGCTGCCGTTTAATGCTTGAATATTTCGTCGAACAACATCCATACCTACGCCGCGACCAGAGATATCACTCACTTCATCAGCTGTTGAAAACCCTGGCCTAAAAATAAGTTCATTAACCTCTTCAATAGTCAGCTCATCAGTTGCTTGAATTAGGCCATTGGCAATTGCTTTACTTTTTATTTTTTCGGTATTCAAGCCTCTGCCATCATCCATGATTTCAATCACAATATTTCCACCTTGGTGGAAAGCATTCAGTGTCACCGTACCTACGGGATCTTTTCCGGCTTTTATTCTGTCTTCCGGTGTTTCTAAGCCGTGATCCAAAGAGTTTCTTACTAAATGAACCATAGGATCGGAAATTTTTTCCATCACGGTTTTATCTAATTCTGTTTGCTCTCCTAGCAGTTTTAGCTCAACCTGTTTATTCAACTTCTGTGACGTATCTCTTACTAAACGGGGAAATCGGCTGAAGACAAAACTAATAGGTAACATCCTGATACGCATTACATTTTCTTGTAAATCGCGCGTGTTATGGGCTAATTGAGCGAGGCCTTCTTGCATCGCAGCAAGCGTATTTTCAGTCGGTTCTTGCTCGCCTAATTGAGTCAACATAGCTTGGGTAATAACCAACTCCCCTACCATATTGATAAGCGAATCAACTTTATCAATCCCAACACGGATCGAAGTCGATTCTGCTGATTTCTTGCTAGCCTCAGGCTTAGCTTTTGTCGCTGAGGGTGTTTTTGGTACATCAATATTTTGAGTGTCGTTGCTCGACGCTTCTTTCTTCTCACTCTCTGGTTCTGGCGTTGTGGAGACACTCACATCATCTTCAAATAAACCACCACATAAGGTAATAGAAATTTCAGCATCATCTTCAACCCACTCAAATACTTCTTTAATCGCCGATTCTGGATGACTGGTTGTTAAGTATAACCTCCAACTGAGGTAGCAATCCTCTGGATTGAAGTCATCAATCTCAGGTATAGCATCACAAAACGCATGAGTTTCTAAATCCCCCAATTCTGACAGCTCACTTAACATATAAAGCGGCTCGTTACCGGTTTTAAACAAATGAGGGAGCGGTTTAAAGTCTATTTGATAGGTTTGAGATTCTTGCCCTTGAGGTGTGCTATCGGCAGTATCTGAGCTAGCACTCTCTTTACCACCTAAAATCTCTTCAAATTTAACTTTCAACTCATTCGCATTGGAAAGATCTGGCTCTTCTTCGGCTTGTAATGCGGTTAATAAGGCCCTTAAACAATCAACGGATTGGAGCAGCAAATTGACATGTTCAGCGGTCAACTGTCGACGCCCATCCCTGATCTGATCGAGTAAGGTTTCCAAAACATGCGTGAAGTTAGCGACAGAAGTAAAACCAAATGTTCCACTGCCACCTTTAATGCTGTGTGCTGCGCGAAATATAGTATTGATCGTTTCTGAGTCTTCATGGCCTGGCTGTAAATTCAGCAGCTCAGCTTCCATTATGTCTAGACCTTCAAAGCTCTCTTCAAAAAAGACATCAAAAAATTGGCTTAAATCAATACTCATATCGACGCCTCTCTGTATCTATCTTATGACTTTTTTCAATACCGCTAGTAGTTGTTCAGGGTTGAATGGCTTCACTATCCAACCTGTTGCTCCCGCCGCTTTACCTTCTGTTTTTTTATCTAACCCCGACTCAGTTGTCAGCATCAGTAAAGGGGTGAACTTATAGTTGGGTAAGCTGCGCAGCTCTTTAATAAGAGTGATCCCATCCATTACAGGCATATTTACATCAGAGATCACGGCATCGAACCCTTGTTGCTTGGCAATAGATAGCGCTTCACTGCCATCTTTGGCTTCCGTGACATCAAAACCTGCTTTTTTCAAAGTAAAGCCAACCATTTGGCGCATTGACGCCGAATCATCCACAGCTAAAATCTTTTTCATATTCACCTCTTAATTTTCAATACTATGGAATAAATAATGGGTTAATCCCAACTCATCTACCGCCTGCGCTAAAGCATCACTTTCACCATGCCATACAATTTTATGTTCTAAAGAGAGCAAGTGTTTCTGTACGGCACAGAGCAGTTGTATAGACGCTGTGTCGGCTCTTTGCACTTCACTAATATCAATCGTGATGTCTGATGTTTCCATAGAGTCTTGGAAAATCTGATGGTACAGGCTTTCCACATGGTTAATCGCCATTTCAGGTGGGAGTTTCAACATGAGCTGAAGACTATCCTTGTAAAAATGAGTAATAAAATTAGCTTAGACCGTGATGGTAAAAATGCCACAAAGATTGATTAAAAATCCGCAAATAATTAAAGCGTTAGAGGTAAGATAGTACAGCGACACTGGGGTCGACCAGTGCCGATATAAGACTAATTGATGATCTTCTCAAGGTCAGCGAGAAGTAGTTTGTCATCGATTGTAGGGACAGCTCCAGCTGTATGTGTAGGTTTGAAAATAGCCTCAAGCTGGCCTTTAGGGTTAATTAATGCTACAGACGCACTATGATCAACATAATACTCTTCTGTCTGTTCCTGATTTATTGCGTAGATTAAACCGAGATCTCTCACAAAAGGAAATAAAGCCGAATGATCGGCAGATACCGCTTTAAAATTAGGATCAAAGTGCTTGATGTAGGCTAAACGCCTCTCTTCAGTATCTCGGTTAGGATCGACCGATACAAACCATACTTGTAAGTCACTTTTGTTTTTTACGGATTGATATACGTGAGTTAGCTTCAACAGCGTCATAGGACACACGTCGGGACAGCTAGTGTAACCCAAAAACAGCAAGTTCCATTTATCGGTAAAGTCTTGATTTGAGACTACCTCACCGTATTGATCCCTTAATTCAAACGCTTTCACGTCCTTAGGCTTAGGGTACCAAACCACTTTTTCCGACACATCTGGCGCAGGCCCACAACCAAACAGAATTAACATAGAGATAATTAAGAAAAATTTTTTCATATAAATGCTTTATCCACAAAGAGTGCAATGAACACTATCAAAAGATGCCAGATAGAGAAATAGAATACCCTCATAGCATACTCTAAACTATTTGTTCTCATAAGCTTTGTGGCTTTGTAAATAAAAGCGACATTTGCTATGCCGGAGACCAGCAAGTAGATCCAACCAGACATTCCCACTAGGTAAGGTAGCAAACAGACTAAAGTCAAAATGATGGTATAAAATAGCACACAGAGTTTTGTAAATTCGTTTCCATGCGTTACTGGTAACATGGGGACTTCGGCTTTTTCGTAATCTCGTTTACGAGCAATAGCTAATGCCCAAAAGTGGGGAGGTGTCCAAGCAAAAATGATCATTACTAACAACCAAGGCTCTGCACCAAGCTGACCAGTCTCACTGACCCAACCTAACAGAGGTGGCATCGCTCCTGCTAACCCCCCTATTACTATGTTTTGAGGTGTTGCGCGCTTTAACAATAACGTATAAACCACGGCATAACCGAATAGCGCGGCTAAGGTAAGTAGCGCACATAACTGATTGGCAAAAATAGTTAATAGAGCATATCCTGAAATTGCGAGGCCCGTCGCGAAGATTAAAGCTGATGATACAGAAACGGAGTCTGTCGCTAACGGTCGGTTTCGTGTTCGCGCCATCTTTTTATCTATTTCTCTATCCACGATATGATTTACAGCTGCTGCACTACTTGAAAGTAAACCAATGCCAAACAAACTCATTAACTGTGCCAATAATGTTTTATCACTTTGCGGTGCTAACATCATCCCGACCCAAGCAGTAATAACTAACATACATACTACTTTGAACTTACACATGCCAAAGTAGGCTTGTAATAGCGTAGTTGCTTTTTGAAGCTCTGAAAAATTAGTTAATTGAAGCATATTTCACCCCTACTTTTTGCGCCAAGCTGATAAAAAAGCACAATCTCACCATTGCTAATAACACCATAGCTGCCATGAAGTTATGGAATAGTGTCAACAATAGAGGAAACTGAAAATGTACTATTGCAGCCCCAACCAAAACTTGTATAGAAACTAAAGCTAAAACGACAAGCGCTGAGTGTCGGAGTACTCGGTTTTGACTTGCTTTAAGCAGTGGCCAGCATGCAGCAAGTAACATTAAAACGGTAATAACTGCCCATATCCGATGGATAAAGTGAATAGATACTCTAGATTCGAATGGCAAAACACCAAACTCATAAGTCGCTGAAGCTTCAGGAAGCGTAAATAAACTCTGCCAAGAGAAAAGTTGCAGATTGTCACATAGCGGCAAGCCTGTACAATGTGGAGCAGCATAATTGGCTGCAAGCCACCCACCAAGCGCAATTTGTATAATCAACACACCAAGAGCCACATAACATAAACGACAGGTAAGGCTAGTTACACTAGCAGTAATAGTGGTGTATTTCAGCCTTAAAACCAATAACACCAGCAATGCAAGAATACTAAACCCACCTAGTAAATGACCCATCACAATAACTGGCTGTAAATTCATCGTCACGGTCCACACCCCAAGTGCCCCTTGAAATAACACAAGCAATAGCAGTAAGTAGTAGTGACGATTAGGGTTTTTTGTTTTTTGCTTCTTGAATAGCCTTATGCATGCAAGTGCCAAAATAAGTAACCCGAGGAAGCTGGCAAAATAGCGATGGATCATTTCAATCCAAGCTTTTTCTGCTTCCACTTCTAAATGTGGAAAATTGTCTTTCGCCGCAGATAGTTCATGAGTCTCATTTGGTACTGTTAAAAAGCCGTAACACCCAGGCCAATCTGGACACCCAAGTCCCGCATCACTTAAACGTGTGAAGGCGCCAAGTGTCACTACCGTTATTGCGACGAAACAGGCAAATATTGCGATTTTTATTCTTACCTTGGACATATTTACCTCCTAACTTGAACGAGAGTAGTTCAATAATTTCTTCAGATCACTCAGTAGCCCTTTTTGTACACTTCGCATTTCTTCTAAGCTTGCTACTGGTGCATATTTAAGTACAAATAACCCTGTTTTATCAACCAAATAGAGATAGTTGTCGTCTAACTGCTTGAGGTATATCGGCAAAGAAGTAGCGTACTCAATACCTTTTTCATTTCGCTCTTGTAATACCACAAGCGATACTTTCTGCTGGTTTTTCCCCAGCGCTAAATACAAATTAGGTAAGCTATCTAGTAGTAAAGAACATTGCTTATTACACTGCTTTGGTCGCTGATAAACGATACTCCACTCAGTATCTAAAACCAGCTCTGATTGGCGAACCTCCTGACTTAAAAATTCACCGTGATTAGTCGTACTATGTGGTATCCAGCCGACCTTCAAGGCAACAAATGCCAATAGTAAGGGGAATACGAACAGCCCTATAAACCATGCCGCGCTTTTAGACATCTTTATTCTCCTTTTTTGAAAGTTTCCAGCCAATTACTAGCGCGGCCAAGGCAATAAGCAACCACTGTAATGCATAAGCTTCATGTTTTTGCGGTGACATTACGACCGGTTGATAATGGGGCTCAGTCCCAGCAAGTCTATTTTTAGTCATGTAGGCAATTAGAGGTAAAAGAGGTTTACCTGACTCCGCAGACAAGTAATCAACATCAATATACTGAATCACAGATTGTTTTGTTGTCTCCTCAGCCGCAGACTTAGCTAAGGTGAACCGCTTACTAGCACTAGATTTGATATAGACAGGTAGAGAAACGGTGCCACTTGGAAGAGAGTAAACGGTAGGCACGCGACTAACCTGCTGAGGCACAAAACCTAAATTAACAGCTAGATACTCATCAGTTTCGGAAATTTTTATAATGCCAATTACATCAAAACCGACTCGGCCTTTCACGACTTGATTATCTAAATACCAAACCGCATCGCCTACAAAATTCCCTGTAATCGACACTTCAGCATTAACATATTGCGTGAGCGGCTGGGATGTTACTTGCTGCTCATTAGCCACGCCTAGCGATTTTTCAATCTCAACTTTATGCTGCAACACATGTTTTTGCTGCGCTCTTTGCCACTGCCAATAAGAGAGCGAGCCACATAAAAGAACAACGATTAATGCTGCCAATATGGGGGGTTTTGATCTACCTTTAAAAAGTGCACCTAAATCCATCGGACACCCCTTATGATTAAAATTATTATTGTTGTATTGCTACTACTCGTTTTTCTAAATCTATTTAGAGCTATGCTAGTCATGCTCAAGTCAGAGCAACAAGAGTCGATGGCGAGGCTATTGCAACAAAGAGTTTATGCATCAATAGCTGTCGTACTTCTAATCTGTCTTGCCGCTCAATTTGGCTTTATAAAGCTACACTCTTCACCCGTTGTTACAACACATAAACAAATACAAACAGGCACAACCAAACAACATCAACAAAATGCCAATACCAAGCCCCAGCTTGAAAAGCAAAGTGATTCTTAGCGGTAAAGTGGCCCTTTAATACCCTTATCCATATAACGAAAAGAATGATCGCGCCAAGTGTGACGTGAAAACCATGAAATCCTGTCAGCAAAAAGAACGTATTACCGTAAACTCCCGACTGGAGAGTTAGCCCCAGATCTTGGTAAGCGTGAATATACTCTTCCACTTGCAAGGTTAAGAATGCGACGCCAAGTAGTACTGTTAATCCTAAGAACGCCTTCACTTTCGCCCTTTGCTCTTTTTCTAAAGCTACGTGAGCAAAGCTAAGGGTTACTGATGATGCTAATAGAATAATCGTATTGATCAGCGGAAGTCCCTGCCAACCCATAGCTTGAGTTACAGTTCCATCTGGAGTTGTGAGCAATGGCCATACAGCTTCAAATTGAGGCCACAAAACCTCATTGGTACTAGCGTTATTACTTGCACCGCCTAACCACGGCACAGCTATCATTCGAGCATAAAAAAGTGCGCCAAAAAAAGCAGCAAAAAACATAACTTCGGAAAAGATAAACCATCCCATTCCTTGCTTGAACGAACGATCCATTTGGGCAGAATATAATCCAGTTTGAGATTCTTGGATCACATTCCTGAACCAACCAAAAATCATATAGATCAGCACAGCAATACCAACGAGCAGTAGCATTACTCCACTATTACTGGTTGATTTAAGTTGAATAATTGTTAAGCCAGCGCCGACCGCGATAAAGAAAAGCGCAAAAGCCCCTACGATTGGCCATGGGCTTTGCTCAGGCACGTAATATTTTTCTTGTTCATGGTTCATATTTGAACTCCTCTCGAGCGGCCAGCATATTCAGTCCATCACTGTCTTGTTTGCTAACTCGCTCTGTAATATCAAACAACGTATATGAAAGCGTGAGTTCCTCAACATCACTTGGGAGCTCCGTATCTACATAGAACCTCAAGACAAACTCAACTTCTTCTTTGCCTTTCATTGGTTGCTGATCAAAACAAAAGCAGGCCATTTTGTGTAAATACTTTGCCGCTTTCCCTGGAGACACTGAAGGGATCGCTTGCAACACACGCTCACTATCACTCAAATTTTTTGCAATGAATTTGACATCGGTTAGCTTACCGGGTTGAACTCTAACCGAATGCTCGACTGCATCGACTTTAAATGGCGCCTGGCTTTGACTATGCGTTGTGAAGCTCACATCTACTTGTCGACTTTGCGCAATTGACTCGCTCTGCTTGGCGATTTCCATGGATGGCTTACCATTTAGGCCTGTGACATCACAAAAAACGTCGTATAGAGGAACCAGTGCAAAGGCAAAAGCAAACATACCTAGCGTCAACAAAATTAGCTTCTTAAGCAGGCGTCCATGTTGCATTACTTAATCTCCGGTGGCGTTGAAAAGGTATGATAAGGAGCCGGAGATGGTACTTGCCACTCTAATCCCTCAGCCCCATCCCACACTTTCCCTGGGGCCTGCTCTCCACCTTTTATACATTTATAAACCACTGCAACAAACAACAGTTGAGAAAGACCGAAAGCAAACCCTCCGATACTAATGATCGCGTTGAAATCAGCGAACTGTAGAGCATAATCAGGGATCCGCCTTGGCATGCCAGCAAGACCAACAAAGTGCATAGGGAAGAACAATACGTTCACACTAACCAAAGAGAGCCAAAAGTGAAATTTAGCCAATTTGATATCAAACATGTGACCTGTCCACTTTGGTAACCAATAATATGCGGCGGCCATTATTGAGAATACTGCACCCGTAACCAACACGTAATGGAAATGCGCGACAACGAAGTAGGTATCGTGATATTGGAAATCTGCGGGCGTAATTGCTAACATCAAACCGGAAAATCCGCCAATTGTGAAAAGTACGATAAACGCAATGGCAAAAAGCATGGGCACCTCAAAACTAATAGCACCTCGCCACATTGTAGCTACCCAATTAAAAACCTTAACGCCAGTAGGCACAGATATGAGCATAGTTGCATACATAAAAAACAACTCACCAGCTAAAGGCATACCCGTAGTAAACATATGATGAGCCCAAACGACGAACGACAACAGAGCAATCGACGCGGTTGCATAAACCATTGATGCATAGCCAAACAGTTTCTTTCTTGAAAATGTCGGTACTATCGTAGAGATTATGCCGAAGGCAGGTAATATCATGATGTACACTTCAGGATGACCAAAGAACCAGAATATATGCTGGAACATAACAGGATCACCACCACCTGCTGCATCAAAAAAGCTCGTTCCAAAGAACTTATCAGTCAATACCATAGTCACAGCGCCAGCGAGTACGGGCATAACTGCAATCAGAAGAAATGCAGTGATCAGCCAAGTCCAGACAAATAAAGGCAACTTCATCCATGTCATACCTGGAGCTCTAAGATTGACAATGGTCACGATAACGTTGATAGCACCCATAATAGAGCTAATGCCCATTATATGGATCGCAAAAACAAAAAATGCTGTATTGTCATTGCTATACGTTGTAGATAGTGGCGCATAAAAAGTCCAACCGAAAGCAGGCCCGCCGCCTTCCAAAAATAACGACATCAGTAAAATTGCAAATGCAAAGGGTAGTATCCAAAAGCTCCAGTTATTCATTCTAGGTAGCGCCATATCAGGAGCACCAATCATCATTGGGATCATCCAGTTGGCAAGGCCTGTAAATGCGGGCATGACTGCGCCAAATACCATTATTAGTCCATGTACTGTCGTCATTTGATTAAAAAAATGCGGATCTACAAGCTGCAACCCTGGTTGGAATAACTCGGCTCGGATCACCATCGCCATAGCACCACCGATTAAAAACATGCTTAGTGAGAACAATAAATACAGTGTTCCAATGTCTTTATGATTGGTGGTAAACAGCCAGCGCTTTAAGCCTTTGGGAGCTGTATGTTGTGAATGTTCTTCTACGATGGCACTCATTACTTACCCTCCTCTAATGCATCTATCTCACGCTGTATTTGACTTGGCTGAATAACATCGCCGGTGTCATTACCCCAGCTATTTCTTTTATAGGTGATAACCCCCGCGATCTGCTTGATTGTTAATTGCTTTGCGAAAGATTGCATCGCAGTTCCTGGGCGGCCTAAAAGGAGAATATCTATATGAGCTTTAATATCTCCAGTGACGACTTTACTCCCTTTCATTGCAGGGAAGACACCTGGTAGCCCAAGCCCCGTTGGTTGATGGCAAGCTGCGCAATAAGCCATGTAAGTTTGTTCACCAACCTCCATTAACTCCTCTTTCGAAAGAGTTTGTTGGGCTACTGCTTGTGACTCAGCTTCTGCTTTTGCTTTTTCAGCTTTAGCATCGTTAAGCCAACTATCAAATTTATCAGGACTTATAGCCTCGACGACGACTGGCATAAAGCCATGATCTTTGCCACATAATTCAGCACATTGGCCTCTGTAAATTCCTTCATCGTTGACCTTTGTCCATGCCTCGTTTATAAAGCCTGGATTGGCATCCTTCTTCACCGCAAAATCAGGCACCCACCAAGAATGGATGACATCATCTGAGGTCATCAAAAAGCGAACTTTCCTATCGGTGGGAATAACTAAATGCTTATCAACTTCAAGCAGGTAATTTTCATTTTTTTCTTTAAGATCACTAATTTCATCTTTCGAAGTAGAGAGTAAGGAATAGAACTCAACATCGTGCCCCATATACTCATAGTGCCATTTCCACTGAGAACCTGTGACTTTAATGGTCAGATCAGCTTTACTCGTGTCTTCCATAGCAATAAGCGTTTTTGTGGCTGGTATTGCCATACCAATGAGTATCAGGAAGGGAATTGCAGTCCAAAGTATTTCCACTTTGGTGCTTTCATGAAATTGCGCTGCAACAACGCCTTTTGACTTTCTGTGTTTTATAAGCGCCCAAAACATAATCCCAAACACAATCACACCTATGACACAACATATTAGAAATATGGTCATGTGAAGCTCATACACTTGATGACTAATGTCTGTAACACCTTGCCTCATATTATAAGCGCTGTTAGCAAGTGAGGGCATGGCGATTAGCACTGCGATGAATGCTACAACTAATCGACAAATTTTCATTTGACGTCTCCTTCAAGACAACTCGTGGTTGTCTTTTGTTATTATTGGATGACTGTCATATTGTCTATTTGTACATAGACTTACTGCACGACTATTAACCAATTAGTCAAAAAACAAACAAATTGCAAGATTTTTGAGAAGACCGACTTTAGAATCAAAACTGGGGACTATAGGGATTAAAACGAAGAATGATGAAAAATAGTGTATAAAGATCAGAAAACTAAAAATATTACTAAATGATTAAAGTCACTATAATCATCCTACTTTCACATAGTTAGAAAAGTTAATTATCACTTTTTAAACAAAATATAGTTAAAGCAAGCGCAACTTTATCTTTAACGCTACGCTCGCTCTCAAAAACTACATCCAGTCAGCACTTCGGATAACGCCGACGGCTAACCCTTCAATGGAGAAATTTTGATGCTCAAGATCCACTTCAATCGCATTAAACTCTTCATTCTCAGCATGCAATAAGACTTTCTTTCCTTTCTTTTCAAAACGTTTAACTGTCACGTCCTCTTCTACACGAGCCACTATCACTTGGCCATTTTCAGCCACTTGAGTACTGTGAACAGCTAGTAGATCACCATCCATAATGCCAATATCCTTCATGCTCATACCATTAACTCTCAAAAGATAATCAGCATTAGGTTTAAAAAAACTCGCATCTACATTACAGTGACTTTCTACATGTTGCTCTGCCAGAATAGGCTCACCAGCAGCAACACGACCGATAATAGGTAAACCAAGTTGTTCGGATTCATCCTCTACAAGTCGAATCCCTCGGCTTGCACCAGGGACCATTTCGATAACTCCCTTTTTCGCAAGCGCCTTAAGATGTTCTTCCGCTGCATTTGCACTCTTAAAACCCAAAGCATCAGCTATTTCTGCACGAGTTGGAGGCATGCCAGTATCTTTTATGAATACTTTTATTAATTCAAAGATTTGTTCTTGTCGTTTTGTTAGAGGACGCATTAACTGGTGTTCCATACAGTGGTTTATTTACTGTAAGTATATACAGCTCAAAAAAAATCGCAAATGTTTCTTTATTCGACATATTTTAAGTGTACTTGCTGATAGCATTAATTAGAGTAGCATTTAACAAGAAGCGAAGTCTGTGCCTCAAAGCATAACCTACGACCCTAAGCAATAAGAAATAGATTATTAAGATTTTGGGCTGATAAACTACCTCCTACCATGTTGCATTGTGCTAATACTGTGCTGGGAGTGCATTCACTTAGGTATAGAAAAACCTCTATACCCCAAACAACAAAAAACCCGCCGCATTACTGCAACGGGTTTCTCTTATTTGGCCCTGGCGATGTTCTACTTTCACATGGGGAATCCACACTATCATCGGCTGGAAACTTTCATTGCAACCTATCGGTGGGTGAACCACCCCCTACCATATTGCGCTGTGCTGATACTGTGGTGGGAGCGAGTTTACCTCGCGAGGTTTTCTATACCCCAAACAGCAAAAAACCCGTCGCATTGCTGCAACGGGTTTCTCTTATTTGGCCCTGGCGATGTTCTACTTTCACATGGGTAATCCACACTATCATCGACGCTGTTTTGTTTCACTTCTGAGTTCGGCATGGGGTCAGGTGGGTCCAAAACGCTATAGTCACCAGGAAATTCTGTTCATCAATGAAGTCTCCCTCATCAATGTAAATCCGGAAAAAGCTATTAAATTCTTTTGTCTACTTTAGTCTATTAACTTCTGTCACTTAAACCACTTTGGCGTTGTATGGTTAAGCCTCACGGGTAATTAGTACGAGTTAGCTTAATGCCTCACAGCACTTCCACATCTCGCCTATCAACGTTGTAGTCTTCAACGGCCCTTCAGTTGACTCTAAGTCAAAGTGAGAACTCATCTCGAGGCCTGCTTCCCGCTTAGATGCTTTCAGCGGTTATCAGTTCCGAACGTAGCTACCGGGCAATGCAATTGGCATCACAACCCGAACACCAGCGGTTCGTCCACTCCGGTCCTCTCGTACTAGGAGCAGCCCCTCTCAATTCTCAAACGCCCACGGCAGATAGGGACCGAACTGTCTCACGACGTTCTAAACCCAGCTCGCGTACCACTTTAAATGGCGAACAGCCATACCCTTGGGACCGACTTCAGCCCCAGGATGTGATGAGCCGACATCGAGGTGCCAAACACCGCCGTCGATATGAACTCTTGGGCGGTATCAGCCTGTTATCCCCGGAGTACCTTTTATCCGTTGAGCGATGGCCCTTCCATTCAGAACCACCGGATCACTATGACCTACTTTCGTACCTGCTCGACGTGTCTGTCTCGCAGTTAAGCTTGCTTCTACCATTACACTAACCGTACGATGTCCGACCGTACTTAGCAAACCTTCGTGCTCCTCCGTTACTCTTTGGGAGGAGACCGCCCCAGTCAAACTACCCACCAGGCACTGTCCTCAACCCCGATTCAGGGGCCTAAGTTAGAACATCAACACTACAAGGGTGGTATTTCAAGGTCGGCTCCACAGAAACTAGCGTCTCTGCTTCAAAGCCTCCCACCTATCCTACACATGTAGGGTCAATGTTCAGTGCCAAGCTGTAGTAAAGGTTCACGGGGTCTTTCCGTCTAGCCGCGGGTACACAGCATCTTCACTGCGATTTCAATTTCACTGAGTCTCGGGTGGAGACAGCGTGGCCATGGTTACACCATTCGTGCAGGTCGGAACTTACCCGACAAGGAATTTCGCTACCTTAGGACCGTTATAGTTACGGCCGCCGTTTACCGGGGCTTCGATCAAGAGCTTCGCCTAAGCTAACCCCATCAATTAACCTTCCGGCACCGGGCAGGTGTCACACCGTATACGTCATCTTACGATTTTGCACAGTGCTGTGTTTTTAATAAACAGTCCCAGCCACCTGGTCACTGCGGCTCTCGTTTGCTTACAGAGCAAGTCCTTCACAAACAAGAGCGTACCTTCTCCCGAAGTTACGGTACAATTTTGCCTAGTTCCTTCACCCGAGTTCTCTCAAGCGCCTTAGTATTCTCTACCTGACCACCTGTGTCGGTTTAGGGTACGATTCAGTATGAACTGAAGCTTAGAGGCTTTTCCTGGAAGTAGGGCATCAACAACTTCACCACCTTAGTGGCTCGTCTCGACTCTCAGCCTTGGCAACCCGGATTTTCCTAAGTCACCAGCCTACAGCCTTTCACATGGACAACCAACGCCATGCTTGCCTAGCCTGCTCCGTCCCCCCATCGCATTCATACCGAGTACGGGAATATTAACCCGTTTCCCATCGACTACGCTCTTCAGCCTCGCCTTAGGGGTCGACTCACCCTACCCTGATTAACATGGGATAGGAACCCTTGGTCTTCCGGCGGAGGAGTTTTTCACTCCTCTTGTCGTTACTCATGTCAGCATTCGCACTTCTGATATGTCCAGCATGCCTCCCGGCACACCTTCAGCCACTTACAGAACGCTCCCCTACCCCGCGAACTAAGTTCGCAGCCGTAGCTTCGGTGGTATGTTTAGCCCCGTTACATCTTCCGCGCAGGCCGACTCGACTAGTGAGCTATTACGCTTTCTTTAAAGGGTGGCTGCTTCTAAGCCAACCTCCTAGCTGTTTTAGCCTTCCCACATCGTTTCCCACTTAACATACACTTTGGGACCTTAGCTGACGGTCTGGGTTGTTTCCCTCTCCACGACGGACGTTAGCACCCGCCGTGTGTCTCCCGGATATTACTTTACGGTATTCGGAGTTTGCAAAGGGTTGGTAAGTCGGGATGACCCCCTAGCCTTAACAGTGCTCTACCCCCGTAAGTATTCGTCCGAGGCTCTACCTAAATAGATTTCGGGGAGAACCAGCTATCTCCCGGTTTGATTAGCCTTTCACTCCTAGCCACAGGTCATCCCCTAACTTTTCAACGTTAGTGGGTTCGGTCCTCCAGTTGATGTTACTCAACCTTCAACCTGCCCATGGCTAGATCACCGGGTTTCGGGTCTATACCCTGCAACTTAAGCGCCCAGTTAAGACTCGCTTTCGCTACGGCTCCCCTAAATGGTTAACCTCGCTACAGAATATAAGTCGCTGACCCATTATACAAAAGGTACGCAGTCACCCAACAAGTAGGCTCCTACTGCTTGTACGTACACGGTTTCAGGTTCTATTTCACTCCCCTCACAGGGGTTCTTTTCGCCTTTCCCTCACGGTACTGGTTCACTATCGGTCAGTTGGGAGTATTTAGCCTTGGAGGATGGTCCCCCCATATTCAGTCAAAGTTTCACGTGCTCCGACCTACTCGATTTCACTTTAGATAAGTTTTTGTGTACGGGACTATCACCCTGTTTCGTCATGCTTTCCAGCATGTTCCACTAACTACACTAAAGCTTAAGGGCTGGTCCGATTTCGCTCGCCGCTACTTTCGGAATCTCGGTTGATTTCTTTTCCTACGGGTACTTAGATGTTTCAGTTCTCCGCGTTCGCCTCGTTAACCTATGTATTCAGTTAACGATACCTGCAAGCAGGTGGGTTTCCCCATTCGGAAATCCTAGTCTCAAGCGCCTCTTACTGGCTTGACTAGGCTTATCGCAAGTTAGTACGTCCTTCATCGCCTCCAACTGCCAAGGCATCCACCGTGTACGCTTAGTCACTTAACCATACAACCCAAAGTAGTTTTTCTTCGCTTTTGTCTTTTATGCTGCGTTCCTCGATATTTTTGCTTGGTCACATAACACGTTATGCTCCCGTCGACAAAAATCTCAAGCGCCTTGCCTAAAAACCAAAATCATTGAAAATGTCTAATTTGACATTGTATATTCAAAGACAGTTTAACTTCGCCAGAAGTTAATATTGAATACTAAAGTAGACGCTAATTAATCATAAAAATGATTA
>NZ_CP011924.1:3235000-3320000 GCF_000238315.3 Pseudoalteromonas piscicida
GAATATCCGTGATAGTTACAAACAACCCTTGTAACTTAAGCTGTGCTTGCACATTAAGAGCCAATAGCGAATGGCCACCTAATTCATAAAAGCTACTCGTAGTACTAATAACGTCATATTCTTGTTGAAGCACCTCAGCGTAAACATCAACTATCGCCTTTTCATACATAGTACATGGCGCGACATAGTTACCATAGCTAGATGCAATGTCAGGTTTTGGCAATGCTTTCTTATCAATTTTACCGTTTACGGTAAGTGGCCACTCGTTGACCACTGTAATTACACTGGGCACCATGTAATCTGGAAGCATTGCAGCTAACTGATTTCTTATCTCAGAGCCTGTAGCCACTAAGTCTCTATTATCTAAGGATCTCACAGACTTAACATAGCCCACCAACTGTTGGCTACCGGCTATGTCTAAAGCCATTACTAGCGCGGAATCGACAGCTTTAAGGTCACTGAGTCTAGACTCGATTTCCCCTAATTCAATTCTAAAACCACGGATTTTAACTTGATCATCAGCTCGTCCAACAAATTCGATGTTGCCATCTGCCAAGTAACGAACAAGGTCTCCTGTACGATATAGGTGTACTGAACTGTTTGAACTAGATTGATCATAAAAAGGGTTCTTTATGAAGCGCTCAGCCGTTAGTTCCTCCCGCTTGAAATAACCTCTAGCTAAACTAGCACCACCAACATACAACTCCCCGATGCAACCAAAAGGAACTAAGTTTTGCTCCTCATCAAGAATATATGCAGTATTGTTATTGATAGGACGACCTATTGGCGCACCATGCTCAACCGCCGATAGTTCGCAAGCAGTTGCGTATACAACAGCTTCTGTTGGCCCATATACATGCATCAGGCTAACATTTGGATAGGCTTCTTTGAAACGCTCTACGTTTTTAACATCACAACGCTCCCCGCCAAATAATACTTGCTCTATCTTTGTATTAGCAAAAGCATTATTTTCCACTAATACATTAAACAATGCCGTGGTTGTAAATAGGTTGGTGATCCCATCACGCGAGATTTGAGTATGAAATTGCTGTGCATCAAGCGCAATATCTTGCGGATAGATATACAAAGAAGAACCATTAGTCAGACTAAAAAACAAGTCATACACAAACGCATCAAAAGCATGTGAGGATAAACTCGCCACTTTTGTTGATAAACCTACTTCGGCATACGTAGGTGAGGAAACAAATGCGACTACCCCGTGATGTTCAACCATCACTCCTTTTGGCTGACCTGTAGAGCCAGAGGTATATATCAAGTACGCTAAGCTATCTGCAGCAATATCTACATTCGGATTCTTTCGGCTGTATTTGTTACTAAGCACAGCTTCCGTATTTGCCACAATTTCATCAAGGGCAAGTATCGCTCCATTAAAGTGTGTCAAAGCAGAGCAAAGATGCGCCTGGCTTAAAATCAGACTAATGCCAGTATCCTCGCACATATACGTTAGACGCTCTTTTGGATAGCTTGGATCTAATGGTACATAGGCGCCACCAGCTTTCAGAATAGCCAAAATGCCTACAACCATTTCTAAAGAACGACCAACACATAGTCCAACAGGCATCTCGGCACAAACACCGTGTTCCTCAATCAAATAGTGAGCCAGCTCATTCGCTTTTTCATTTAATGCTTGGTAGGTCAGCTGCTCACGACCAAATACCACCGCTACCTTCTCTGGATGTAACTCAGCTTGATGCTCAATTAGTTCGTGAATACAAGCAGATTTTGAAAATTCAGTCGCAGTTTTATTCAACTCCTCAACCAAAAAGTGGGTTTCATTGTCACTCAGCAGATCAATTTGTGAAAGCGCACAATCATCATGATCAGCTGCAACAAGTTGCTCTAACACGGCAATAAAATGAGTTGCCATTGAGCTAATAAACGATTGTTCAAATAACTTAGTTGCAAAATGCCACTGACAAGAAATCTCACCTTTGCTTTCAACACAATTTAAATGTAGCTGAAGGTCTGTAAGCTTTTGCTCAGGATCTAGTATTTCAATATCCATACCGCCAAGTTGCTGCACGCTGGACTCAAATGCTGAGTAAGTAAACATCACTTGAGTTAGCAATTCATTATCCAGAGAAGATACTTTAAGGATCTCATTCAAAGGCAAAGCTTTGTGAGTCATGACCTGATTTAACATGTCCTGATATCTAGGTAATGCAAGCGCTAGCGTTTCTGATTGCGCACATTCAAAGCGGATTGGAAGCGTGTTAACAAAATACCCAACTAATGGTTGCAGTTCCGCTTCGTCTCTATTAGCAACAGGTGTACCTATAACTACATCTTTTTGCTGGCTGTATTTGGTTAGTAGCAACGTAAATGCAAACTGGAATAGGGTATACATAGTTGTGTTGTATTTGTTACACAGCTGTTTGAGTGTCTTACCCAGGTGAGAAGCAACAGGTACTGTCACAGTCTCGGCTACCAACGGTGAATTATTGGTGTGACTAAACTGCGCAAGATTTAGTGACTCACACTCCCCACTGAGATAAGTTGACCAAAACTCTCTGTCAATTTCCGCATTTTCGTGGCTGAGATAAAAATCCTGCCATAGGCTAAAATGTCCATATTCATGGGTAAGTGTTGGTAACTCGAATTCTTTACCATTCACCAGTGCAGTGTAAACAGAATTCAACTCTCTGTTGATAAGTTCAAGAGACCACCCATCCGTCGCTATGTGATGGCATTTAATAAGAAGATAATGTACCTCTTCAGACTGGCTCACTACAGAAGCTTTTAGCAAAACATCTTTATCCAACGCGAATTCATGTTGTTGGAACTCACTGATAATCGTATCAAGCAATTGCCCTTGATCTCCTTCACCTGCCGAATACACAGGCAGCGAAAATGCCGGCTGAGATTGGCAAGTTGTGGTTGGTACACCATTGTTATCGTGATACGTCATACGTAACTGTTTATGCCTCATAACCAGTAGACGCAACGCTTGCTCCAGTACATCGGTATTTAATGTTCCGTGTAAGCGCAGGATACGAAAGAAATTATAAGGCTGTCCGGAAGTCAATTGCTCCAGTAACCACATCTGGCGCTGTCCTGTCGAGATAACACCCGTATCATCAAGCGCTTTATCAAAAATTGCTGATTTTTCTTTTTTCAGATCTAGCGTCTTAATGATGTCTATAAGCTGCTGTTTATTCTCTTTAATAAAGCTAATCTGCGCTTGTTGTAGCACGCCTTGCGGGGCATTAACTTTCAGTTGCTCATTGTCCACACTCAAAGCAACATGATTGGTGACACAATAGTCTAAAAAGGTACTAATATTCATAACGCGATTCTTCTTATTTTATGCTTGAGTCATACTTGGCATCCCAGGTTTTGCCAAACTAATTGCTGCGGTGTTCATCATGCTTTTTACCGCGCCAGATTCCATTTTGATAACTGAGTCTGCACAGTTGAAATATCTATCATCGTGTGTGATCGCGACCACTAACTTACCCTGAGCTTTTAGCTCTGGCAGCACCTGGGTATAAAAGAAGTCTTTAAACTCAGGATCTTGATCTGCAGCCCACTCATCAAAGATGTAGATATCTTTATCTTCCATTAAAGCAACTAGTAATGCTAAGCGTCTTCGTTGACCATCAGAAAGTTTAGTTGTAGTGAAAATATTGCCGACAAGCTCAGTCTTCCCCGTCAATTTGAACGTTTCCATATATTGCTGAACTTTTTCCCTGTCGATTTTTTCCGTTGGAATATAGAGCTTCTTAAACAAATGATAGTTTGAGAAAATAACACCTACTTTTTCTCGCATTTGCATTAAATTGTTTTCTGTAACAACCTTATCATCAAACTGAACGCAGCCTTTGGTTGGACGGTAGTGGAAGGAAATCAGCTTACTTAATGTTGACTTACCAGAACCATTACCACCCACGATGAAGTATATTTTTCCCTTTTCGAAATTGAGGCTCACCGGCTTGAGCGCAAACGCTTCATCTACTTCATCAGATGTGTATTGATATTGAACCTCTGACAACGACAGTTTAGTCCATTCGGTGTTTTCAACCGTATTTTTGCTAGTACTGTAAACCTCAGGCTCTAGTAATTGTAGTTGGTGCACTCGCTCTAATGACACCTGAGCAATCTTAAGAGTTTGCATCATTGATAAAATACTCGCGATTGGTCCTGTGATGTAGAGCAATGCCATCACCACACCAAAAGCACTTGTACCTGAGCTTAAATACCCAGTTGGTAACAAAAAGACCACTGCGCCAATTACGAAGAAGCAAATCATCTCACTGGCGTTACCCGCCAAGTGAATGATCGCATCACCACGCTTTTCTTGCGATGTTGAGCTCGCTAGCGGCATGGCAATTTCTTCAGCTAAAAATTGCTTTCCTTTCTCATGACTCAGCTTCATTTCATAAGCACCGAAAATCAGCCCTCGGATCCCTTCTTGTAATGCATCTTTATCGTTTCGAGAGCGGGTATACAGCCCTTTAGCAAACAATACGGGAAGTTGAAAAAGTAAAACTCCGATGACAATTGCAACACAAATAAAGGCAAACACTTGTAAGTCTAAATAAGCCAGATAAGTCAACATGCCCAATACGGTCACCAAAGATACAATCATCATTGGTATAGCAACGGCAGCATTCGTTATTTTATTCACATCATCAACGACGATATTCAGAATCTTAGAAAAGCCTATACGTTCAACCGTATCAACACCTAAAGCTTGGATGCGTTTTGCAACACTTAACTTTAAATCAGCAGAGGCTGATTTCGCGATGTTGTTGACAAAAATTACAGAAGCAACCTTAGTCAATAAAATAGCAGTAACAAAGATGAAAAAACCAGCACCTCCGTCTTCTAACAATACATAATCCGATACAGTAAGAGAATCATCCTCCAGTCCACTCAAAATAAATGGAATAATTAAGCTATATAGGGCACCTGACAACATCCCAAGCACGACAGCAAAAACAAGTTGTTTCGGCGAGTAATTAAAAAGGAGCCTACTCAGTGAGGTTAGCTTTCTATTTTTATTCATTGTTTTAAGCCTTTTAAAATACTAATTCTTCATTATTTGTTTGATCAACCACAGCGGCGTTGAGTTGCTGCATCTTTTGCTTATCCAGCTCAAGGTCGATTTGCTTCGCACACAAACGTATCGTCGGTGACGTCATAAACGATGCTATTGAGAGGTCGATAGAAAATAGAGCATTTGACTTTGCGACTAACTTACTAGCTAGTAGAGAGTGACCTCCGAGCTCAAAAAAGTTACCTTCCACAGAAATCTCTGGCATCTCAAATAGTTCACTCCATAAACCTTGAAGCGCGACTTCCGTTGCAGTTTCAGGTTCCACATAATCACTTTGTAATTGTGGTATGGGTAGTGACTTACGATCTACTTTTCCGTTGGCGTTTAACGGTAAAGCATCCAAACAACTAAATAGTGTTGGTCTCATTGAAGCTGGAAGTTGCTCATCCATCAGCTCTTTAATTTGCGCTAGTACTTGCTTTTCATCCGCTTCATCTCGGAGACAGAAATAGAGCACAAGAACCGTTTCTGTATCATTTATTGTTTGCGGGTGAACCACACAGCTTTTTACTGCGTGGACTAAATTAACACAGCTTTCAATGTCCCCTAACTCAATACGCACACCTCGTAAACTGATTTGATTGTCTAAGCGGCCATAAAACTCGTAATAACCATCCGAATTTCGCTTGGCTCTATCACCGGTCTTGTAGATACGTTGTGCTAATTTCTGCTCAAAAACAAAATGCTTATTGCTCTGTTCTACATTGTTAACATAGCCAGCAGCAAGCGATAGACCGGCAACACATAACTCACCACTGACGCCATCAGGCTGTCGAACTCCGTATGGGTTCATCACATAGTAATTGACGTTTGGATGTGGTTGGCCGATACAATAGCCCAATGACTCTACTCTTCTGGCATCATAGCTACTGCTGACCACTGACGATTCGGTCATTCCATACAGCACTCGAATCTCGACGTCGGGTCTCCAATCTCTCAGCTTCTTAAGCAATGCTTCTGGCACCGGCTCTCCACCAACCAACAGCAATCTTAGTGCTGGATAACAACTGTCACCTCGATGCAGTACTTCATCAATCCAAGGAGACATCAAACTTGGTACAGCATGGAGTACAGAGACATTTTGAGTGCGATCTACGAGATTTGGTATTAGCGACACATCTTCTCTGGAAACAATTTCTACTCCTCCTCCGCTAAGCAGCGGCACAAGGATTTCTAGCAGTGATACACCAAAAGCCTGAGAACCTATCGTAGGCATGCTGTCGCTTGCCGAAAAGCCGAAAACATTGCGATTTGCTTCGATAGAGTAAAAGATACTTCCATGCGGAACAGCCACTCCTTTCGGCACCCCAGTTGAACCAGATGTATATAACACGTAGGCAATATCATCCGCTGCTAGTACCGGTAGCTTTGTAGGCTTGCTCCCTTGTAATAGCTGAGAAATGGCTACGATCTCTGGTTGCCAATCCTCCAATACAACATCAAATTCTCCATGTGCAGTAACAATACAACTCAGTTCAGCGTTACTACAAATCTGAGCAATACGCGCTTGCGGATAACTCGGATCGATAGGTACATAAGTCAACCCTGCACGCATAATTGCGAGCATAGAAATCACCATCTCAATCGACTTGTCCATACATACACCTACACGACAACCTGGTGCATAGCCTCGTTGCAATAACGCGCCTGCAGAACGGCTAACACAGTCTTCGAGACTCTCGTAGGTTAATACGTCATCATGGTGACGAACAGCTATACATTCTCTGCTTGTTTGCGCTTGTTCAGCAATCAATTCAGGAAGACTCTTAAAACAAGGAAAATCTTGCACTGTCGCGAGTGTCATATCGTCAGTCGCGACAAAGTCAACTTTTGCAAAAGCCCGTTCCGGTGCTGAAATTAACGTCGCAATAAACTGCTCAAAATACTTTCCTAGTTGGACGATCCACTTTCGACTAAACAGCTCGGTGTTATACTCCCAAACAAAAGCTAATTGCTTGCCTTTCGTAAATACATGGATAGAAAAGTCAAACTTTGAGACCTCCTGTTCATTCTTAATAAACTCAACCTGACAATCCTCTAGCTCGAACTGTTCAAGCGCATTGTCTTGTGCAACCAGCATAATTTGCACCAGAGGCAAATGATTTGATTGATATTCAACCTCTGCGCACTTAACTATTTCATCAAACGGAATGTATTGATGTTGCTTTGCTTGCTGAACTAGTCCTTTACATTGCTGTAACGCATCCGCTAGGCCGTCTTCTGCTGAAAATTGAAAACGAAACGGCAAGGTATTTGCGAACATACCGACAGTGTGCCCTACATTATCACAACCGCGATTAGCGTAGACGGAGCCAAACACAACATCTTGACTATCACTCATTCGTGATAGAAAACAAGCAAATAACGATTGCAACATAGAAAATCTAGACACACCATGTTGTTTAGCAGCCACTTTTATAGCGCTAGATAATTCAGGACTAAGCAGTTGTTCGGTTCGCTTACCTTTTACCGTCATCCCTGCTGGTCTTTGATTTTGCAGTGGGAAATTATGGCAACTTGGCGCTCCTTGTAATAGTGTCCGCCAATACGCAACACCTTCCTTACCGGCTTCTGAGTTCAGATATTGCTGCTGCCACTCACTAAAATCAGCATATTGGGCTTGGACAGGGTAATGCTGCACATCTCCTTTTGCATAAGCATCGGAAAGTGTTTGAAGTATTATTTTGGCCGAAAAACCATCCGCAGCAATATGGTGGACATTGATACTCAGCACACTGTAGTCCGACAACTCAAAAACATGCGCTCTAATAGGCCACTCGGCCGTTAAATCGAAACGATAATTCGCTTCAACCTGCAGAGCATGCTGCAGCTCAGATTCACAGTCTAATTTAGTATGTGATAATACAAAATCACTCATATGCTGAACTTGCTGTGTGTTATTCGCTTCAACGTATACGGTTCTCAATACATGATGCTGTTCAACTAGTGTCGAAAATGCATGCTGTAATTGATGAATATTCAACTTGCCCACAATTTTGTATGCCACAGGCAAGTTGTAATAAGACTGCTGAGCTAATGACTCCAACAAGTACATGTTTTTTTGGTGACTCGACATCGAAGCCGTATAAGTCTCTCCTCGCGCAATGGTGTTAATATCAAAAACACTATTTTTCGCACCACTTAAGGCAATGATTTCTTGTTTTCGCGCTCTCAACAATGCGATTTCAGATTCTGATAACGCGCTTACGTTACCTTCTAATAACAGCTGACCATTTTGACAGCTCAGTACGACACCTTTACTTGCAAGTAAATCAAATAGCTCAGCTAACCTCATAGCACAAGCACTCCTTCATCCGTAGTTTTAGCTGTTGGCGCAACAAAGTTACGCATTAATGTTACGTAATCAGCCATCGCTCTCACGCTATCTTTTTCAAGTAAATCCCGTTCTTCTAGCTCTAGTTCAACAAATGCTTTTTTCACCTCTGCGGCAATTTCAATTGCAGAGATAGAATCACCACCTACTTGATAAAACTTGGCTTCAACTGAAACCTGTTCAGCTTCTAGGTGATTGCACCAAATTGCGTGGATTTGTTCTTCGATTTCATTTTCAGGCGCGATGTGGAGATCTTCGAAAGCATTTAGCTGAGCACTGAAAAGCGGTGACAATACACCCTGTTGCCAATTTGCCTTTGCTTGCTTTCTTTGGATCTTACCGCTAGAGGTCATTGGGATAGAATATGGTTTTAGCAATACAACCTCTGTGACCTTCGCTTCGCATTCACGATAAACATGCGCACGAATACTATCACTCACTTCTTGATAATCCGCTTTGCGAAAAGCCTCTCGAGTGAGCTCTGTTACTAATACCAGCGCCTCTTCACCATTCTCTTCCACAGAAAAGGCTGCATTGTACCCGCTACGAACGGCAGGATGTGCTTGACTTGCTGCTAGCTCAATATCTTGTGGATAATGATTTTTCCCTTGGAAGATCACTAAATCTTTATGACGGCCAGTAATGTAAATTTGGTTGTCTTTTAGTAAGCCTAAATCGCCCGTCCTTAGATAGAGAGGCTCACTTTGCTCTCCATTTAATTTTTGATAACTTTGTGCAAAAACCTCTGAAGAAATCTCATCTAATCCCCAGTAGCCACTGGCAACACTAGGTCCTGCAAACCAAACTTCCCCGACAAAGCCATCTTCAAGTTCTCGCTTTGTATTTGGATCAACAATACATACATGGTGATCTCGTTCAGCAAAACCACAACTGACTAATTTGCTGGTTAAGCCGTCTTTTTCAGCATCAGTTTGCTGTAATTTAAACTCCCCTAGTGCAACTTTGTCACAGATAATAATATTCGGCGCTTCATCCCGGGTAACGCCAGTAATAAATACGGTTGCTTCCGCCATACCATAGCCGGGATAAAAGCTATTATGCTCAAAGCCACACGCTGCAAACCTCTTAGAGAAAGCATAAAGCGTATCAGCATTTACTGGCTCAGCAGCATTATATGCAACCTTCCATGAAGACAGATCTAACTTACTAATTGCCTCATCAGACACTTTTTTCGTGCAAAGGTTATAAGCGAAGTTAGGAGCACCACACATCGTACCTTTATAATCATGTATCGCTTGCAGCCAATTAATAGGCTCCCTAACGAATGTTGCAGGCGACATCAAAGTCGAGCTCGTGCCAAGATAAACAGGCCATAAGATGGCTGTAATAAGCCCTAAGTCATGAAACAGAGGTAACCAATTTACAAATACATCGTTATCCGTTGCAACGGATGTCTCCGTTAAGTGAGTCACATTACCGATAATATTTTTATGTGAAATCATCACACCTTTTGGTGCACCCGTTGAACCGGATGTGTATTGCAAAAAAGCAACCTGTTCAAACTCTAGTTCACGATTTACGTATAACCCAGTCTCAGGCAGAGCATCCACAGCGACAGCCTTAACCTGCGCTTGCAATGTGACATCATGAGCAAAGCATTCATTGATCTTATCAATTTCAGAGGCAATAGTAAGCGCAACTTTTGCGTTGCAACTCTGAGCAACTTTTGTAATTCGATCTACTTTGCTGCTTTTGCTTGGCTGGTATAGCGGTACCGCAATCACCCCAGCTGCCAAACAAGCGTAAAATGTCACAACATAGTCTAAACCTGATGGGAAAAGTAGCAGTACACACTCACCAGGTGTTGCCTGTTGACGCACTTGTTCCGCTCTCACCTGCACAGCATGCCAAAGCTGAGAGTGTGTCAAACTAACCGGAGATAGATCTTTATCATTCAAAAAACGAAATGCAACTTCGTTTGGTTTGGTTTGGCTATTTTTTTCTAAAAAATCAATAATCGTATACTTCATGACAACCTCTTAATACGCCCCGGCGCGCTCTAACTGTTCAAATAAGTTCTGAATACTGGTTTTTTCAAATTGTGACGTTTGCTGTTTCTTCTCGATAAATTCAAACATAGTTCCAGAGTTCTTATCTCTTAGTGTAAAGATCTGTTTTAGTTGGTCGCCAAAGATAACATCGGTAGAAAATGCCAGCCCGGCATCAAGCAGGCGATATCGAGTTTCTTCCAGATTTTCCACTTCGATAGCAACATGTTGCACACCTGGGCCGTATTCATTCACAAAGCGTGATACCTGTGAGGCCTCACTAGTTCCTTGCACTAAGACTATATTGAAACCGTTGCCACACAGCTCAGCAGCTAACATGCCAGAAAACTTACCTTCTACTTCGCGACGTTTTAGCAATTCGAAACCGAGTATCCCACAATAGAAGTCAACGGCTTGATCTAGGTCTCGGACTGCGATAGCAAGATGATCAATACGAGTCGTATGGTCTAATATGTATTTCATTGTTATTTTCCTTTTTCACACATACCGGCGTATAACTAGCTGCCAGTTAAACTAACGTGAGTTTTGATTTTCTTTGTTGAGTATCTTGCTGAAGTGGTAGATCACTTTAACAAGGGTTAATGTTATTTGTTGCCTAGTGGTGGTTATCCCCTAAGCGCTTCCAGCGGTATACCCAGTTAAAATGCACTGGTTCCTCACCCGTTGTGAAAGGTTCTCCCCAAGCAGTTGCGTTATAGGTTGAAACAAGCTCACTGTTGTCGCTGTGTAAGAAGGTAAACTTTCGGATATGGCCAAATTTTAGTTCGTTCTCGCTCGTGCCAATTCGTGACATATGATCCAAACAGCTATCTAGCTCAGTCACTACAGCGCCATCTTTCTTATCACATTCAAAGCTAACCACATCACCTTCATTGGTAATAACCCAGAATCCACTAAAGCTAATTGGTCCGGCTTTAATATCAATTTCACCGTTATCTTTAAAATCAACATCAACGAGTGACAAGCCGTCTGTATTTTCTAGCTTAAAGCGTCCCGGCACCAATGAACTCGGCTCGACATAGCTGCTTGTCAAAAAATCATGACCATATGCTTCATTTTTCTCATTGTAAAAAATTACACTCGACCCACCGAGTACAGAACCAGTAAAGCCCATACTCCACACTGCTCCAGAGTCTAACTTAACCTCCATTTCTTCATCATTCTTATGATTCCAAGTAAAAGGTTGCTCATTATTCAGCGTCATACCACTTGGATCCGTAAAAGCAATTACTCCTGTGTTATCGCTATTAAAGATCACCTCACTTCCCGCACCATCCGCTGAGTGCGCAAAACCAGCAGGTAGCTTCGAGTAATAAGTTTGACCAAAGTTAATGTCAATATCATCTCGAAGTGAAACCGCTTCTGTAAACAACATAGTGTGGCGTTGCCCTGTAATAAATTCGGATAAATCGACCTGAGCTTCTGTTAAATCAGTAGGTAGGTTCAACTCGCGCTGCACAAGGTAATCAATAATATAACCAGCGTTAACCCCTTTTCTCAATTTCACATCACTAATGGTGGTTTTCACATCTAACAATCTGTCCGACTCTCCGGGAATTTTGAACCACTGAGCTTGAGTGATAGTATCTTGATCCATTACTTGTAAAGAAAGTACGTGCCCTTCGGTTGAGAGGTCGCCAATAAACTTACCGTAGCGATGGCTCGATTGCGCACTAATTGGTAAGGTCACGATAATTTGATTTTCACTCAATGTTGTAATTAAAGGGTTATCAAAATTTCCTGATTGTTTAAAAAAGAGTTTGTTCCCTAATGCAGCCAAATCACCGAAGACTGTTCTAATCAGGGAAGTTTTAACCACTTCATCAACAACACCATCCAAATCATTATCTGACTTTATTTCCCATTGCGCAGCGCCAAGCAGCTCTCCCGTTAGCGCAATTGATTTGCGCGCCGTTGTAGTACAGTACTCCAAAGGTACAATGGTACAACTACCATCTATAATGTTAATAGTAATGATACCACTGTCGTCTAAGCTCCAATGAAACTTTTGACTATAGCCTTCAGACACATACATACCAGTTTTTAGCTGTGATTGTTGAACCAGTTGATTTGGAAATACACGGTTATAGTGACTCCCATGAAACTCTATTTTGAGATTCTCACTCTCCCATGCCCCAACAAGATCTAGTTCATTTTGCAAGCTGATTTCTTTTTTCTGTTGCGCGACTTGCTGCTCATCATAGTGCTCATCTGAGCAACCTAATAATGTTGCCAGCGCACACGTTAGCCAGATGTATTTCATTGTAGCGATTCTCCTAGTTATTTACTGCAAAGTTGCAGCTTATTTATTCCGTGATTACTTGATATTGCTTTTATGTGCGATCTCACCGCCGAATAAATTGCTAAAGTAACTAACTTCCTCAATAGTTAATTCACCAACAAGCTCCTTCAAAGCGACAAATCGTGCCATATAGTCATATTTATCTTGAATTAAACTTAAGTTTTCTGATAACAGCTTTGCTCGGTTATCTAACACTCGCGAGAACGGCCCAACTCCAGTAAAGTACTCATCTTCAGCACTTTTCAAAGCAAGTTCAGCAGCTTTAACAGCTTCACCATTTGCCATAATTGAACTATGCATAGCATTTAACGTACTAAAGCTTGCAATTATTTGCTGCTTCACTTCATGACCCTTAAGCTGCTTTAAGTAACGTCTTTGCTCAACTGACAATTTCGCAGCCTCACTCGCAGAACTTGTTGCACCTCCACTATAAAGTGGCATTTCTAGATAAACACCTGCGTTCCAGCCACGTCTCTCAAGTGAATCTGTAGCTTTATAGTTATACGTATTGTCATCATCATTGTCTGTGTAGCTCAAACGCCCCGTTACCGTCGGTAAATGCTTTGACTGTTGCGCTTTCAACTTTCGAGCTGCGACACTTTGATCCAACACAGCTAACTTATAATCAAGGTTTTTCTCGTACTTATTTTGTAAAGAAGCTAATTTTTGTTGAGGCTGATGTAAAACGGGCACTTCAGCTGTTAGTACTTGTATGGCACTTACTTCAGTTTGGGTTAATAGTGACAATTTCTCAAAGGCAATACTTAAGTCATTCTGTGCCAGTGCTTCCTGCGCTTTAACTTTTAACTGTTGAGATTCAGACTCTTTCACTTCGCTGATCTTAACCAGTCCAAAAGCATATCGACTGTTTATAATGTTATTCTGATCCGCGTAAGCACCTAACGTTTCCTGAATAAACAATAGCTTTTCTCGTGCTTTTACAACTTCAAAATAAGCAACCAAATAATCATTTGTGTAGTTAGATACGGCTTTTTGGAACCGAACTTTTGCTTGTATCGTATTGAGCTTACTTGCTTCGAAGTTATGATACGTAGATAGATCGAATAATAACTGGTCGACACTTAGCTCTACTTGTCGACTATCCGTTGTCGATTTTTGCTCTGCTTGATAACGTAGCAAATTATCACTTGAAGACCAACTCTCTTGATCTGTATATCTTACATTAGCTGTTAGTTTTAAATTAGGTAGAAACTGCGCAAAAGATTGCTTTTCCCCCTCGATCCCCGCAAGGTAAGCTGATTGTTCAGCATTCACAGCTAAATTTTTTTCAGCTCCTTTTTGATAGAGATCGAGCAACAAATCTGCATGTGCCTCACTACACAAAGAAAAAGCAGTACATAGACATATTATTTTAAGTTTCAACGAAACCTCCAAAAACACCTTACATCTCACGAGTGAGACATTATTTTGAATTCAAAATGATGGTTAACTACTCAGTAATAGCCTGATTGGCTACATTGGAATTAACACACAGCCTCAACTTTTCGAGAGATAAAGGTTTCCTCGAAAAATGTATTTAGCTTATCGATAACTTGCGTTGAGTGAGTATCGATAAAAAAGTGCCCCCCTTCAAAAGCATGACAATCAAACTCAAGGAATAAATCGGCCCACATTTCAATTTCTTTCGTTGATACCGCATCCTTTTTCCCATAAAACACTGTAACCGCAGAGGGAACCGTGGTTTTGCCTTGATATGAGTACTGCCCAGCTACTTTAAAATCGGCACGAAGCATGGGTAAATATAGTTCCATAAGTTCACGATGCTCCAATATTTCCTTGGGTGTACCATTCATTTTCTCTAGCTCCAACATAAACTCTGGATCTGCATATTCATAAACTCTATCTTTGAAACACTGTCGCTGAGGACCTGCACTACCTGATGCAAAAAAATGTTGTGGCGCTCTCAACCCAAGCGCTAATGCTCTTCGTGCAACTTCGAAACCGATACGACTCCCCAAACTATGACCAAAAATCACATAATCATTAGATAACAGATGGCTAATGTTTGGAACAAGCCCATCAATCAACTCATCCATATTGTCTATTGGAGCCTTATCAAAGTGCGCTCCTCTTCCTGGTAGTTGAATAATATGCACTTCAACATGATCCGGCAATAATTTGGGCCAGGAACTAAACGAACCAGCGCTTCCTCCTGCGTAAGGAAAACATATTAGTTTAACAGTAGCCTTGGGTCTTGGACTTGGTGTTACATACCACTTATTCATCTATATACTCCCTAGAAACACCTTAAGCATTTAATTAAGTTGCTGACTCAATTGCTCTAAATCCATCTCCAGTTGAAGGCTCACAGCTTGAGATTGTAAAAAGACGCCATCTAAACCATCAACTTTGCCGCGAGAATAACCTTGCTCATATGCCCATTTAATAAGTTGTAATTCTTTGCTTGATAACGATTTCGCAATTGGCATGCTGCGCCCCTTAGTTTTGTTGTAGAGTTTTACGTATTGTTTTTCTTCTGCTTTATCGAACATTTCAGCTACACCTCTGCTTCATTACACAAATATAGTGAAGCTGTTAATTGAAATGCCTCACCGTTTCGACAACACAAACATTACAGCTAATTCAGCACTTTTGGTAATTATGAAATGTTATTAAATCTCGTAGAAGAAAAAACATAAGATTTTGAATGTTATAGATATTTTTTGTTTTCTAAGAATCTAATGAAATAATAATTGCTGTAAAAGTGCTAGCTTTTGTACTAAAAACCTGTCCAAAGCCACGAATAGCGCGACTTTACGCTGAATTATGATAATTTATTCAATATTAGGCGTATTTATAAGCACCAAAAAATAGTGAGTAGTCATAGTTCAAAAAACCAAAAGAAATAAAAATATATCAATAAAATTCAAACGATTAGACTTAATACTTATTGGGAAATCAATTCTTATCACAAGCACCCAAGCAAAATGTCTAGCCAATTTTTGCTTTCAATTTTCAAAAAAAAATAATAATGGAAACTAAAAAAAGATGCTTTACACCAGTGAATAAATTTAGGTAGTAGCCTAACTAAATCGGCTCTGCTACAATGAATCAAAATATTGGAGTCCTCATTCTTAGGTCCAAAGCAGATACGTAATACGCAATGCATACCAAGCTTGGTCTTGCAGTTGTCTTTTATGCGCTCAGTCTATCGCTACCAGACCTGTTGTATTCCACTTTTAATTACTTAATTGAGCATAATTTCAATGTCTGAAAAACTAGAACAACTTATTTTATCCAACGTGAACAATAAAGAGCTGTTTCACTCAGAGACATACGAATATCAATCGTTATTTCTCAGTTCAATCACCCCTGATGCGTCAAATGCTAGATTTCTGCCATGTATTTTTTTGGAGGATGAACACGCCAAACAGTTTGTGACACGTAATATATCTAAAAATCAACTAAGTAAGATATATCAAGCTGAAGATCATGTCTTGATAGGAAAATCCTGCATCATTAACTGCCTAAAATATGGTAGTCCAGAATGGAAGAAAGCGAACTCAACTATAGAATCAATTGTAGAGTTAGGTGAAAACATCGCAGTATCAGAAATGATCCAGGCGCCCACTGTATATCCAGTAGCAGACGGCAGATACCAAATTCTAACAGGCCACCGGCGATTCTTTGCTCTTGTTTTCGCATATGGTTTTGGCCATGTTGCACAATTTAAAGTCTACGAGAGGAAACCCCTACTAGCCAAGGTAAAACAGTTTCAAGAAAATGCCAGCCGAGAAGATCTGCCTCAATATGGAAAGCTTCAGGCATTTCTATCTGCGATGATGGAAATAGATACACTTGATCAAGCACGGCTGAAAGTAGGTGAAAAGAAGCTAACTGTAAGAGACAAAGCTAAAAACTTGGGTATCTCGATGGGTGCTTTTGATAATTACAATGTTCTTACAAGATACCCTGAAGTTATCAATGCTTACGAAAAAGGCTTATCTCACTCTTTCGTCAGTACAAAGAAAACCGTACTAAGCATCGAAAATGATTACAAAGAAAAACACCAAAAAACCCAATTAAATCTCACAGATAGAAAGAGTATCGGTGAAGTAATAAAACAAAAGCTCACGGGGCAGAAACCGAGTTCAACCAAACCAAAAGCGTTCAACATTAAAGGAATTTCTTCTCCAGATGTGCTTAAAGCCCTATTGTTCACTGATGTTTCGACACTAGATACCCAGATAGATTGGGAACAATTGAACTGGCAAGACAGCCAAAGTGTCAATGATGCCATCACGCAATTAATTAAGTGTATAAATTCACGAGAGATAAAAGAGTAAGTAATACGCCCAGTGAAGTAAGGCTTGATAAGGATTGTACGAGCCTTCAAAACTCTCGCTTTTGGTAGTAACCATAGCAACAAAAGGCAACAATACAGAGCCAAGCTAATGCAATGAAGCTTAGTATTGCAAAAATACTAAAGAGTAACCAGCGACCATAATGTAGATCCAGCCCGAATAGTAATGTTATCAGTAACCAGCATATAATTAGGAAGTATATTCCCCAACGGGGATGGCAAGTTTTAAAAAAGTTTCTTACTGTCAAGTTTACAATTTTTTGGCACGAAGCCCCAGCCAACTTATGTGCAGCTACCTCAACCTTTTTATGAGCGATTAAGCTTAGTAACATATTCAAAATAGAAGCATAAGCTATCACCATTAACAATAATATACTCGGCTTTATTAAGTGCTCAAAAGTCTTTAGTTGGACATTTTTAGCTATATATTCCCAACCGTAGACCATTATTACCGCTATGCAACTCACGGTCACACTTTGTATTAGAAATACAATGTTAGCTATGCGGTTTTGCAGCACGGGATATGAATACTTGGTAGCAAGTACACGAGAGTAATCAACAGACGCAGCAAGGATAGCTGGATAAGTGTTAGATATAAAAACAACTGAAAACATGATAAATAGTAAACAACATATCGTTGAAACGGAGTAAGTTTGAATGGTCAGACCTAATGTAAAGACGCTAAAGTACAAAGCAAAGCATTCAATGAACACCAAAGAAACTAAACCAGCAAGAAATGTGAAAGGCACGCTCTCAAGTAAAAGCAAGCTAATGAAATCTACTTGACTCGCTCCCAAGATTTTTCGGATGGTCATTTCTCTAGCTCTTGACTTAACGTACACCAAATTTGTACAGAGAGAGTTTAACAATATAACTATCAATACTACACCACTGAAGCCTACGCCTAATAGTTGAAATATAAAAACTTCTGTAGACTGAGTAATCAAAATTGAAAGTGTAATTACTGTAAAGCCCATAACGAGACATACGAAGTTAAATATAAAATAGCCAATCGTAAACGGCTTGAAGATACGTGAGGTGATCGATGCACTTTCCAACTTACTGCTTCCTATTGCCATGCTTAAGTTAAGGCATAATTCTTTGCTTTCCTGAGCATTGACAACGGTTCCTTGTGCCATGAAAAATGTGTTTATCGAAGAACGAAACACAAACTACGTGTTATGCGACTCCTGGTAATGTATTTACATTATTGATATCTAACATAACTTGGCCATCGAGCAATCGTATTTTCCGACTAGCAAAATCACTTTCACTTTCAGAATGAGTGACCATGATAATAGTTGCACCTGCACGATTGCATGCTTGCAACATCTGCAAAATTTCTGTGCTATTGTTAGAATCTAAATTCCCTGTGGGCTCATCGGCTAAGATCACTTTAGGTTCAGTAACTAGTGCCCTTGCAATCGCAACCCTTTGTTGTTGTCCACCGGATAACTGGGTAGGTAAATGCCCAGCTCGATGGTTCATACCAACACGCTTTAGTACTGCTTCAACTTTTTCTTTTCTTAGTGCAACAGGAGTGTTTTGATAAAGTAGCGGCAGTTCTACATTTTCATATACGCTTAACTCGTCAATCAAATTGAAACTCTGGAAAATAAAACCAACTGAACCTCTTCTTAATTCAGCTAACTGCCTTTCATTGTATTCAATGATATTATGGCCAAAGAAGCGTATCTTCCCAGAAGTTGGTTTATCAAGCATCCCCAAAATAGACAATAGGGTTGATTTGCCGCATCCAGATGGCCCCATTATGGCTAGAAACTCTCCTTGATTGATGTGTAAGCTCACCTCGTGTAGCGCCGTTGTTTCAAGCAATCCAGATTGAAACTTCCGACCTAAATTCTCAAGTTCAATCGTCACTTTTTTGCCTCCATTTTGTCGTTTCAAATTGTAAGCGATGTGCTCATAACAATGTAAAAACATGGTTGACACCTACTGCACCTAACAAGTAACTTTATAGATTACTGTAAATTCACTTACGTTCCGCAATATTGATTCCACGAGATTTTATGCAATCCGCTTTATCAAAATAAAAATTAACTTCTTGCTGAGGATCGAGCCCAAGCAACTGGCTATTATAAGAGGGCAGTTCAAATGTCGTGAGCAAATGCTCTCCTGTAAACTTAGTCACAGTGAGTTCAACTTCTTCATTATTCAAGCAAAGCCAAAATGATCCATCAATCTGTGTTTGATTATACTGTGCCATATGAAGATCGACGACTGCCAATACTTTAGAACTAGAGATAATTGAAACCAAAGATCCTACTTTTACCTCTTTATTCAATTCATCATTCCCCATGATAAATTTTACAAACCCATCTTCTTGCGCTCTCACATCCTTAGTTTGCGCTCCATGACCTGATTGATATTTTAATAATGTTTGCCCCTCTTCCACACGCTCTCCTGGCTTCACAGGAAACTCAACAACTAAAGCGTCTTCTTGAAAGTAATAAAATACCTCCGCTGGTTTTGTGACTTGAATATTCCCTATCAAATGTGATGCTGTAAGCATCAATAGCGGTGCCAAACTAATGGAACTCAATACGTTCTCCTTGATGTTAAGATAAAATAGTGACTTACTTTTCCTACCTGTTCAGGTTCCAGTTCCTTTGTGTTGCTGAATAACTGATGGTTAACCTGTTGTGTAGCTTGTAAAATCATGTGTAATTGCTTCATTCGTGCCTTCTTCAGCACCGTTATTTTCCTGAGGTGGATAAAGTTCAGCCCCACCTGCAATCTTACGGGTGTGAAGAAGTTCAATACCTTTGGCATTTGAAAGCTTTTTTAGTTGTTTCTTTTTTAGTGTTAGCAACATGATGTTATTCCTGCGTTTTATTTCGTTATTATGTTTTTATACTTTTTATTCTGTTGCTCGATTATCAGCCTGTTGTGTAGCTTGTATAATCATGGGTAATTGCTTCATTCGTGCCTTCTTCAGCACCGTTATTTTCCTGGGGTGGATAAAGTTCAGCCCCGCCTGCAATCTTACGAGTGTGAAGAAGTTCAATACCTTTGGTATTTGAAAGCTTTTTTAGTTGTTTCTTTTTTAGTGTTAGCAACATGATGTTATTCCTGCGTTTTATTTTGTTATTATGTTTTTATACTTTTTATTCTGTTGCTCGATTATCAGCCTGTTGTGTAGCTTGTATAATCATGGGTAATAGCTTCATTCGTGCCTTCTTCAGCACCGTTATTTTCCTGGGGTGGATAAAGTTCAGCCCCGCCTGCAATCTTACGAGTGTGAAGAAGTTCAATACCTTTGGTATTTGAAAGCTTTTTAAGTTGTTTCTTTTTTAGTGTTAACAGCATCGTCATTTTCCTTAGCTTCTTGTTGTATTTATTTTTTAGTTTTTATGTTTACACCTGTAATGACTGAATCATCTGGGTGCCTAATTACAATAGCTAAGAGGCATGAAAATTAGTAATTATCAAAGCTTATTTTTGACATAAGATTCCTCTGTAATACTTTGAATTTAAAGGTTTTAAAAAACATTCGGAACAGATATCATACTGGTAATGTTTAAAACCGCGGTTAATTGATAAAATGACCTAAAAGTGGAGCCAAAACCTATAAAAATTGCTGCCTATTTAGCTATTTGATCTGAAGTCCAGCAGATTAGTTAGCTCCGCTCATTGTAAATGTGGAAGTAGACTGAGCTTTGGTGACGGATTCCTCACATGCTAACGATGTTAAAGCCGTTTCTAATCGCTCGTCATTAAGTACAAAAATTCGCCATTCCGACAAGAAGTAAATACTTCCTTTCAGAGAAAGTAGAAGAGAGCGTGAAGTTATTTACAACTGATGGGCTTAACGGAGAAAAGTATAGGTTTAACTGAAGCTATATATATTATGCTTATGGTATTAGGTAACCTGAGCTTCAGATATTAATACCTTTCAAGCGACCAGTTTCAGTGCTAATTGCGTTGAATTCACTCCCAATAATAGCCAGAGATTGGTGCGTAGATTCGCCTTATCTATGAGGGAGTAGGTAGTAGAATGGTGACAGAGCTCGAGCGTGGATATATCCCCAACACTCTCTGGCTATCCAAAGAAGTTTTTAAAACAATGGGTTAGTTAACCCCTTATCCAAACTTCAGCTTTATTAGGCTACAACCGATAAAAGTTCTAGAGGGCTAAATTTTATTAATGGCAACATCCCGCATACTATGCACATAAAGGTATTTTACTGAATTGCCAATACCCGCTTAATTAATCAAGATTATTGCCACTAGTGCTCTGCAGGCTCTTCATATTTAAGTTGAAATAAGTGGTTATTGATCGGTTTAATTACGTCAACGAGCAGCTTCCCTTCATGAAACTCTATTCCTTTAATCGTGCCTTGGCTTGGCAAGGTAAATATCAATTTGGTACTTTGTTTGGACTGGTAATCGATTTGGTAAATATTGTATCCATCTGTGTGATATATCATATTCCCCGCAACGGTTAATTTGTGTTTACTAAATGCCTTTGATAGCGGGATTTTAGCAATTGACTCACCAATATTACGATCAAAAACTTCCACTTTGTCTTTAGTTGATAAAGAAACATATAGATCTTTGCTAATAGATGATAACCATAAAGCATCTTGAACGGGCAATGTCGAAACGAGGTCGCTTGCCTTTGAGTAAATAAACGCTTTATTTTTTGACTTATTCTCCGTTACATACGCAATATCACCATTATGTAAAAATTCCGCCGATATAACTCTCCCTGAAGTTTGAATACTTTCTTCTAACTTCCAACTTTGAGTATTATAGACTTCTAGGCGATCTTGAAACTTCAACAATATTTCATCAAAGCCTTTTCGAGTTTCCACATCAAATGGCTCTTCGACAGAAAGGCGGCTCGCAACAACTGCGCCTTCAAGATCCAACTCAAACAATGTTGACTTACCATTCTCCACAGCAACAGCGAAATATCCATTTTCTTTCGGTGAAGAAGATCTGTGGTAGGCTATTTCTTTTTTCAGCTCCGTAAAAGTTAAGCTTTCAATATCAAGTTCGTTTAATTGGTGTAAATATGGATAACCCACCACAAGCATATTTTTCCAGTCAATAGATTGATAGCTGGAGTAGCGACTTTCCCCTAAAACTTGGATCGTATTAACCAGCTGTTTCGAGGTCAAAGAGTATTCATAAATCTTCTTTTCAAAAGGCTGCATCCAAATTAATGTATTTCTGGAACTATCATAATTTGCAGACCAAATTCGGCTCTTTGATTCATACAGCTTTACAAGGTTTCCACCTTCGGCGCCTGTCATATACAATTCAGAGTACCCTAATTGACGACGTTCAAAAAATACGCTATCGAGTGCCTCAGAGTAATGTAAAAAATGGTCACCATGTGAATTGATATTTGGAGAAGTTATTTGAAATTCTTCGCCGGTGAGTAAATTTCGGTTTACCAATGCCGATAGCTCGTCCCTATTTCGATAGTTGCTTTTTGTGTAAATAAATGAGTTTTCTCCAACACCTGTACCGAATGTAATACGCAATTCGCAATCAAATAACGGACTATTACTTGAACTAAAATCTCGACTTATTCTCCATACTTTACAACTTTTATTGGCAACATCGATTACTCGATAAAACAAGGAAGAGCTATCTGATGCCCATCCCATTGGAAAGTAATGAAACTTCGCTTCTCCAACGCGCTGCTCTTTACCATCTCTTAAATCTTTAACAACCAAGTAACTTTTATCTTGTCCTTCAGGAATAAAAGAAAACGCTGCATAATTTTTATCTGGAGATAAAAGTAAAATATTGTACTGACCATCCATCCAGGATAAAGCCTGTTCTTCATAGTGCTTATTGTTAAACTCAGGTATGGCCTGTTGCTTATTCTCTTCTGATGCTGAATAAAAATATCCGAACCCCACAAGGCAGATCAAGACAAAACTAAAAATCGATGCGAAAGCAAACTTTGAGTTTTTAGGCTTAAGCGGATCAGTTTCTATAACTAATGGAACTTCGGTCTTAGTAGCTGATGCCTCATAAACATCACTTTCTTCATGATAAATAACAATGGGCTCAACAAAGAAGCTGTAACCCTTACGATAGTGAGTTTTAACTATAGTTCCTTTTTGCCTATCTGACTTGAGTACTTTACGAAGCTCAGACATTGCTCTGTTAATAGCATTATCGTCAACGTAATTCTGTCTCCAAACATCATCAATTAAATCCTGCCGAGTGATGATCTGATCGCAGTTAATTGCCAAGTAACAAAGGATATTGAATAAAAGAGGTTCTAATTCACGCTCGACTTCCCCATCGGATATGCATTGACGTCGCGGATCTAGTGTCCACTCGCCAAACTTCACTTCTTTTACCTTTCTGGGAAAATTTACTTCATTCATGATGAGCGCAATGTAATTATTATTAATTCCTTAATTTTATATAATGACACATTGAAAACAACTACTTATTACAAACAGATAAAAAAAGAACAAAAAAAACATCAACTTTACAAATTGGACAAATAACAACCAAGTACTTTAATACCAAAATACAAAATAAAACCAATAAAAAAGAACTAGAAATAGAACCGTTAGTAAACAAAACAAACGATAATTTAAATTTAAGTTAATTTCATATGTTTACAGTGAAGTATAAAAAAACCCACGCGATGCGTGGGTTTTTGATAACCAGATAGGTGGTTGCTTATTTGCGCAGCTGGCGAATAACGCGTAGTTGAGCAAGGGCTTCTTCTAGTTGTACTGCAGCTTGTTGGTAATCCAACTCACCAGTAGTACCAGAAGCCATTTGCGCTTGCGCTTCACGTTTAGCTTCTTCAGCAGCTTGCTCATCAAGCTCTTCCGCACGAATAGCAACGTCCGCTAGAACAGTTACTGTTTGTGGTTGAACTTCAAGCGTACCGCCTGCAACGTAGATAACTTCTTCTGAGCTATCTGCTTTAACCAAACGTACCATACCAGGTTTTAGGCCAGTCAGTAGTGGCGCGTGACCTGGATGAATACCAAGCTCACCTTCACTACCTGTCACTTGGATAGTAGTCACAGCGCCAGAGAACAAGCTCTGCTCTGCACTTACTACATCAAGGTGTACTGTCATTGCCATAACAACCTCCTAATTACATGTTTTTAGCTTTATCGATCGCTTCGTCGATTGAGCCAACCATGTAGAATGCCTGCTCAGGCATATCATCGTAATCACCGTTTAGGATGCCCTTAAAGCCAGAGATTGTGTCTTTAAGAGATACGTATTTACCAGGTGCACCTGTAAATACCTCAGCAACGAAGAATGGCTGAGATAGGAAACGCTGGATCTTACGTGCACGAGATACAACTTGCTTATCTTCGTCAGATAGCTCGTCCATACCTAGAATTGCGATGATGTCTTTCAGCTCTTTATAACGCTGAAGAATTGTCTGAACGCCACGTGCTGTGTCGTAGTGCTCTTGACCGATAACTTGTGGGTCAAGCTGACGTGAAGTTGAATCTAGAGGGTCTACCGCAGGGTAGATACCTAGAGACGCGATATCACGAGAAAGTACTACTGTCGCATCTAAGTGAGCAAACGTTGTTGCTGGAGATGGGTCAGTCAAGTCATCCGCAGGTACGTATACCGCTTGGATTGAAGTGATTGAACCTGTCTTAGTTGATGCGATACGCTCCTGTAGAACACCCATTTCTTCAGCTAGTGTAGGCTGGTAACCTACTGCTGAAGGCATACGACCTAGAAGTGCTGATACTTCAGTACCTGCTAGTGTATAACGGTAGATGTTATCTACGAAGAATAGTACGTCACGACCTTCGTCACGGAACTTCTCAGCCATTGTTAGACCAGTTAGTGCAACACGTAGACGGTTACCCGGTGGCTCGTTCATCTGACCATATACTAGAGATACTTTGTCTAGTACGTTTGAGTCGTTCATCTCATGGTAGAAGTCATTACCCTCACGAGTACGCTCACCAACACCTGCGAATACTGAGTAACCACTGTGCTCGATTGCGATGTTACGGATAAGTTCCATCATGTTTACGGTTTTACCTACACCCGCACCACCGAATAGACCAACTTTACCACCTTTAGCGAATGGACATACAAGGTCGATAACCTTGATACCAGTCTCTAGAAGTTCAACAGAGTTGCTCTGATCTTCGTATGATGGTGCTGCACGGTGAATAGACCAACGCTCTTCTTCACCGATAGGACCCGCTTCGTCAATCGCGTCACCAAGTACGTTCATGATACGACCTAGTGTTGCTGTACCAACTGGAACCTTGATTGGCTCAGCTGTACCTTGTACTGGAGTACCACGACGTAGACCGTCAGTACTACCTAGTGCGATACCACGTACCACACCGCCACCTAGCTGCTGTTGCACTTCTAGTGTCAAACCAGCTAAGTCGCCTTCTGTAACTTTTAGTGCGTCATATACGGCTGGCACGTTGTCTTGTGGAAACTCGATGTCCACAACGGCGCCGATAATTTGGACGACCTTACCTAAACTCATGTCTATTCCTCTTATTAAACTTTGCCGAAGCGTTACACGGCAGCCGAACCGCTCACAATCTCACTGATTTCTTGTGTGATTGCGGCTTGACGTGCCTTGTTGTATACCAGCTGTAGCTCATCAATCAGGCCACCTGCGTTATCTGTTGCGGCTTTCATCGCAACCATACGGGCAGCTTGATCAGAGGCAGCATTCTCAACTACGCCTTGGTAAACCTGAGACTCAATAAAGCGCACAATTAGTGTCTCTAAAATCGCCTCTGGGCTTGGCTCATATAAGTAATCCCAAGCGTGAGCTGATACTTCTTCTTCAGCTTTTGGCAAAGGTAATAACTGATCGATAACAGGCTCTTGTTTCATTGTGTTGACAAACTTGTTGTACACAACGAATAAGCGGTCAATTTTTCCTTCTTCGTATGCATCTAGCATTACTTTTACAGGACCAATTACGTCCTGAATTGAAGGTGCATCTCCCAGCCCTGCCTTTTTGGCTTCAAGCGAACCACCAAAACGTCTAAAGAAACCAGCAGCTTTGCTACCTAGTGTTGCGAACGACGCCTCAACACCTTTTTCTTTCCACGCTTTCACGTCTTTCGCTACACGCTTAAACTCGTTTGAGTTTAAGCCACCACAAAGACCACGGTCTGTAGAGATAACGATATAACCAACTCGTTTCACATCACGTTCTTCTAGGAACGGGTGATGGAAATCAAGATTAGCCTGAGCAACACGACCGATCACTTTGCGTAAGTTTTCAGCGTATGGACGACTAGACGCTACGCGTTCTTGTGCCTTCTTCATTTTAGAAGCGGCAACCATCTCCATTGCGCTGGTGATCTTTTGAGTATTCTTGATACTCCCGATCTTGCTTTTTATCTCTTTTCCGCTGGCCATGACTCTCTCTCCGAATCTCGGTGAGTAGTTACCTACTCACCTTAATAACACATTACCAAGTTTGCGTAGACTTGAACTTCTCAAGAAGCTCTTTAAGCTGCGCTTCGATCTCGGCGTTGTAGTTACCAGTTTCATTGATTTGAGCCATTAGCTCTGCGTACTCGCTCTTAGCAAATGCGATTAGGCTTGCTTCGAAATCAAGGATCTTGTTGATTTCGATATCTTTTAGGAAGCCTTTCTCTACTGCAAATAGCGATAATGACATATCAGCAACAGACATCGGTGCGTACTGTTTCTGCTTCATTAGCTCTGTTACACGCTCACCGTGTTCAAGCTGTGCACGTGTTGCATCATCAAGGTCAGAAGCGAACTGAGAGAACGCCGCTAGTTCACGGTACTGAGCTAGCGCTAGACGGATACCACCACCTAGTTTCTTAACAATCTTAGTTTGAGCTGCACCACCTACACGAGATACCGAGATACCAGCGTTAACCGCTGGACGGATACCTGCGTTGAACAAGTCAGTTTCTAAGAAGATCTGACCGTCAGTGATTGAGATAACGTTGGTAGGTACGAATGCAGAAACGTCACCACCTTGAGTTTCAATGATTGGCAATGCCGTCAATGAACCTGTTTTACCTTTTACTTCACCATTTGTGAACTTCTCAACGTAGTCAGCGTTTACACGTGACGCACGTTCTAGAAGACGTGAGTGAAGATAGAATACGTCACCTGGGTATGCTTCACGGCCTGGTGGACGCTTAAGTAGTAGTGAGATTTGACGGTAAGCAACAGCTTGCTTAGACAAATCATCATATACGATTAGTGCATCTTCACCGCGGTCACGGAAGTATTCACCCATAGTACAACCAGAGAACGGCGCTAGGAATTGTAGCGCTGCAGATTCTGATGCAGAAGCAACTACTACGATAGTGTTTGCAAGTGCACCGTGCTCTTCTAGTTTACGTACTACGTTAGCAATTGTTGACGCTTTTTGACCAACCGCTACGTACACACACTTAACGCCTGTGTCTTTTTGGTTGATGATAGCATCGATTGCTAATGCTGTTTTACCAGTCTGACGGTCACCGATCACAAGCTCACGCTGACCACGACCAACTGGGATCATCGCATCGATAGACTTATAACCAGTTTGTACTGGCTCATCTACTGATTGACGCTCGATTACGCCAGGTGCGATTTTTTCAACTGGTTCAAAACCATCGTTATCAACAGCGCCTTTACCGTCGATTGGCTCACCTAGCGTGTTAACAACACGACCTAGTAGACCACGGCCTACTGGTACTTCAAGGATACGACCCGTTGATTTAACTTTTACGCCTTCTTTAAGGTCAGCGTATGGACCCATTACTACAGCACCTACTGAGTCACGCTCAAGGTTTAGTGCGATAGCATAACGGTTGCCAGGAAGCTCGATCATCTCACCCTGCATACAGTCAGCAAGACCGTGGATGCGGATGATACCGTCGGTAACAGATACGATAGTACCTTCGTTACGCGCTTCACTTACAACTTCAAACTGCTCAATGCGTTGCTTGATCAGTGCAGAAATTTCTGTGGAATTAAGTTGCATGCTCTTTTTCCCAATTACGATTGTAGCGACGTCGCAAGACGATCTAACTTGCCGCGAACAGAACCGTCGATTACGGTGTCACCGGCTTTAATCACTAGGCCACTTACAATGGCTTCGTCGATGCTACAATTCAGCTTAACTTTGCGTGCGAAACGTTTCTCAAGTGCCGCGACCAATTTTGCTTGCGTATCATCTGCAAGCACTGTTGCTGAAACCACATCTACTTCGATTTCTTTGTCATAGTCTGCTTTAAATTCAGCAAACAATTCTGCAACAGCTGGAATGGCGGCTAAACGCTCATTTTCGGCCATCAGCTTGATAAGATTTTGACCTTGTTCGTTGAGTTGCTCAGCACATAACTTGATAATGATTTCAGACTGCTGTGATTCAGTAGCGATGCTACCAAGTAGCGTCTGAACCTGTTCGTCGCTGGTAACTTGACCAGCGAAGAACAGCATTTCATTCCAAGCTTCAACAGTGCCTTTTTCAACGGCAAGTTCAAAAGCCGCTTTAGCATATGGGCGAGCGATAGTAGTCAATTCAGACATGCTCATACCCTCCTACTTAAAGCTCAGCGACAAGTTTTTCAACGATGTCACTGTGTGTGGCTTGATTGATTTCACGCTCTAAAATCTTCTCAGCGCCTGCGATAGAAAGTGCAGCGACTTGCGAACGCAGCTCTTCTTTCACACGGTTGCGCTCAGACTCAATTTCAGAGTGTCCCTGAGCAATGATTTTTTCACGCTCTTGCTGACCACGAGTAGTCTCTTCGTCAACAATCAGCGCAGCACGCTTCTTAGCTTGTTCGATGATTTCAGCCGCTTGTGCTTTCGCTTCTTTCAGCTGTTCAGCACCTTGTGCACGTACGCGCTCAAGTTCTTTCTCAGCTTCATCAGATGCCGCTAAACCATCTTCGATTTTCTTCTGGCGAGCTTCAATCGCACCATTTAGTGGTGGCCATACGAACTTCATACAGAACCATACGAAGACCACAAATGCGATTAATTCACCTATTAGAGTGGCGTTTAAGTTCACGACCGCTCCTCCTTACTTGACAGTTGTTCGTTTCAGGTATTTTGCAATATTAAAGAGCGAACAACATGTACATAGCGATACCTACACCGATCATTGCAACGGCATCGATAAGACCAGCTAGGATGAACATTTTAACTTGTAGTGAAGGCGCAAGCTCAGGTTGACGAGCACATGCTTCTAGGAACTTACCACCCATGTTACCGAAGCCTAGTGCAGTACCGATAGCACCAAAACCGATTAGTAGTGCAACAGCGATAAGTTTAATAGCAACTGCGATTTCCATTTTTATCTCCAAAGTTTTAATAGTAAATTAAAGTTTAAGTTTAAATTTAAGTTGTAAAAATCTTTATTATTCAGCTGATTAGTGACTTTCTGTACTAGCCATGCTGAGGTAAACGATAGTCAGCATCATAAATACGAATGCTTGAAGTACGATTACCATAATGTGGAATACTGCCCACACGAAGTGCAGTGGTAACTGCATCAAACCAATTGCACCGATAAGGATGAAGATCATCTCACCTGCGTATAAGTTACCGAACAAACGTAGTGCTAGCGAGAACGGCTTAGCAACCAATGCGATTGTTTCAAGTAGTAAGTTAAACGGGATCAACACTGCCATCATTAGTTTGTTTTTAGAGCTAAATGGGTGCAATGTTAATTCTGCAATAAAGCCACCGATGCCTTTGATTTTAATTGAATAACCGATCATCAGAATAAACACGCCTAGCGCCAGTGCAGCTGTCATGTTTAAGTCTGTTGTAGGTACAATCTTCATGTACACATCGTGTGAATCCATACCAAATGCTTGTTCACCAACAAAGCCAGCAAATGCAGGTAGGAAGTCAACTGGAACTAAGTCCATCAAGTTCATTAGGAATACCCAAACGAAGATCGTTAGGGCTAAAGGTGCAACTAACTTGCTGTTACCATGATAAGTGTCACGTACGTTGGCACCAACGAACTCAACAACCATCTCGATAAAGCACTGGAATTTACCAGGAACACCTATAGTGGATTTTTTAGCGGCACTTCGGAAGATCCATAAAAATATCAGACCTAAACCGATTGACCATGCGAGGGTATCTACATGCCATGTCCAGAAACCACTATCCGCACATGCTTTGTTGAAGGCAAGACCGGCATCGGTCGAGCACATCTTGGCATTGGTCAAGTGGTGCTGAATATGGCTTGATAGAGTAACTTCTTCTGCAGCCATGTTTTATCCCAAAAGTTAATGATTAAAAAAAATCAGGACCAACCATTGTGTCAGCATCACGAGCATATACGCGCCAAAGAAAGGCAGCATCATTACTGAAAAATGCTTAAAAATCAGTGCAAAGAGCACAACAGTTAGCAAAAATTTTAATCCATTTCCTCGTTTTATCGAGGAATATACTTGATTTGCTTTGCTTGCACCCATAAATCGAAAGGCGTAAACAGCAAATACAAAATTAGGGAGTACCAACACAGCGCCGCCAGCTAATGCTGAAACTCCGGCTTGTACTCCCCAACCTATAAAAACGATTACTGCAGCGACTAATGCTACGATACCCTGAATCAAAACACCTTTTAATGCGGCTCGCCGATATGGGCGGGCTAACGAATGAGTCACTTTATATTAACCTTAATGACGTTAAATTTTATCAGGGTATGAAAACTGGCGAAATTATACTTGTTTCTGCTTAATTTGCAACTTGACGAGACGAAATGTGACGCTTTTTGGACGCCAAATAGGTCAAAATTTGTTAGGGAGGAAGGCTTAAATTAAAGCCTGTACAAGAGTGGCTATTTTTCCATCAAAGTTCTTCGTGTTCTCGCTATTTCGCAGCATATCGGAGAGGAAATAGCGGCGCAAAATAAAGCACCGCATTCACGTATTAGGCAATTAGTTAAGTCTACCGTTAGTCAGCTTCATTCATTTCAGGGTTAATCCGCCCCAAAATACCATCAAGCTCATCCAAACTAGCATAGGAAATAACCAGTTTACCTTTGCCTTTTTGGTTGTAGTTGATCTCAACTTTTGCGCCTAAGTTTTCCTGTAATTGCTGTTCAAGCAGCTTGACATCAGGATCTTTTTGCTTCGCTTCTTTTTTCTCAACAGGCTCTAAAATGGTGCGAACCAGTTTTTCGGTTTCTCTTACGGTTAATCCTTTGGCCACAGCAGTTCTTGCTGCTTCAGATTGCGCTTCACCAGTTAGGGCAAGTAAACAACGAGCATGGCCCATTTCTATGTCGCCATGTTCCAACAAGATTTTTACATCATCATTGAGATTGTTGAGACGAAGTAAATTGGTAACCGTCGTACGCGATTTACCAACCGCATCGGCAACTTGCTGATGCGTGAGTTCAAATTCATTTAGCAATCGATCTAGAGCAATTGCTTCTTCCATCGCATTGAGGTCTTCACGCTGAATGTTTTCAATAAGCGCAATCGCAACAGCCGCTTCATCCGGCACATCTTTGATTAAACAAGGAACGGTATCTTGCTTTGCCAGTTGTGCCGCACGCCAACGTCTCTCACCGGCAATAATTTCAAAGCTTTGCGTGGTAACTTTACGCACCACAATAGGCTGTAAAATCCCCTGTGAACGGATCGAACTCGCCAGTTCCTCAAGTGCCTGTTCAGACATATCTTTACGCGGTTGGTATTTACCCGGCTTTAGCCACTCAATAGGTAATCGTTGTAACTCTTGTTCAACCGCCGATTCGGCAGGTGCTTCACTGACTGTCACAACCGCTTCTTGTTGATTAGGCACTGGTGCCGCAGCACTTGGATTAGGTTTAGCTGAGCTGAGTAGGGCATCCAACCCTCGGCCTAAACCACGTTTTTTAACCGACATGTTCTTTTTATCCTCTTAGGCAACCGCAGCCGCTTGCTTTTCTTTGCGTCTTAGCATTTCACCCGCTAGCGCTAGATAAGCTTTCGCACCGCTTGATGCTCTATCATAATACATCGCAGGCGCTCCAAAACTTGGCGCCTCCGCTAATCGCACATTACGAGGGATCACAGTCCGGTACACTTTATCGCCAAAGTGTTGTTTTAACTGCTCAGATACGTCGTTAGCTAGACGATTACGCGGGTCGTACATAGTGCGCAAAATGCCTTCAATTTGCAATCCTGGATTCACCAACTTGCCGAGTTGGGTAATGGTGTCCATTAAAGCTGTTAATCCCTCCAGTGCATAATATTCACACTGCATCGGAACTAAAACCGCATCGGCGGCAGCCATGGCATTTACCGTTAGCATATTTAATGAAGGTGGACAGTCGATGAATATATACTCATATTTATCTTTTATTGTCTCAAGGGCGTTGCGTAGTCTCACTTCGCGCGCAAACAACTCCATCAGTTTGACTTCTGCCGCGGTTACATCTCCATTGGCTGCGATCAAATGATACTCACCACTGGTTTCCGTGGTGATCACTTGATCCATTGGCGCTTCTTCGATCAACAGATCATAAACCGTAGCGACATCGGCGTATTTATCAACGCCACTGCCCATGGTTGCATTGCCTTGGGGATCGAGATCGATCAACAGAACTTTACGTTTAGTCGCCGCCATGGACGCGGCTAAATTCACCGCAGTGGTTGTTTTACCAACACCACCTTTTTGGTTTGCTATTGCAATGACTCTTGCCACATTGTCCTCGACAATTAATCTTTAGAAAGAATGATTAAATGGCGCTCACCTTCAAGCTTGGGCACCACTAAACTAATATCTTGCGATAAACTCACGCCGTTTGGTAGTTGTTCTAGCTCATCCGCAGGGTATTGGCCCTTTAGTGCTAAGAATACACCTTGGTTATCGATTAAATGTGAACACCACTGGATCATATCTTGTAGTGATGCAAAAGCACGGCTGAGTACACCGTCTAATTTAACACTTGGCTGATATTCTTCAACTCGAGACTGCACTGGGGTAACATTCTCAATGCCAAGCCCATGTTTTACCTGCATTAAAAATCGAACTCTTTTACCAAGGCTATCAAGAAGAACAAAATTGATGTCCGGTCTAGCTATCGCTAAAACCATACCCGGTAAACCCGGTCCAGTACCAACATCAATATAGTTACTGCCCGTTAGGTGTGGCGCAACAACCAAAGAATCCATGATGTGTTTAACCATCATTTCTTTTGGGTCACGAACGGAAGTGAGGTTGTAGGCTTTGTTCCATTTATCCAGCAGCTGGACATATTCGACCAACTGCTGCTTTTGTTGTTCGCTGAGCTCGATTGAGGTATCAGCGAGTAATTCATTCAATTGTTCTAATAACACAGTGTTCCACTGCTATTACGCCGACTTACGTAATAGCCCTTGCTTTTTCAGATACACTAATAATAGCGAAATAGCAGCAGGGGTGATACCAGAAATACGTGAAGCTTGGCCAATCGTTTGTGGACGAGCATCACTTAGCTTTGCAACAACCTCATTTGACAAGCCGCTTACCTGGCTATAATTAAACTCAGCAGGCAGTAATGTCTCTTCATGACGAAGTTGCTTATTAATCTCATCTTGTTGACGGGCAATGTAACCGGCATACTTAGTTTGGATCTCAACTTGTTCAAGGGCTGGAATATTATCAAACTCAGATCCTAATCCTTCAATTGCCATCAGGTCGTGATAATTAACCTCTGGACGGCGGATCAGATCTTCAAGACTGGCTTCACGTACCAGTGGTTTTTTCAATAATCCATTTACCGCTTCAAGTGCAGGGTGATCTTTATGGATCCAAGTATTACGTAGACGCTGTGCTTCTTGTTCCATAACTTCAAGCTTGTCGTTGTATGCAGCCCAGCGTTCATCGTCAACTAAACCTAATTCGCGACCTTTTTCCGTTAGACGTAAATCCGCATTGTCCTCACGCAGTAACAAACGGTATTCAGCACGCGAGGTAAACATACGATAAGGTTCTTTTGTACCAAGCGTTGCTAAGTCGTCAATCAACACACCGGCATAAGCTTCATCACGGCGCGGTGTCCATGCTTCACGGCCTTGAACTTGAAGGGCTGCGTTCATACCCGCAATCAACCCTTGGGCACCAGCTTCTTCATAACCGGTTGTACCGTTTATTTGACCTGCAAAGAATAAGCCATTGATAAACTTAGTCTCTAATGATTGTTTAAGGTCACGAGGATCGAAGAAGTCGTACTCAATTGCATAACCTGGACGACAAATATGCGCATTCTCAAAGCCTTTAATAGAACGCACGATCTCCAGTTGGATATCAAATGGTAAGCTGGTGGAGATACCATTTGGATACAGCTCGTATGACGTTAAGCCTTCAGGTTCTACGAAGATCTGATGCTTTTCTTTATCAGCAAAACGCACAATTTTATCTTCGATAGAAGGGCAGTAACGTGGACCAATTCCCTCAATCACGCCAGCATACATCGGCGAACGATGTAAGTTATTGCGGATCACATCATGGGTTTTTTCATTGGTATAGGTGATATAACAAGGGATCTGCTTTGGATGATCAGACACTTTGCCCATAAACGAGAAAACCGGAGTAGGGGTATCACCTGGTTGCTCTTGCATCACTGAAAAATCAACCGTTCTTGCATCGATACGTGGTGGCGTACCCGTTTTTAGACGATCAACTCGAAAAGGCATTTCACGTAAACGCTCAGCCAAGGCAATAGAAGGAGGATCGCCAGCACGGCCGCCTTTAAAGTTTTCTAAACCAATATGGATCTGGCCACCCAAGAAAGTACCAACCGTTAGCACTACTGAAGAAGCACTAAAGCGTAAACCCATTTGAGTTACGACACCTTTGACCTGATCGCCTTCAACAATCAGATCATCACAAGATTGTTGGAAGATCTTTAAGTTTTCTTGATGTTGCAAAATGTCTTGGATCGCAGCTTTATACAATGCGCGATCTGCTTGGGCACGAGTCGCTCGTACCGCAGGGCCTTTCGATGAATTAAGCGTTCTAAATTGGATCCCACCTTTGTCGATTGCTTTGGCTATTGCACCACCAAGCGCATCGATCTCTTTAACCAAATGACCTTTACCAATCCCACCAATAGCTGGGTTACACGACATTTGGCCTAAGGTATCCATATTGTGTGTTAACAATAAGGTATTCATACCCATACGTGCAGCTGCAAGTGCAGCTTCAGTGCCTGCGTGTCCACCACCAACAACGATGACATCAAAATGTTCATGATAAATCATTTACGGGATCCTACTTAAAACAACCGAGCAAATTTAGAAAGGATGCGTATTCTACCTAGAATTAACCAGAAGTGAAATGGTTAAACTTTGCACAACGCAAAAAAGAGATCACTTAAAATATATAAGGATCTTTTTAAAGATCTTTATTGATCTTACTACTACTGATCCTTTGATCTGTGAATAGTTTTGTATTCCTGTTTAGATCCAACTACTTAACTAAGATCAATTGGTGTGAATTAGATCGGATCAATGGGCTTAAAACCTTTGATCAACTAGCCACTTTATTCACAGGGCTAGATCTGAATTATTTTATCCAATGGATAAGTAAGCGTAGATCAGCAGTTAGATCATAGGTTATCCACAATACGATCTAAAATAGTCTGAATTTGTGAATAACTTCTGTGTATTTCAATATCGCGCTGTTAAGCGACACATTCAACAAACTTAGGTAACCAAGCAATAGCGGTATCTTCTGGTAGATCTGGGTGTAAAACATCGATCTTTTCTATGTCTAACAGCTGTATTGCACCTTTTTCTTTAAGTAGATCAGCAAGATTAATAGCTGCATGATTAAAGGTGTCGTAACTTGAATCACCAATTCCCACTACCGCAAAGCGTAACTGGCTTAGATCCGAGCTCGCTTTTAGTGCTGATATAAAAGGTAATAAGTTTTCTGGATAGTCACCGGCCCCATAGGTTGATGTCACCACCAGCCAAAGTGCTTGCTGACAAGCTTCAAGCTCGGGTTTTTCATGCAAATTCACGGTATAACCTTGAGATTCAAGCGATTCCATTAGCTGTTCAGCAACGTATTCTGCTGATCCCATTTGGCTGCCTACAATAAGATCTAAAGTTTGCATTGTTACCCTTACCTAAGTCGTATTGCGCGCCATCTTAGCGTTTAACGTGAATATGTAAAGAGGGCTTTGAAGTAATTGGATAAAAATATTTGCACAAATAGTGTGTGATTTTTAATTTTTTTATTTATCCACATGAAATAAAAAGGAAAAATAAAATATTCCTAAGCTTAACTCGGTGATTTATTTGTGGATAATCTATGGGATAGCTGAGCCTAAAAATACTTTTATAAGCCAACGCTCATGCTTGAAACGGTAAGAACTCCGCTGTTTTTGAACAAATTTTGAGGTTGTGGATGAGATGTTGTGGATAACGATCTAAAAGCTGGAAGTCGATCCAGACTTTTAGATCTATATAGTTAGTTCCATATAATAAAAGAATCTAAAAAAACGGTCAGATCTTGTGAATTATTTAGTTTGACAGCCAAGTTGCGCGGACTGATTGCTCAAATAAGAAGTCTACAGTATGTTCTTCGAGCAGCCTTCTGGTGGCTGATTCTTGTAGTGCTATCACATGATCGCTGAGAGCGTTACCCGATGAGATACGTTTGACTCCTAACTCTGCTAACGCCTGTTTATCACTAAATCCGGGCAACAGCATTATATTGACTGGAATTGAAAGCAGGGCTGTTAGGCGTTTTATCATGGTGGTGTCGGTTAAAGCAGGAATAAAAAAGCCATCGCAACCAGCTGCTTGATAGGCGAGTGCACGCTCATGCAGCGCCGCTTCCGTCCATTGTGGTTGTAAGCAAAGATCACAACGGGCATTAATAAAGAAATGATCGAAACCATTATGACGTAAAGCTTGTTTGATTGCCTGCAATAATGCTTGGTGTGCCTTTATATCGCGTAAGCTGCTCTGGTGACTGGGTTTGTCTTCAATATTGATACCTGCAACGCCAAGGTCGGCCAATTGGATAATATGTTTGATGATCTGATTTTGATCCGCGCTGTAGCCTGCCTCAATATCAACACTTAATGGAATAGTGATCACCTTAAGGATGGCACTTACTGTTTGTAGTACACGGTCAAATGTGAGTTGTTCTCCATCTTTGTAGCCCTGATGATTAGACATACCCCAGCTTGTTGTCGCAACGGCCTGACCACCAGCCTGTTCGATGATAAGCGCTGATGATGGATCCCAGCAGTTAGCTAGAAAAAGCGGGGCTGATTGTTGGTGTAGTGCATTGAAAGTTGTAGATAGAGCCATTTTATTTCTCCTAAGTTGAAGTGCTTAGGATACGCAGTGTAGGGATGTTGGACTGGCCAGATTTAGCACTTAACGTGAATGGGTAGATTTGTGGTTATCGCTCAGATCCTGCTTGTAGGCTTGCTAATATTTACTTTTTATTAATATTTATCAAAAGCTTAACGATGAGTTTGATATTGACCTAGTTACATGGATTCGAAATAATAGTGTCGATATTAAGGAACTACAAAAGGTAAAACATGGATAAGGATCTGCACATTAGTGCTGCTGAAAATTGGTACTCATTTCGTATTAATGCATCTGGAGAGTTGGAATTTAAACGCGTTGCACTGTGGGCTGCTGATAAACAGGGTTCAGTAAGAGGGCTAGTCTCTGGTACTGCCAACAAAAAATTCGCCAACTATTTATACAATGCGCCATACGCACACGGTGGTTATATTCATTGGGATGATATGACACCCGATCAACAGAAAAAAGCAAAGCAGGACTCTCAAATAGATATCGACAGGTTAAAGGAGCTGCAAGCTGAGGATGCTAACGCGTAGCTGCCACTCGCTGTGTTTAGCATTTACTTGAAATTGCCGCAGTTCTCAAAGCTGCGCTTCATTATCTTTTTCTACTCTATAGCCCGATTGGTGCGGCTATACGTCAAATTCAATTAGAAATAACGACATGAACCAATTCGATAAAAACCAGATAATCACGCTGGATATCCAAAACCCGCAACAAATAGAATTAGCATTAGCTCAGTATAAGGCTTTGTTGGACAGCGATAAGGCCTGTTTTAATAGCCAGTTTGATGTTGAGTTTAAGCAACTTGACGAAGAGGGGATACGCCGTTTGCAACCGCAAGATAGTGGCAACAACCTAAAGTTGCTTCAATCTGCATTAGATTTAGGCCAAGAAGGCGGTGCTCACCACTATGACCACATCATACTTGATGACACCGAAAGCTATATTTCTGAGGTCATTTTATTTGCAGCAGCGCTGCAATACCCTGAGATCAAACAAGCCGTTGTAGAAACAGCCAAGGCAATAGTGGCCTATAGTCGACGCCAAAATGACACCGATGAAATGTGGCTTGATGATATACGGGTATTTGGCGTTGAAGCTTTGTATATGCTTGCAAAGACGGATATACAGTGCGCCTATTTGCTAGCACAATACTTTGTGCCTTATTGGGATGATGAACATGCCTGCGGCTATGAAAGCTATTTAAGTTCGTTGCTACACGAGCATGGTTGGCATCGTGAAATGATCAAAGCGTTTATCTGGTGTGACAACGATAACTTTAGATCTGGCATGTTCAAAAATGATCAATACAGTGAAGAATGTGACTACCAGCCGCTTGGGGAATATTTACGCGAAAATCCTGAGAGTTATGAGCAGTTTAAAGCATTAGTCATTGCACGTTTTCAAGCTGAACCGGTATTACTTGCCCATGTCGATACCATGTGTGATGAGGATGAAGAAGAAGACCTTAGTGGTCATCAGCCTGTGATCTCTTTGTATCAATCGCTATTCCCCCATAGCTGTTTTTATGACGATGAAGAGGCCAAAGACAGCTTTATGGCAATGTCATTTTTTGGCAGTACTCTCGAAAATGAAGCATATGATTTACAGCAAAAAGTCCAATCAGAGGTTGCAGGCCCATTAGTTAAAATTGCACAGAGTGCCACTGCTGCTCGTGCAAGCTATCGCGCTTATCTTGCTAGAGATGAGCGTAAATATGAGCTTAACTATGGTACTAATTTGTTGAAACCTTTAGTGCTGGCTATGCCCCAGGGCCAATTATTATGGCGCTATATTGAAACTGGGGAACCACAAACCGTATTAGAAACAGTCTGTGAAGTAGATGTGCTTGAATTAGCGAAACTGCATGCCAGTGACATGGCAGAGCACCTTATTGATCAATTGAATAGTTTTGAGCGTAATAATCAAGGCATATCTGGGGAGCTGGAGTCGGTGCTCAGCCTTGTGCGAGGCGACCTACTTACTGATCATTTCAGTGAAGAAGCTGAATATACACAACCCAATGGCATGGTGTTGACGCTTGCGGTACGCAAAGATGCAGAAAACAACTTACTACAAGCTCGTGCTGAGCAGTACCTTCGCGTGATTGATGTATTTTACCATGCCCTAGGCAAGCGTGAGTTTAGCAAATATATGATGGCATCACTTACCGAAGGGGATGAAGCACTACTCTCCAGAGAAGCCTACTATCAGCGCTACACTCAACTCTCCGTGTCTGATATCAAGAGCGCGGCTGAAAGTGCCAACGCCAAAAATATCCAGTCGATATTTCGTCACTTTACTAACCCAGATGAATTACTTTGTCGCAAGCATCTTAAGTTGGTAGATGAGCACTTTCGCTCATCGCGTGCGCTATGCCACCCAGAGCAATGGCCGCAATTGGATATGGGATTAATTACACTGGCCAGCTATCACCTGCACAGTGATTATAATCAGCATATTGGCGACGATATTACTGAGGCACTAGCAAATTATCTTAACGACAATCATATTTGGCAACTCGCTGCCCAACACATAATTCAGAAATGTCATAAAAAGTCCGACCATTATAACCCTGATAATTTAGGATTGTCCGAGGCACAAATAACTCGGATCTGTGATTACTTTACTGCAGACACGCCGCAAGAAGATTTAAGCAGTTTATTGGCATTAGTGCAGCCGCAGTTATATCGAGATGAATGTTGTCGCGGCGATCTTTACCTAAACAAGTTTAGTGAAAAGCAACCGAGCTATCAGCTTTTTAAAGATCATGATGATGATTTCCAACGCTTTACCCTAACGGCATTTTGGTTGCGACAGCTACCTTTCCCCCAGCAAAATAAAGCAGATCGTTTGTGGCAATTTATTATTGCACTTGCGCCAGTTAGGGCTGCACGCAACGTGCTTCGTGCTTATTCTGATGATCATTGGAGCATAGAGTTTGACACTATACTCGATGAAATTGAGGTCTACGAACAGTTAAGTAAAGCTGGAATAGATGGCGGTATACTGAATGCCTATGAAATGAGCAACCAACGTTATAACTCCGAACGCTACTTGAATTGGATAGAGATTTACAGCGAAATAGCCAGTGATGATAACAGCATGTTTGGCAGCACGGGACGTAACAAAGCCAAGGCCATGGAGCAGGGACTCGCGTATATCAATGAGCGCACGAAAGTTGACTTTTTACATCATGTATCGCTTAAACACCCGGAAGTTGAGCTTGATTTCAGCCATGATTTGCAGCGCGCGATTGATATTTTTGTGCAATTAAACCTGCACTCTTGGGAGCATGCGTTAGCACAGGAATTAGGTAGGGATTGTCTATATTTCGGTGAAGGTGAAAAGTTACCAAAGAAGCTGCATAAAGCCATTGTAGCGGATAGCCTCTCAATACACGATAAGCCTTGCCATGTTGATGGTCGAAGTTGGGAAGCGTGCACTGTATTACAACAGCAAGGAGACAATTACGTTATTGTGATGGCCGATCATGAGGTGTCGTTTGCTTGGTATGAAGAAAGGCTGCCATCGGGGCCATTACTGATATTTTCAGAACAGCTTGAGCGTGCGGCTATTATAAAACGCGTGGCTGAACTGCAAGTGCAATCCAATCGCATTAAAGCGATTGTTGAGCAAACGATGGCTTATCTACATAACGAAGTCGAGTTTGATGTCATGGCTGCGCTGTTTAAAGGGCAAATCTCCACCGAGTTTATGCGTATCGATACCGATGAATATCAAATGTATAGTCTCCGTCAGTTTGTGTGGATGTTAGATGCTAAGCGTCGCAACAAATTGGTACGTCTGCTTCTTAATCATGACTATCGGGGCTTTAAATTAATTGAAGCGCAAATGGAACAACCTTGGCTGTTACATCAACTGGCACACAATGAGATAGATTTTGAAACTTACCTATCAAAAAGTGGGGAATATGAAGGCGAAGCGTCCGAAACCGGGATGGCATTTTTGCTCACCTGGTTATTTGATATCGGCGTTAAACCCGAACATTTGGTGCTGTTTTGTATTAAGCGCAGTCACTTTGACGTATGTCGTGAATTTATCGTGGCACATGCCCGTGGCCAATATGGCTGTTTTAAACAGAGTTTGAGCTATTTATATGCTGATCGCCGCGCTGAACTTCCCGAAATATTCAGCCAAGCAGCAGACGCTGAAGCATTGCTAGCCCCATTAAGAAAAGACAAATCTCGCAAGGTAAAAGAAGCGGTAAACCAATACGCTGGTTAGTGTGTAGTCATACGCCCAAAAAAGGGCGTATGACTACTCAGATATTTGGGTTATTTACCGATACAAAATGAGCTAAAGATTTTGCCAAGCAAGTCGTCGGAGGTGAATTCACCGGTGATCTCATTGAGGTATTGCTGGGTAAGGCGTAGCTCTTCTGCCAAAATTTCACCGGCAATATGCATTTCTAGCTGAGTTTGACCTATTTCTAGGTGCTCAGCAGCGTGCTCTAGGGCGTCTAAGTGACGACGGCGAGCCATAAAGCCACCTTCAGTTGCACCAGTAAATCCAATACAGGCTTTTAGGTGTTCCCTCAATAAATCAATGCCTTGAATGTCTTTAGCACTTAGACGGATAAGGGTATGGCCATCACTCGTTGTTGCGCCAACGGCTTCACCGCTTAAATCGACTTTATTGCGGATCACGGTAATTTCCATGCCTTGTGGTAACTGCTCGATAAAATCAGGCCAGATCTTCGCAGGATCGGTTTCTTGGGTTTCGGTGCCATCCACCATAAATAGTACGTGATCGGCACCGAGGATCTCTTCCCAAGCACGCTCAATACCTATTTGTTCTACTTTGTCTGGACTATCACGAAGTCCTGCCGTGTCGATAATATGAAGCGGCATGCCATCAATATGAATATGCTCACGTAGTACGTCTCGTGTGGTACCTGCGATGTCTGTAACAATCGCGGCTTCACGGCCCGCTAAGGCGTTAAGTAGCGACGATTTACCTGCGTTAGGGCGGCCAGCAATCACCACGCGCATGCCTTCACGCATGATGCTGCCTTGTTTGGCTTGTTTACGCACTTCTGCGAGTTGCTGAATAATGGCTTCTAGGTCACCCGAGACTTTACCATCGGAAAGAAAGTCGATTTCTTCATCGGGGAAATCTATTGCGGCTTCTACGTACATGCGCAGATGAATTACTTTCTCAACCAAAGTATTGATATGTTTAGAAAAGTCACCTTGTAGTGAATGTAGCGCACTTTTTGCAGCTTGCTCGCTGGTGGCGTTGATCAAGTCTGCGATAGCTTCTGCTTGCGTTAAGTCTAGCTTGTCGTTCATAAAAGCACGTTCTGAGAACTCCCCAGGCTTTGCCAAGCGCACTTGTTCAATTTGGCTGATTTCCTTTAACAGCATATCAAGTACCACGGGGCCACCGTGGCCTTGTAACTCAAGGACATCTTCACCAGTGAATGAGTTTGGCCCTTGGAAGAACAATGCGATACCTTGATCTAGCTGTTCACCTGCTAGGGTATTAAATGGCAGGTATTCGGCATAGCGAGTTTTTGGGCATTTACCTAAGATTAGCTCTGCGACCTCTCGGGCTTTACTGCCTGAAACTCGAATGATACCAACGCCACCGCGACCCGGTGCGGTAGCCTGTGCTGCTATGGTGTCTTGTGCGATCATGATGACTCTTTAGACTGTCTGGTTAATAGCCATAATTGTACAGCAATTGATATATCTCAGGTATAGCTGGTGGGTAATATCTAAGTCTGCTCATTGCGTTTTGGGTGGTTGATGACCTTAATGATACGGTTATGCGCTTTTGTCAGGTATAATTATGGTCACAGTTTTTACTGTTCTTACTAGCAAAGGTTGTATAAGGGAAACTAACGCTGTGCTGCACTTTCTTCAATACCGCTTCGATCCAAATGTCTCGTGTTTATATCGTGATGCTGAGCAAGTGCCACTTAGGCCGAGAGTCGCGCAGCTGTTGGCTTATTTTTTAGCCCATCCAAATCAAATTGTTACACGTGAAACATTGCTCAGCACATTGTGGCAACACGGTGAGTTTAGAGAAGCTGCACTAACACAAAGTATCACTGAGCTAAGACAAGCCCTCAAAGATAACGCCCAGCAACCCACATTTATTAAAACCATACCGCAGCAAGGTTATCAGTGGATTTGTCCTGTTGAGAGCCGCACATTTAGCACATTCAAACTCACTACAACAATGAAAGCGATGTTTGTCGTTGGCGCTGTCGCGTTAAGTGGAGTAGCCGCGAGTGTTTACCTCGTTTCTAGCTCAGCACCCGTTGTCACTCGTGTTAAAGCTGAACAAGACTCGTTAATCATTGTGCCTATGGTGAATGAGACGGGTGTGCAAGCCAATGCGTGGTGGGGTTATGCGCTTGAAGCGGCATTGAGACAACATTTACAGTCTCATTATCAATTAGTACCGCGAAGCCAATATCCTGAGCTTGCAGAGAATAGTGCGATTAAACAGCTCACGCTTTCACTAAAGCCGATACAACAGCGTTTTTTACTCAGTGTTACTTATGGAGATACGCAAAGCGAGATAATTGTTGAACAGTTAGATGAGAGCTTTGAAGCGATTGCAACAGAGGTTATTGCGCAGTTAGCGCTAGGTGTTGACACTAAAACCGCCAAAAAATCATCCTTAAATCTAGCAATGAATGACTATTACCGCGGTGTACAAGCATTAAATGAACAGGGACCTCAACTGGCAAAGGCATATTTTGAGGCGGCTGTGGCACAAATGCCAGAACATCTAGAAAGTCAGTTGGAGCTTGCGCAAATTTGTTGGCAGCTCGGTGATATTGATTCTGCCACACGTCGATTCGAACAGATTTCACTAAGTTCAGCTTCAACCGCAACTCGTGCTCGCTACCACCTCTATTACGGAGAGTTTTTCAAGGCACAAGGCTTACATCAGCAAGCGTTGCAGCAAGCTCAGCTTGCCCTCGATGCTGCTGAGCAAAGCCAGCAAGTTGAATTGATTGCGATGGCATATCAACTCAAAGCGGATGCTTTTTGGGTGTTACAACGTTGGGATGAATACCAGCAAGCGATGAGCTCAGCGCATGTTTTGATAGGCAGTCGCTCGTTTGCCTATAGCGAAGCACAGCGGAGTTTCTATCTTGCCAATCCACCAGCGGCTGGTCCCGCTGAGAAAACGTTACTAAACTTAGAGAAGAGTAAACCTGTGCTCGCGCAAGCCATTGCCTATTATGAGCAAACAGAGCAGACCATGAATCTAATAAAAGCTTTGTTTGCTTATGGTCAAAATTACTTAGTGCCAGTGGTTGAAAGTGAGCCTAGTTTATTAAAAGCCCTCGCTTTAGCTCAGAAAAATGGTTATCACTATTTAGAAAAGCAAATACTCACTTACCTAGGATTCTACTATATTCAGCTACATCAGGGAGAAAAGGCGCTACGGTATTTAAATGAGATTAACGGCGAGCCGCGTTTTATTCCAAGTTATGAGCAACAGCAATTACTGATTGGCATGGCGCATATGGATATCGCATTGCAAACGGGTGATGCGGATGCAATGCAAAGTGCAATTACGCAATATCGAATGCTGTTAGAAAGCGATTATATTTCTTCGGTGACGCGTGCCAACGTTAAATTGTTACTGGGTTGGACCTGGATCAAAGCGGGCAAGCTCGAATTTGCAGAGCAGTTGACGATTGATGCAATGCACGATTATCAAATGTTACAGCTACAAGAAGTTGAGACCTATGCGCTCTATACGCAAATGTATATCCACCTTTTGAGAAACGAGCCTCAACAAGCGCTTGAGATCATTACTGCACATCAACATACCAATTCATATCTTTTGTTGCTTTACGGTGTTGTTGCGGCTGATATGTTAAAAGAAGAAGCGTTGCAAAAACGCTTTTCAGATAAATTGGCCGGGCTTGAAAATAGCCAATTATTACAGCAACAGTTGCTGCAAATACGCCAGCAAAGCAACATCGATAAGCGCTTTATTGCTGAGCTTATCGATGCCCCTTACAGCGTCTATTGTCAGAGTAAATGGACGATAAATTAGGCTCTAGTCTACGTTGGGTGGTTGATTACCGCGATAAACGACTTCACCGTGTTTATCTTGTACCACCCAGTAAGGTAGCTCTCTAATCTCAAACTGGCTAAATACTTCGTTGTGGTGATCGAACACAATATCGTGTTTGATCTCAAAGCGTTGTTGGTAGTCTAGAGCACTTTGTTCTTCCACATAAAAGGGCTTAATCACAGTAACGACCGGATACGCACTCGAGTCAGCGAGTTGATTGTTTTGTTTTATTCTCATTTCACAGGCAGGAATATGTTGAAACGGACACAAACTATCGCTGAAAAATAACACTCTGTATTGGCTGTTTATAGTCGCTATCGAAAATGGCGTACCTGTGAGTGTTTGCAATGGGATCCGTGTTTCTTTCTCTGTGCTTGGTGCATTGTTAGTCGTCAACAACTCTTGTTTGATAACTTTGTCGTCTTTAACGATAACACGAACAGGCGTTTGCCTTATTGCAAAGCGTTGCAGCAACTGGTTTTGCTTATCAATGGCTAACTCAGCATAGCTTGGATAGGCCTTTTTAAATTGCGCTAAGCTTGCCTCATCAATATTAATATCGGGCTGTAGCAATTTCCTTGGTGCTAGTGGCGTTGGTAGAGTCGTGGGCTGTACATACTCATCCCAAATATTAATAAACACATACTCTTGCGTGTTGGCGTGCGCAAACAAGCTGAGACACACAGCGGCGAACATAAGTAGGGCTTTAATTGATGACATTAGTTTGCTCCTTGGAGTGTGCTCAGATGTTGTTGCAGCTCATCTGTAAACAATGCGCTGCGATAGATTTCTTTGCCGTTTTCATCAATGAGGATATGTTGTGGCGTGCCTAACACTTGAAACTGCTGAGTTATCTTGCCATTACCATCAAATACCGTTGGAAACTGGTAATTATGTTTATCAAGGTAAGCTTGCACGCCTTTTTTCGACTGATTGAAGCCAATATTGATGGCGATAACCTGATAGTGGTTATTGGCTTGCTGAAAGCTTTGCTCAAGCAGTGGCATTTCTTCCACACAGTAGGTGCACCACGTTGCCCAAAACTTCAAGTAAGTGACTTTGCCTTGACTGGTTACGGTATTGTTTGCAAGCGTATTGGCGGTAAGTACGGGATAGTCCTTTGCTGCAGACATTGTGCTGAGTAACATAAAGAGTGAATAAAAAATGATTTTTTTCATGGTGGTTCCTTTGCGTTTTATAGCCAACTTTTGCCAGCTTGAATAAGAAAATATTGCGCCATTGCGACTAAGATAAGTGCGGTTGCTGTAGTGATTTGATTTAGCCAAGCTCCAGATCTTGGTAATGTATGCAAAAAGCGTGTGCTTAGCCCTGCTAGCAGTAATAAGGTGCTCATACCGAGCGCAAAACTAAACAGCAGTGCGCCTCCTAATAGAGGTTGCTGGGCATTAGCAACGAAGAGCAATAAGCCACCTAGTATTGGAGATGTACAAGGAGCCGCAACAAGAGCGCTGGCCATGCCCATTAGAAGAGGTGCTGGTGAACTTGTTGAAATAGCATTTGGCAAGCGTGGCAGAGAGATTAAGCCTTTTGATACCGCAGCAAAGTAGAGTAATAGATTGGCAAAAATAAGCAGCACCCAAGGGTTTGTTGCTACCTGGCCAAAGAAGCTACCGGTTAATGCTGCAATAAATCCAAGTGCGGCGTACACCGCTGCAAAGCCTAGTGCATACCAGATTGGAGCAAGGCGAATATGGCGTTGTTGGCTAAGGGTTGCAACTGTTATGGGAAGTATGGGATATACGCAGGGCGTAAAGCTGGTGAGTACACCTACTAAGAGTGCAATAGGCACTAACCACCAATCAGTTTCGGCACTGGAGAGTGCCTGTAGTAATGTAGATTCAAGCATCGTCTTCTCTTTGCATTTTTTAACTGCAAAAGAGCATGACGGGTAGCACAAGTTTGACCTATCAAATCGTTATAAAATCGCTATCAAATTTTATCAAGTATTTGATTTTATATTTTAATTGTTATGAGTTTAAAAGAAAAAGTGCTTTTGCTTGATGTGTTCATAAGATAAGGTAAGTTACCTAGTTTAGGTAAATTTATACGTTAAAGGGAGATATTATGAATAGACTAACACTAGCGGTTGTATCTGCAGCATTTGCGGTATCTGGTTCTGCACTAAGCGGTGAGAATGTAAAACCAGACTACGACCCTACAAAGTATTGTTATTATGCTGATCAGGCATATTCTAAGGGAGCGGTAGAAAAGCAAAATAACAAATGGAAAGTCTGTGTTGACGGCGGTCCAAATGGTGAGCTCCAGTGGATTGATCAGTAACGACAACTTTATATGATACGCAAATAAAAAACGCCAGCTGTGAAGCTGGCGTTTTTTATTCAAGGTGTACGAGCGTTAACCGCGTACTTTCATGCCTTTTTTCTCCATGCCACGGTAGATGATAAGCATCTGAGCGATAGAGATAAGGTTTGAAACCAACCAGTAAAGTACCAGACCTGATGGGAACCAAATAAAGAAGATTGAGAACACGACTGGCATGTAAGTCATCATCTTTTGTTGCATTGGGTCTGTAACTGTCATTGGCTGTAGTTTTTGGGTTAGGAACATACTTGCGCCAAATAGCACTGGTAGTACGTAGTACGGGTCCATTGATGATAGATCCGTTAGCCACAACATAAACTCAGCATGACGTAGTTCCGTTGATTCAAGGAATACGTAGAACAAGGCTAGGAAGATTGGCATTTGTAGTAGTAGTGGGAAACAGCCACCCATTGGGTTCACTTTTTCCTTACGGTACATTTCCATCATCGCTTGGCCGAACTTCTGGCGGTCATCGCCATAACGCTCTTTTAGTGCCTGCATCTTAGGCTGTAGCATGCGCATTTTAGCCATTGAGGTGTATTGCGCTTTAGTTAGTGGGTATAACGCCGTTTTCACAATCAAAGTGATAGCAATAATCGCCAGACCCCAGTTACCTAAAATACCGTAAAGGAACTTAAGCAGAGTCAGTAAAGGTTGTGAAATAAACCATAACCAGCCGTAGTCTACAGTGAGATCTAGGTCTTCTTGAATTGCTTCAAGCGCTTCTGTGTCTTTAGGACCCATGTAGTACACGGCATGGATAGTTGCCGTGCTATTTGCTTGCACATTGGTTGGCTCGCTCTTCATACCAACAATACCATTACCATTTCTAAGCGCGGTATAAATCGTATTATTGGTTTGCTGATCTGGCACCCATGCACTGACGAAGTAGTGCTGTAGGAAAGCAACATAGCCGCCTTGGGTATTTTTATTCAGGTTCGCATCCGCCATATCAGAGAAGCTGTATTTCTCATAAGGTTCTTCAGCGGTACCATAGGCTGCACCTAAGTAGGTCTGATCAACCATGCTGCCTTTATCTTGGCGTGTACGTTTGATTTGTGTGTACAGTTGTACTTGAACAGGTGATGAGGTGGTGTTGTTAACTTGGTATTCTAAGTCAACGTCATATTTACCTGCTTTAAATACGTAAGTTTTTGTGTACTGTACGCCTTTCTCATCAGTAAAAGTCAGTGGTACACGTAATGTATCGCCATTAAGCTCATATTGCTGTTGTGCAGACTCATAGACTGGGCGACCAGCCTTGTTCGCGTCAGGGCCGTTTAAACCAATTAAACCACTCTGTGAAACATACTGTTTGCCTTCAAATTCACCAAGTAACATGAAAGGCGTGTCGCTGCCATGGGTTTCTGCGTGTTGTAGTAAATTAGCTTCAATGATGTCACCGCCTTTAGTATCAATTTTTACCGAAAGTACATCGGTAGTGATACTAATGACAGAACGCGTTGCCTGAGTTGCTACAACTGGGACATCGGATTGGCTTGATGCTGGTACATCAGCTTGCTCTTCTGTTGGGGTTGAGTTCGCCACTTGTTGTGTGACGGCACTGGTATCAGCTTGCGGTTGGTTTTGTTCTTGTGTCCACTCTTGGAACAGTAGGAACGAAACCAGCAACAAACCGATAAATAAAAACGTGCGTTGCGATTCCATAACAGCTCTTATTTCTCGTGTTGTTTAACTTTAGTCGACTTCACAGGTACAGGATCATCTCCACCTGCGCTCAAAGGGTGACATTTTAATATGCGTTTAACCGCTAACCAACTCCCTTTTGCAATTCCATGTAAATTAATTGCTTGAATTGCATAACTAGAACAGGTCGGGTTAAAGCGACAATGAGGCCCGAGTAGGGGGCTAATCCATTGTTGATAACCGTGGATCAGCAATATAAGCAGGCGCTTGGGAAGCGAACAAACTGCTTTGAACTGATCTCTGATCTTGCTACGCCCTGAAGTTGAATTCATGGCTTTGTAGATACCAATTTCCTCAATTTACTGCTTAAACCCAAGTAGGCAAAAACAGACTATTTTTCCATTGATATAGCTGATTAAAAGGTGAGCTAACCTTACCTTAATTGGCGTAAAATTACTATGCTAGCAAGGGTAAATGCGCCGTAAAAAGGAAAGGCTAAAGCAGATTATTGCTTTTTCGCGTTAGCTTGAGGATTTTTTGAACGCTTGTGTTGAGGCTTTGGCTTAAAAGGTGGTTTAGGTGCACCAGGCTTACAACGTTCATTTATTTTGCGCCACATCTTAGTGAGCTGTTTAGTTAGCTCTTCATTAGATTGCTCGTCAACACCGGTTTTGACCATCAACACAATATCGATGTTATCAAGTTTATGACGATTTAATCGAAAGCTTTCTCTGGCAAGTCGTTTGATACGGTTTCGTTGACATGCTTTTTTGCAGCGTTTTTTTGCTACAGTTAAACCGAGTCTTGGATGACCAACATCATTTGGTTTTGCAAGTAGAGTAAAATAAGGCGTAGCAGCGCGAGCTGGCTCTTGAAATATGCGGGAGTAATGCGAGGGAGTTAACAGACGTAACTCCCTGCTAAAGCTAAAGTCTTCCACTAAATATTAAGCAGAAAGTACTTTACGGCCTTTAGCACGACGACGTGCTAATACTTTACGACCGTTCTTAGTCGCCATGCGAGCACGGAAACCGTGAGTGCGCTTGCGCTTAAGTACGCTAGGTTGAAAAGTTCTTTTCATAACAATTCCATCCGATCGGTTAAAAGTTAAAACATCCTATGCAGGTCGCGATCCTGGCACAGGTGCCATTGCGAGCGCGAGATATTAAAGCTGAGCGCGTCTAAAGTCAATCAAAATCTGTTCTCTGTGGCTAAATAATCCACAGTAGAATTTCTTTATCCTTATATATAGACAAAACTTGGCAAAGCTATCGAGCAAACATAGACGATCTACATAAAGTAGGATCAATACGAAATCGATCTGCATAGATCTGATCCGATGGGCGGCATTATAGCATTTAGTAAGAATAGGAAAAGCTCTGGAAAACTAAATTTGATCTTAATTTTGGGGTGAGATCGGGAGAGTTTTTTGCTATGATCTTACTTGTGGGTAAAAAATAAAAACCTTTAAATTTCATGTGTTTATTTTTTTGCTAGGGTGAGATCTTGCTTTTTCTAAATGTCAATATTGAACTTGTGGATAAGATCACTTCATAATACCCCGCTTCCACCAGTGATTTTGTAATAAAAACTAAGTATTTCCGGCGATCCTTTCATTTAGATCTGACTATTTAGATCTGAATGCTCTATTTTTTATTCCCGGGAATCAAAACCTATTGGAGTTCAGAGTGTATCTGTCGGTTTGGCAAAGTTGTTTATATGTTTTGCAAGATGAATTGCCATCTCAGCAATTTAGCATGTGGGTAAGACCACTACAGGCAGAAAGTACTGATGATACGCTAACTATCTATGCGCCGAATCGTTTTGTATTGGATTGGGTACGAGAAAAGTATCTCCACCGCATCAATGAACTACTGATTGAGATCTGTGGTGATGAAGCACCAGAGTTGCACTTTGATGTAGGCAGCAAACCTGTGTTAGCTGCACAACCAAGTGTATCTAACGAAAAAGCCACAAGTGTAGGTCATGCGACCGATAACACGTCGATGTTGCAGGGCACTCAGCCAAAGATGGTAGAAAAAGTTGAGCCCGCTCCTAAATCTTCGCACAAGGCTAATATTAAAGAGAATTACACCTTTGATAACTTTGTAGAAGGTAAATCTAACCAGCTGGCAAAAGCCGCTGCAACGCAAGTTGCAGATAATCCAGGTTCTGCATTCAATCCCGTATTTATCTATGGTGGAACTGGTTTAGGTAAGACACACTTATTACATGCCGTGGGCAATGGTATTCTTGAACAAAAACCGGATGCAAAAATTGTTTATATGCATTCAGAGCGTTTTGTTCAGGACATGGTTAAAGCACTACAAAATAATGCCATTGAAGAATTCAAGCGTTACTACCGTAGCGTTGATGCATTGATGATTGATGATATCCAATTCTTTGCAAACAAAGAGCGTTCGCAAGAAGAGTTCTTCCATACTTTTAATGCGCTGCTTGAAGGCAACCAACAAATTATTCTAACTTCTGACCGTTACCCCAAAGAAATAGAAGGGGTCGAGGACCGACTGAAGTCGCGTTTTGGTTGGGGGTTAACTATTGCTATTGAGCCACCAGAATTAGAGACTCGCGTTGCTATCTTAATGAAGAAAGCGCAGCAAAGTAATATTAACTTGCCACACGAAGTTGCCTTTTTTATTGCGAAGAAATTACGCTCTAATGTGCGAGAGTTAGAAGGTGCGTTAAACCGCGTGATAGCTAATGCCAACTTCACTGGTCGTCCAATTTCTATCGATTTTGTTAAAGAAGCGCTACGCGATTTATTAGCGCTACAAGACAAACTCGTTACCATCGATAATATCCAGCGCACCGTGGCGGAATATTATCGAATTCGTGTTTCTGACTTATTGTCAAAACGTCGTAGCCGTTCAGTTGCAAGACCAAGACAAGTTGCCATGGCATTGTCTAAAGAACTGACAAACCACAGCTTACCAGAAATAGGTGATGCATTTGGTGGCCGCGACCATACCACCGTGTTACATGCGTGTAGAAAAGTAAAAGCACTTCGTGATGAAAGTCATGAGGTAAAAGAAGATTATCAAAACTTAATTAGAACGCTGTCTTCTTAAGGGTTAAATGATGCAAATAACGATTCCAAGAGAACTATTTTTAAAGCCACTGGTACAGGTGTCGGGTGCCATTGAGCGCAAACATACACTGCCTATTTTGTCTAATGTATTGCTAGAAGTGAAAAATGGCGCGTTACATATGACAGGTACAGATTTAGAGATAGAGCTTGTTGCATCTGTTGCCCTTGAAACCAATGTGCCAGACGCCAAGATCACTTTACCGGCAAAAAAGCTCCTAGATATTTGTAAGAGCTTGCCTGATAACTCGGATTTAGTGCTGAGTAGCCAAGAGCATCAATTGCTACTGACTAGCGGTCAAAGTCGCTTTTCTTTGACAACCTTAGCCGCTGAAGACTTCCCTAATCTTGAAGAGTGGGACGGTGAGGTTGAGTTTGCCATAACGCGTTTAGAGCTTAGAAAATTGCTAGAAGCAACGCATTTCTCTATGGCTAACCAAGACGTACGTTACTATTTAAATGGTATGTCGTTCGAAGTAGATAATAATGAAATTAAAACGGTAGCCACTGACGGTCACCGTTTGGCAATTGCGCAGCAAAAATTACCTGAGTCATTGCAAACGCAGCGTCAATTGATCATTCCTCGTAAGGGCGTGCAAGAGATCATGCGCTTATTGCCTGCGGATGATGAAACTATCACCATTCAATTTGGCGCTAATCATGTGCGCATCATCGACAGCGAATTTACTTTCACGAGTAAGCTGGTGGATGGGCGATTCCCTGATTATCGTCGCGTATTACCTCGTGGCGGGGACAAGTTGGTTACCGCAAATCGCGAATGGCTACGTAGTGCATTTCAGCGTGTGTCTATTCTTTCTAACGAGAAGTTTCGTGGCGTACGATTGAATCTGAGTAATGGACAATTAAAAATTAGTGCCAATAACCCAGAGCAGGAGCAAGCTGAAGAAATTGTTGAGGTAGGTTACCAAGGCGATGATCTTGAAGTTGGTTTTAACGTTTCTTACTTATTAGACGTGTTAAATACAATAAAGTCTGAAGATGTACAATTTACGCTTTCTGATGCGAACAGCAGTGCGCTTATTGAAGCCGCTGGTGACGAACATGCAATGTATGTAGTTATGCCGATGCGTTTATAGAGTTATGAGTTTAACTCACCTTAGCCTCAATGCGTTTCGAAACATTGAGGCGATGGCGCTTTCACCTAGCAATGCGGTTAATGTCATTCTCGGTGAAAATGGTAGCGGTAAAACCAGTCTGCTCGAAGCCATTTACTTTCTCTCCAGTGGTAAATCTTTCCGTACCAATCTGCAAAAATTAATGATCAAGCATGAGGCTTCTCATTGCGTTGTTCATGCAAAAAAACAACTACATAACTTGTCTATACCGCTTGGCATTAGTAAATATACCAGTGGCGAAACTAAGCTTCGAATTCAGGGGCAGGCAAGCCGGAAAGTGGCAGAATTAGCACAGGTTTTACCTGTCCAAGTTATTACACCTGAAAGTTATGAACTGTTTTTTGGTGGTCCAAAAGAGCGTCGTAAGTTTCTTGATTTAGGTGTGTTCCACGTGGAACATCAGTTTTATTCCACATGGAAAATGTTTAATCAGGTGCTCAAGCAACGTAACGCTTTATTGAAATCTAAACCGAGAGATCTCCAATCCCAGCTAAGTTATTGGGATAAAGAGTTTGTGCGCCTTGCTGAGCAAATAAATATGTTTAGAGAGGCTTATATAGGTAGGTTTCAGACGCATTTTTTTGATAAGATAGGGGATATAAGCCCTATAATTAAAGGCCTTGAAATTCGCTTTCAAGCGGGCTGGAAGGGGGAACTAGCTGAGGTATTAACAAATCAGTTAGAGCGAGATGTAAAACTTGGCTATACAAGTAAAGGGCCGCATAAGGCTGACTTTAACTTTTATACTCAAGGAAACAGCGTAGAACATATTTTTTCTCGTGGTCAACTCAAGTTATTACTGTATGCACTTAAAGTAATGCAAAACAGTTTGATTGACCAAGAGAGTAATAAGCAGTCAATTCTGCTTATTGATGATTTACCTTCGGAGCTCAGTGAAGATACTAAGGTGGCGGTATCGCGTTTGTTGGCGCAATGTCAGTCACAGCTGTTTATCACGGCTATTACTCCAGAAAGTATTGCCGCCGTTATTGAACCAATGGAACGTGAAATTAAAATGTTCCACGTGGAACATGGCAGCTTAATAACAAAATAATTGGAAGAAACCATGTCGGAAAATTACGATTCGTCGAGTATTAAAGTACTTAAAGGATTGGATGCTGTAAGAAAGCGTCCGGGAATGTATATCGGTGACACAGACGATGGTACTGGTTTACATCACATGGTGTTTGAGGTCGTTGATAACTCAATCGACGAAGCACTAGCAGGATATTGTGACGATATTTTCGTAACAATTCATACCGATGGCTCTGTATCTGTTCGAGATAATGGTCGTGGTATCCCAACTTCAATTCACGAAGAAGAAGGGGTTTCTGCGGCAGAAGTTATCATGACTGTACTACATGCCGGCGGTAAATTTGATGATAACTCATATAAAGTATCTGGCGGTTTGCACGGTGTAGGTGTTTCTGTTGTAAATGCACTTTCTGAAAAACTACAATTAACAATCCGCCGTGATGGTAAAGTGCATCAGCAAAAATACACTATGGGTGTTCCAGATGCGCCGTTAGGTGTTATCGGTGAAGCGGAATCTACTGGTACAGAATTGAGATTCTGGCCAAGTGCTGAAACGTTCTCAGATACAAATTTCCACTACGATATTCTAGCTAAGCGCCTACGTGAATTATCTTTCCTTAACTCTGGTGTGAGCATCATTTTGAATGATGAGCGCGAAGAGAATAAACAAGATCACTTCAAGTACGAAGGCGGTATTCAAGCATTTGTTGCGTATCTAAATCGTAAGAAGACACCAGTTCATCAAAGTGTTTTCCACTTTTCGACGGAACGTGATGATGGCATTAGCGTAGAAGTCTCTATGCAATGGAATGATGGTTTCCAAGAAAACATCTACTGTTTTACCAATAACATTCCTCAACGCGATGGTGGTACTCACTTAGCAGGTTTCCGTGCAGCACTTACGCGTACGCTTAACACCTACATGGAAAAAGAAGGCTTTAATAAAAAGTATAAAACCAGTGCTACGGGTGACGATGCTCGTGAAGGTTTGACTGCTGTTGTTAGTGTTAAAGTTCCTGATCCTAAGTTCTCTTCACAGACAAAAGATAAGCTCGTTTCTAGTGAAGTGAAAGGGGCTGTTGAGCAAATGATGGCTGAAAAGCTAACAGAATTCTTGCTAGAAAACCCAGGCGATGCAAAAACCGTTGTAAACAAAATCGTTGATGCTGCGCGCGCACGTGAAGCTGCACGTAAGGCTCGTGAAATGACTCGTCGTAAGGGCGTTATGGATTTAGCCGGTCTACCGGGTAAACTCGCTGACTGCCAAGAACGAGATCCTGCACTTTCTGAACTATATATAGTGGAGGGTGACTCGGCGGGTGGTTCTGCTAAGCAAGGTCGTAATCGTAAGAACCAAGCAATCCTGCCGCTCAAAGGTAAAATCCTGAACGTAGAAAAAGCACGCTTTGATAAGATGCTTTCTTCTCAGGAAGTGGCAACACTAATTACTGCATTAGGTTGCGGTATTGGACGTGATGAATATAACCCTGAAAAGCTAAGATATCACCGCATCATCATCATGACCGATGCGGACGTGGATGGTTCACACATCCGTACACTGCTACTGACTTTCTTCTATCGTCAAATGCCAGAGATCATCGAGCGCGGTTATGTCTATATTGCTCAGCCTCCACTATATAAAGTGAAGAAGGGTAAGCAAGAGCGTTATATTAAAGATGATAATGCGCTAACTTCATATTTAACGACATTAGCGCTAAACGAAGCATCACTATATCCGTCGGAAGGTGCAGAGCCAATTACTGGTAACAGACTAGAAAACCTAGTACATGATTATCAAAATACGATAGATATCATTGAGCGTTTAAAGCGTAAGTATCCGTCTTCAATCATGAACCGTTTGCTTTATCACCCAGAGCTAACCGAGTCAGACTTATCTGATGAAGCAAAAGTAACGGCGTGGACTGAAAACTTGGTTGCTGATCTTGTGAAGAAAGACGAAGACGCCACTATCTTCAACGCAGAAGTGGCATTTGATGAAGAGCGCCATATGTATTATCCGGTGATCAATATTCGTCAGCACGGTGTTGATAAAGCGCATACTTTGAACTTCGACTTTATTACATCTAAAGATTATGTTCGCATTGCGAATACGGGTCGTCAGATTGGTAGTTTGATCAGCGAAGGCGGTTATGTACAGCGTGGCGAGAAAACTCAAGCTATCGAATATTTTGAGGCTGGTCTTGAATGGCTTATCTCAGAGTCTAAGCGTGGCTTGTATACACAACGCTATAAAGGATTGGGTGAGATGAACCCTGACCAACTTTGGGAAACAACGATGGATCCAGGTGCTCGCCGTATGCTCCGTGTGACCATTGAAGATGCCATTGCTGCAGACCAATTGTTTGCAACCTTGATGGGTGACCAAGTTGAACCTCGTCGAGAGTTTATCGAAACAAATGCACTGAGAGTTGTTAACTTAGACGTGTAAACTCAAACATCTAGTAAAAAGGAGGGATTTTCCCTCCTTTTTTTATGCTTTAAAGCTTAAAACCCTTCTGCGCTCGCGGTATACTGAGCATAATTTTCAATCATTGAATCTAGCGTGAGCGCCAAATTACTGAAGGCGTTTACATACGATAAGTACCAGATAAAAATAAGCCAACTATGCAAAAATACGATATCAAAACCTTCCAAGGTTTGATCCTGGCTTTACAGGATTACTGGGCGCAGCAAGGCTGTGTTGTAGCTCAACCTTTAGATATGGAAGTTGGTGCGGGTACATTCCACCCGATGACCTTCCTTAAGTCCATTGGTCCTGAGCCAATGTCGAGCGCATACGTACAACCTTGTCGCCGCCCGACGGATGGTCGTTATGGTGAAAACCCTAACCGTCTTCAGCATTACTACCAATTCCAAGTTGTATTGAAGCCATCGCCTGAGAATATTCAGGAGCTCTACCTAGGCTCTCTAGAAGCGTTGGGCATTGATACATTAACGCACGAAGTGCGCTTTGTTGAAGATAACTGGGAGTCACCAACGCTAGGTGCTTGGGGATTAGGTTGGGAAGTATGGTTGAATGGCATGGAAGTGACTCAGTTTACTTACTTCCAGCAAGTTGGCGGTATTGAATGCTCACCGGTAACGGGTGAAATTACGTATGGTTTAGAGCGCCTTGCGATGTATATACAAGGTGTAGATAGCATTTATGATCTCGTTTGGACTGATGGTCCAATGGGGCGCGTAACTTACGGTGACGTGTTCATGCAAAACGAGATCGAACAGTCGACATATAACTTTGAATATGCGGATGTAGAGGCATTATTTAAGCAGTTTGACCAGTGTGAAAAAGAAAGCGAAAAGCTAATCGAAGCAGGGCTTCCTTTACCAGCTTATGAGCAGGTAATGAAGGCATCTCATGCATTTAACCTGTTAGACGCACGTCATGCTATCTCAGTAACTGAGCGTCAGCGCTATATATTAAGAGTTCGTGCTTTATCAAAAGCCTGTGCACAGGCTTACTATGACGCACGTGAAGCACTTGGCTTCCCGCTTTGTAAGGATAAATAATGTCGACTGAAAACTTACTCGTAGAAATTGGTACTGAAGAGCTACCACCAAAGGCGTTACGCAACCTTGCTGAGTCATTCGCAGAAAATACTAGGCAAGAACTTGAAGCATTAGAGCTTAGCCATGAAGGCGTGAGCTGGTATGCATCACCTCGTCGCTTAGGCATTCAAGTTAAAGCATTACAAACGCAACAAGCCGATAAAGTGGTTGAAAAGCGTGGTCCAGCTATTCAGGCGGCATTTGACGCCGATGGTAACGCGACTAAAGCGGCGCTAGGTTGGGCTCGTGGTTGTGGTATTGATATTAATGATGCTGAGCGTTTAGAAACTGACAAGGGTACTTGGCTGCTACACAAAGCGAAAGTAGAGGGGCAACAGACCTTAGCGTTACTAAGCGATGTGATCAACAAAGCACTGGCTAAGTTACCTATTCCAAAGCCGATGCGCTGGGGTGCGAACAAGACGCAATTTATCCGTCCTGTGCATACCGTAGCTGCACTACTTGGTAGTCAACAAGTTGAAGGTGAAGTGCTAGGTAAAGCTATTAGCAATGAGCTGCAAGGACATCGTTTCCATCACCCAGAGCGTGTTCGTGTTGAACATGCTGATGATAGTCATGCAGTGCTAAAAGGTGCATACGTTATTGCGGATTACGAAGCACGTAAAGCGTTAATTCGTAGTCAGATTGAAGCTGAAGCTGAAAAGCTCGGCGCGCAAGTAGCGATGGATGAAGATCTTCTTGAAGAGGTTACATCACTAGTCGAGTGGCCAGTAACTTTAGTTGCTTCGTTTGAAGAAGCTTTCTTGCAAGTGCCTGATGAAGCACTTATCTACACCATGAAAGACGACCAAAAGTACTTTCCACTGTTAGATAAGCAAGGCAACTTGATCAACAAGTTCCTGTTTGTTTCTAACATTGAAAGTAAAGATCCAAGGGTGGTGATCTCGGGTAACGAGAAAGTGGTTCGCCCGCGTCTGGCAGATGCTCAGTTCTTCTTTGAAACGGATAAGAAGAAAACGCTCGAAAGCCGTCTTGAGTCACTTGATTCAGTGTTATTTCAGAAGCAGCTTGGCACACTAAAAGACAAGTCAGAGCGTATCTCGGCACTCGCTGGTTTTATTGCGGAGCAGCTTGGTGCTGATAAGGCACTAGCAGAGCGTGCGGGTTTACTAAGTAAAACCGATTTAATGACTGAAATGGTCATGGAATTTACTGACGTTCAGGGCGTGATGGGTATGCATTACGCGCGCATTGATGGCGAAGCGGAAGAAGTCGCGCTAGCACAAAATGAGCAATATATGCCGCGTTTTGCTGGTGATAATCTACCGTCTAACCCAATCAGTTTTGCTGTGGCGCTTGCGGATAAGTTTGATACTTTGGTTGGCATTTTTGGTATCGGCCAAACACCAAAAGGCGATAAAGACCCGTTTGCACTGCGTCGTGCTGCCATTGGCGCATTGCGTATTATGGTAGAAAAAGAACTACCATTAGATATTCAGGATATCGTTGCCAAAGCAATGACGTTATTCGGTGATAAGCTAAGCAATGCAAATGTTGCCGATGAAGTGGTTGAGTTTATGTTAGGTCGTTTCCGTGCCTGGTACCAAGATGAAGGTATCAGCGTGGATGTGATCCAAGCAGTACTTGCAAGACGTCCAACGAGCCCAGTTGATTTTGATCGCCGAGTAAAAGCGGTTAGTCACTTTAGAACGTTGGCGGAAGCTGAAGCGTTAGCTGCTGCCAATAAGCGTGTAAACAACATTTTAGCGAAGAATAACGTCGCGTCAGAAGCTGCGGTGGAGAGCTCACTCCTTCAAGAGGAAGCTGAACAAACATTGGCTGCACAAGTTGCTGCGTTAACTGCTGAGCTTGCACCTGTTTACGCTGAAGGTGATTATCAAACTGCACTGACGTGTTTAGCAAGTTTACGTGAAGCAGTAGATAACTTCTTTGATAATGTTATGGTAATGGCGGACGATGAAGCGGTTAAGGCCAATCGTTTAGCACTACTTGGTCAGTTAAGTAAGTTATTCCTTAATACTGCAGATATTTCAGTGTTACAAAATTAATTGCTGATACAAAAGCCAGCAACTGCTGGCTTTTTGCTGATTGGTAAAAGCAAGTAAAAGGCAGTCTAGCTATGATTAAAAAACAAGGGGCAATGGCGATTGCGCTATTAGCACTTACCGCTTGTAGTAGTAACTTTCAATTGCCAACGACTTCAACTTCACCGGTTGTTGCCGGTGAGTTGGATAAGACAATGTATCTACGCGGTGACTTCACTCTGTGGGATGCCGAACCTCAGTATCGCCTAGAAGAAACACAACCGGGGATCTACGCAACAAAAGCAAGATTCATGAGCCCGGGTAAAGTGTATGAATTTAAAATTGCTGATGAGCAGTGGAGTGAAGGCTACAACTGTGGCTATAAGAGTGAAGGGCAGTTAACGCTAGGGCAACCGCTGGTCGCGGATTGTAACACGGTGTATAACTACTTTAGCTTCAAGCCAAGTAAAAAAGGCTGGTACGAAATCCGCTTAGATTATCGTAATCCTCGTTCACCAAAGGTGGTGATTGTAAAATCTTAAAAAAGCGGCAGATGCCGCTTTTTTATTGTCTATGACTCACGAGCTCAAACAGAGTGTTAAAGAGGAGATCACTGACCTTTCTTAATCACATACTTGTAGGGAGATTCGGCCACTGCTTTGGCAACCAAAGTGTGATCCATAAATTCACAGAAGCTCGGAATGTCTCTTGTTGTTGATGGATCATCTGCGATAACTAACAACGTCTCACCTAAGTTCATCCGTCTTACCATGCCTCTAATCATCATTACTGGCTCCGGACAACGTAAGCCTACTGCATCTAAGGTATGGTCGGTATTATCAAAACTCATTGTGGTTGGCCTTGTTAGTTACGTTGCGAGTGACGAAAACGCTATTTTAACCGCATGTTGTAAGTAAGCTCAAGTTTGGATAATCATGCCTTAGCCAACCGAGGTGAGGTAAATGCAGGTAATAAAAAAGGCAAAACAGCTGTGTTGTTTTGCCTTGGTCACCAAGTTGAAGTTGTGTGCTGGTATTGTCTTATAAAAGCCCAGTACCAGCTGGTTGGAATTAGTTATCTACGCGCTCGAATACGGTAGCGATACCTTGGCCTAAACCAATACACATAGTTGCAAGGCCGTACTTCGCGTCTTTCTCTTCCATTAGGTTGATAAGCGTTGTGCTAATACGTGAGCCTGAGCAACCAAGTGGGTGACCGAGTGCAATTGCACCACCGTTGAGGTTCACTTTCTCATTTACCTTGTCTAGTAGACCTAGGTCTTTTAGCACTGGTAGTGATTGTGCTGCAAAGGCTTCGTTTAGTTCAGCAACATCAATATCATCGATAGTAATGCCCGCCTGCTTTAAGGCTTTTTGTGATGCCGGAACTGGACCGTAACCCATGATGGAAGGATCGCAACCTGCGACTGCCATTGACTTAACACGAGCACGAATTGGAAGACCGAGTTCTCTTGCTTTAGACTCGCTCATGACCAACATAGCTGAAGCACCGTCAGACAGCGCTGAAGAGGTACCTGCAGTTACCGTACCCGATGCTGGGTTAAATACAGGACGTAGCTGCCCTAGACCTTCTAAGCTTGTCTCTGGACGGATAACTTCGTCATGCTCGACAAGTACAGGTGTACCATCGGCATCATGGCCTTCCATTGGCAGGATTTCTTTTGCAAAACGCCCTTCAAGGGTTGCGGCATGTGCACGCTGGTGTGAACGTACGGCAAATTCATCTTGCTGCTCACGACTGATACCGTGCATTAGCGCTAAGTACTCAGCCGTTAACCCCATCACACCGGCAGCTTGTGCTACAGACGTCGCAAGGCCTGGGTGAAAGTCATTACCATGTGTCATTGGTACGTGACCCATGTGCTCAACACCACCGATAAGGTAAGTGTCACCAGCACCAGTCATGATGGCGCGAGCTGCGTCATGCAATGCTTGCATTGACGAACCACATAGGCGGTTTACGGTTACCGCCGGTACGGTGTGAGGAATGCCAGCTAAGAGTGCAGCGTTACGACCAACGTTAAAGCCTTGCTCTAAAGTTTGCTGTACACAGCCCCAGTAAATGTCATCAATTGAGTCTGGTGCTACTTGAGGGTTACGCTCAAGTAGGCCTTTCATCAAGTGCGCGCTGAGGTCTTCGGCACGTTTATGCTTAAATACACCGCCTTTTGAACGGCCCATTGGGGTACGAATACAATCTACGATTACCGCGTTTTCCATGTTACTGGCCCTCCACTTGATAGAACACTTTACCTTCATCTGCCCACTGTCTAGTTTGCTCAGAAACCTGATAAATTTCACCAAGATGAGCGTACTTGTCAGCCATTGCTACAAAGTTTGCGAGGCCGATTTGGTCTAGATAGCGGAATGCACCACCTCTGAATGGAGGGAAGCCGATACCATAGATCAGTGCCATGTCTGCTTCTTGCGGTGAAGCAACAATGTTTTCTTGCAGACACAGTAACACTTCATTGATCATTGGCACCATACAACGCTCAATAATCGTTTGTTTATCAAATTCAGTTGGTGCGTCACAAATACCACTCAGCAACTCAAGCGCGCTGTCGTCTTTACTCTTCTTCAGACGACCTTTGCGATCTGGAGCGTATTGATAGAAGCCTTTTTGGTTTTTCTGACCAAAGCGCTCGGCACCCGCAAGTACTGCGACAGGATCTTTGTCTTTACGTGCCATGCGAGTAGGGAAGCCATCAGCCATTACGCCAGTACAATGGTTTGCCGTATCGATACCCACTACGTCTAGTAGGTACGCAGGGCCCATTGGCCAGCCGAAGACATTTTCCATAACCTTATCTACTTTTGCGAAGTCAGCACCTTCTACAACAAGTTGGCTGAAGCCTGCAAAGTAAGGGAATAGAACACGGTTGACGAAGAAACCTGGGCAATCGTTAACAACGATAGGAGACTTGCCAAGCTTTAAGGCATAATCTACCACTGCGGCAACGGTTTCATCCGATGTTTGTTCACCACGAATGATTTCTACCAATGGCATTTTTGGCACTGGGTTAAAGAAGTGCATGCCACAGAAGTTTTCTGGCTTCTCAAGTGCGGTGGCTAACTCATCAATGCGAATAGTCGATGTGTTTGAAGTTAGGATGGTACCTTCTGGTAATTGCGACTCTAAACTCGCCAATACCGTTTTCTTGATTTTAGGGTTTTCAACAACGGCTTCTACGATGATGTCTGAGCCTTGCAAATCGTGATCGTTGAGCGTTGCTTTGATTTTACCTAAAGTGGCAATCATCTTGTCCATTGACATGTGGCCGCGCTGTACTTTTTTACCAAGTAGTTTTGCAGCCTCACCCATACCAAGGTCTAGGGCACCTTGCTGGATGTCTTTCATGACAATTGGCGTACCTTTGTAGGCTGATTGGTAAGCGATACCGCCACCCATAATACCAGCACCAAGTACCGCTGCTTGTTTGATCTCTGTTTTGCTTTGTTTCGCTTGTTTCTTGGCAACCGTTTTGATGTATTGATCCGCTAAGAAAATACCGGTTTGCGCTGCGGCTTCTGCCGTTTTGGCAAGCTTAGCAAAGTTTTGGTTTTCGAGTGCCATCGCTTCGTTGCGGCTTAGGTTAGCTGCCGCTTTAAGCGTTTGTACCGCCATCATCGGTGCTGGGTAATGACCTTTGGTTTTTGCCATGACTAAGCCTTCAGCCATACCAAAGCTCATGCCTTGTTCAACACGATTCATCTTCAATGGGTCAAGCTTGATTTGGCGTTTCGCGCGCCAATCCAATTTACCTGCTATAGCTTGCTCCAAGGTACGAATAGCGGCCGCCATAAGTTTGTCAGCAGGTACTACACCGTCAACCGCACCCACTTTTAGTGCGTCATTCGCTCGGTTTTCTTGGCCTGTGGTGATCCACGTCATTGCGTTGTCAGCGCCGATTAAGCGAGGAAGTCTTACGGTACCACCAAAGCCCGGCATAATGCCAAGCTTAACTTCTGGTAGGCCAATTTTTGCGTTGTCAGTTGCAATACGGTAATCCGTGGCGAGCAACCACTCGCAACCACCGCCAAGCGCAAGGCCATTTACTGCCGATAGTGTAGGGAAAGGTAAATCTTCTATTGCGTCGAAGACATCGGTTGCGGTTTTAATCCAACCAACAAGTTCTTCTTCTGGGCGTTGGAAAGTCGGAAGGAATTCAAAAATATCAGCGCCGACAATAAAGTGGTCTTTGTCGCTGGTAAAAATTAAGCCGTCGATGTCGTCGCGTTGGCTCAATTCGATAAGCGCTTCGTGGCTTTCCTTTAGTACTTGCTGAGATAGTTTGTTTACTGAGCCTGGTAGGCAAAACTTAAACTCAGCGATATTGCCTTTGCAAAAATCAACTACAAAGGACTCGCGTTTGATTAACATACATGTTCTCCCGTGCTTTACACTGGTACGATGAGTTGTAATTTCAATCAGTGTGGATCCTTTGGCGGCAAATTGCAATGAAAAATTTACCGCACATTTACTGAAATACCTGAGTCGGTTTGCTATGGTGGCTTAACGCACCTCGCATTTAGTGTCATTTATGAGCATGCTCGCAAGTGACAAGCCGAGTTTTGGTCTTCAGCGCCATCTTTAGATAAGCATAATTTGGCTGTATTTCAATTTAGGTGTGTATTCTTTTGGCAGATAAAAAAGGGTTTGCATGACATATTGGTTACCCCGCTTAGCTGCAGGCAGCTTATGTATGGTGAGCTGGCTCTGTGCAGCCGATAGCACTCACGACGAATTTAAAGAGGCTGAGCGTGTCGCTTGGTCTGGTAATTATAGTAATTTTAAAGCTGCAACAGCGCAGCTCGATCACCCACTTAAGCCGTACGTTGAAAAGGCGTTTTATGAACGTCATCCTAAGCTCAAGTACCAGCAAGAAATTCAGCACTTTTTAACGGTATACGAACACACCCCATTAGAATGGCCAGTACGCTCTGCTTGGCTCGATTATTTAAAGCGTCATGAAAAGAAAGCACGATTCATCGAGTTTTATCGTGAGACCAGCGATATTGAACTCAAGTGTACGTATTTAGCGTATCAGTTGGACTTAGGCGCGCCAAAAAAAGCCATTCTTGATCAGGTAACCGATATTTGGACGGTGGGAAAGTCTCAGCCTAAAGCCTGTGATGGCCTTTTTAGCCAATGGCAAAAGGCGGGGTATAGAACGCCTGAACGTGTCTGGCAACGTATTTCCAGTGCCGCGCAATCAGGTCAAACGTCACTGCTAGATTATCTTGAGAAGCTGTTACCAAAAAATGAGGCGTATCTTGCCGAGCTTTATAAAAAGGTTCGCCAAGATCCGAGTGCGGCTGCTGGGCTTTATCGGTTTAGTAAACGTACTGAAAAAGAAGCCGAAATTGCGGTATATGGTGTAAGACGCCTAGTTTGGCGCGATCCTGATTTAGCGCTGCGTGCCTGGCAGAAGATGCAGGATATGTTTACCTTTACCCAGCAGCAAAAGGATAGCGTTGCTTATCGTTTTGCTCTGGCACTTGCGTCTAAAGGCCATGAAGACGCACGGTTTTGGCTAAATAAAGTGCCCAAATCGCTGCAGGACAAAAAGCTACTCCAGTGGCTGATGAGTAACATGCTGAAAGAGCAAGATTGGGAAGGGATCTCGGCCTTATTCGTGGGTCACGAGCAGCTTAGCAATGGTCAACAATACTGGCTTGCATATAGCCTCGCGAAGCGTAGCGAATTGGCGAAGGCTAACGAGATTTGGCAGCAATTAGCACAAGAGCGTGATTACTACGGCTTTTTGGCTGCTGCCCGGTTGGGATTACCTGTCTCACTAAATGAAGAGCCGTTAAATGTTGACCCCAGCATTGTAGAAAGGGTATCTCATGCGCCTGGTTTTAAGCGAGCAAAGGCTTTATACGAGCTGGAAAGGTATACTCAAGCACGCCGAGAGTGGAACTACCTTACTAATACTTCAAGCAAAGAGGAAAAGCTTGCAGCATCCATATTGGCTGCTGAGTTTGATTGGTACGACAGCACTATTTTTACTCTTGCTCAGATCAAAGCTTGGGATTACGTTGATTTGCGTTTCCCGATGGCGTTTAAAGATCTGTTCACTAAATATAGTGAACGTAATCGAGTCGATGTCGCATGGAGCATTGCGATTGCTCGTCGGGAAAGCTCTTTCGCTCCGGATGCTCGCTCGAGTGCGGATGCTCACGGTTTAATGCAGCTGCTGCCAAGCACCGCAAAATATGTTAATAACCGCAAGCGCGTGGCAAAAAATCGCCTCTATCATCCGGCCACAAACATTCGCTTGGGGACCAGTTATTTAGAGTATTTGAAGCGTAAAAATGCCGGAAATGAGATTTTGGCGACAGCATCGTACAACGCGGGTTATCATAGAATTAAGCGTTGGCTGCCGTCAGAGGCCATGCCTGCAGAGCTTTGGATTGAGCTGATCCCGTATCGAGAAACACGTGACTACGTGAAAAATGTGATGGCATATCGACAGGTTTACCATACCCGTCTTGGTCGTGATGGCAACATATTGGCAAGTATCTTGGATATGAAAATTGTGAAATAACCGCACATGGCTGGTGCTTAGACTCAGTTCGTCGTTTTTAGGTAGCAGCTATGATAGACTCGATAGTATGTGAATTTTTGAAAATGGGTACACCATGGATAAGTTAGCAAATTTATACGCAGAGCATATTGCCACGTTGCAACAGCGTACAAGAACGATAGTAGAACGAGAAGGACTGGATGGACTTGTGATCCATTCGGGGCAAGCAAAGCGTCAATTCCTTGATGATATGTACTATCCGTTTAAAGTTAACCCGCAATTTAAAGCTTGGTTGCCTGTTATCGATAATCCGCATTGCTGGATTGTGGTCAATGGCAGTGACAAGCCGAAACTCATTTTTTATCGTCCGGTTGATTTTTGGCATAAAGTGCCTGACGAGCCGAGAGATTTTTGGGCAGAGTATTTTGATATTCAACTGCTGGTTAAGCCAGATCAGGTTGAACAGCTACTGCCATACGACAAAGCAAACTATGCCTATATCGGTGAATATTTAGAGGTTGCACAAGCGCTTGGCTTTACTCAAGTGAATCCGGAGCCGGTGATGAACTTCTTGCATTATCATCGTGCATATAAAACTCAGTATGAAATGGCATGTTTACGTGAAGCGAGCCGTCTTGGTGTGCTTGGTCATATGGCGGCACGCGATGCCTTCTTTGCTGGTGGCTCCGAGTTTGAAATTCAACAAGCTTATCTTAATGCAACTCAGCATATGGAAAACGATACACCGTATGGCAATATTGTCGCCTTGAATGAAAATTGTGCGATTTTGCACTATACCCATTTTGAGCGTAAAGCGCCGAGTAAGCACTTGTCATTTTTGATTGATGCCGGTGCAAACTTTAACGGTTATGCGTCAGATATTACCCGTACTTATGATTTTGCTAAACAAGGCGAGTTTGCCGAGTTGGTGAAAGTCATGAACGATCACCAAATTGAGTTGGGCAAAGCATTGCAACCGGGCAAACTATACGGTGAGCTGCATATCGATTGTCATAATCGCGTGGCGCAAGTGCTGAGTGACTTTGGTATTGTTAAGCTTGATGCTCAGGCCATCGTCGAGAAGGGGATTTCTTCCACTTTCTTCCCTCATGGTCTCGGTCACCATATTGGTTTACAGGTACACGATATGGGCGGATTCATGGCTGATGAAGCCGGTACGCACCAAGCACCACCTGAAGGTCACCCGTTCTTGCGTTGTACTCGTAAGATAGAGGCTAATCAGGTGTTCACTATTGAGCCTGGGTTATACTTCATCGATTCATTGTTGGAAGACTTGGCGCAAACAGAAAACAAACAGTATATCAATTGGGATAAGGTTGATGCACTGAAGCCTTACGGTGGTATCCGTATTGAAGATAACATCATTGTGCATGAAGATAGACTAGAAAATATGACGCGAGATTTCGGCCTCGAGTAAGCTGACTTCTAGCGCTAAAAGTAAGTATATTTGGGGGCCGATTGGCTCCCTTTTAGTTTGGAACATTATGTCTGAATATTTCATTCCGAGTGGATCACTGAGTCATCATGAGGAAATTAAGAAAAGCACGTTTATCGTGCATTTGGCCCACACGCCAACCATCGAAGATGCTAAAGCGTTTATTAAACAGATTAATGACGCGTATCCCGATGCAAGACACAATTGTTGGGCACACATCGCTGGGCCCCCAGGTGGCAGCCATGTATTAGGGTTTTCTGATGATGGAGAGCCTAACGGGACGGCTGGTAAGCCAATGCTCAATGTGCTGATGGGATCAGGGATTGGTGAGATCACTGCGGTGACGACGCGTTATTTCGGTGGTATTAAGCTCGGCACTGGGGGATTGGTCAGAGCCTATGGTGGTACGCTTAATAACGCGCTAGCACAGCTAAGCACGACTAAAAAGGTACCGGCTTCTATTATTGTTGGCCACAGTGATTACCATCTTCAAGGTGTGATAGAGCAGCTATTACAAAGTCAGTTTACAGTGCTAAATTTAGATAAAGAATACGCTGCTAATATTACCTGGAAAATAGCAGTAGATAGTCGTGAAACACAACAAATCATTGATGCTATTTATGAATTAACCAATGATGTTGTATTATTTAAGCAACTCAAGGAGTAGGCTCTACTTCTTTACATTCACTAATTAACCTCTGGTTAAATAACAAAAAGCGCAGCGTACAAAATGCAATTTCGTACCATAATAAAAATACTCGGGCAGTTAGTCGCTCTATTTAGTATCACTATGGTGCCACCAGCCATTGTATCTTTGATATACAAAGATGGTGGTGGTGTACCTTTTGTTTTAGCTTTCATTTTTAGTGTGCTAATGGGTCTGTTTGCGTACTACCCAAACCGCAAGGAAAACGGCGATCTTAAAGCCAGAGAAGGCTTCTTAATCGTTGTCTTATTCTGGTTGGTACTGGGGTCGTTTGCGTCATTGCCGCTTATTTTCTTAGATAAACCGAATCTATCTCTAGCAGATGCCGTGTTTGAAGCTTTTTCTGGGCTGACAACTACAGGGGCTACGGTCTTGACGGGCATAGAACATTTACCTAAAGCGGTATTATTTTATCGCCAGCAGTTGCAGTGGCTTGGTGGTATGGGGATCATCGTATTGGCCGTAGCCGTTCTTCCTATGCTTGGGGTTGGTGGCATGCAGTTATATCGTGCCGAAACACCCGGTCCAGTTAAAGACTCAAAAATGACACCGCGTATTGCCGATACCGCCAAGCACCTTTGGTATATCTATGTATCTCTAACGGCGGCTTGTACGCTGGCTTACTGGATAGCAGGAATGAATTGGTTTGATGCTATCTGTCATGCGTTTGCCACGATAGCCATCGGCGGCTTCTCAACCTATGATGCTTCTATGGGTTACTTCGATAATCCATTTATTAATGTTATTTGTGTCGTCTTCTTGTTGATTGCTGCCATTAACTTCTCGCTACATTATGCTGCGGTATCGAGTCGCAATATTAAAGCCTATTTGCGAGATCCTGAGTTTAAAGTCTTTCTGTTTATCCAGTTAGCGTTGGTGGTGATTTGTTTTGCGGTATTGTCGTCAAACAATGTCTATGAAACGGGTGATGAGACCTTAGATCAAGCGATGTTTCAGGCTGTGTCAATTAGTACTACCGCGGGCTTTGCGACCGATAGCTTCTCAACCTGGCCGCTGTTTTTACCTATTCTCTTGATTTTCTCCAGCTTCATTGGAGGCTGTGCTGGCTCTACGGGTGGTGGTATGAAGGTTGTACGTGTCTTCTTGCTCTATTTACAGGGGATCCGTGAGCTTAATCGTTTAGTGCATCCGCGTGCTATATACTCGATAAAATTGGGTCGAAAGGCACTACCAGATAAAGTGGTTGAGGCTGTATGGGGGTTCTTCTCGGCTTATGCACTGGTGTTTGTGATTATTATGATTGCATTGCTGGGGACGGGACTCGATAACATTACTGCATTTTCAGCAACTGCGGCTTGTCTAAACAATTTGGGACCAGGGTTGGGAGACGTTGCGGCGCATTATGGTGATATTAGTGATACCGCAAAGTGGATCCTTACGCTTGCAATGGTCTTTGGTCGCTTAGAGATCTTCACACTGTTAGTCTTATTTACTCCTACCTTCTGGCGTGGGTAACTGTGCTTAAGTAGTGGGCTCTTTTGCTGAGAGCCTACAACTGACAGTGTCATTACCTCGTTTCTGCCACTCTAGTGACAAGTTGTCATCTTATTTTTGAACTTCGCAAAGAAAAAGTTAATAAAAATTTCAAAAACTCGGATTTTCGGGGTTTTCAAGTGTCAGTATTTTTACAACGATTTAACTTGGAGGCGACGATATTGCTTGCCACACGCTTTTCAGATAAAGGATTTAAAGTGATAAAGGGATTTGCTGCTAGCCATGAGCAGGGTTTAGGTATGCAGCTTATAGAACGAAGCGTAATACAGTTGAATAGCTTAATCGATGAAGTCGGTTACTTGCAGCTTAATCAGCTTACATTAGGTCGTGCCCAGAGTTATGACTTATTTCATCAAGTTGGCTGTGAGAGCGGTGCGCGTTTCGTTGTTCAAGTGATCTCAGAAAATGAGCTCTGGCAAAAGCGCCAGATACCAGCAATTGTCGATGATTTTGAGACTGAGGGAGTGGGCTGTTTATTCAAGCGTGATGTCTCGGGTATATTATTTGTTGCTAAGCGCAATAGCGAACCTATGATGTTGTTTATTGAAGCTGAAGAGCTCGCATTGCCACAAAGTTCACTCGAAGTACAAAGCAGAATGATGACCCTAAGAGATGGCGCATTAATGCTAAAAAGCCACTTTTTAGTAAAGTAATTGACCCCTTTTTAGGTATTGTTGGTAGTCGAAGAGTTGTAATTAATCTGAATTCAGTTTTAAATAGCCTTCCGCTAAAACTGCTACAATAAAAAAGTAGTAGAGTGAACTCAGGAAGGGTTGGATCCATGTTAAAAACTCAGGAGGTTGGGCAGGATACTTTGCTCACCGCTATCAGCGCAGGAAGTATTGTTGACTTAGAAATTTGTTTACCGGCAAATAGCAAAAGAGTAAAAACAGAATACGTCGGTATGCTCCAAGGGGCGTTTTTAATTCTTAACCATCCCAACCCTAAGCGATTAGGCGCGGCGCTGGACTTTGTGATGGAAGGGACTTCGGTTATCGTCCGAGCTTTGCTCGAGAATGGCGATGGGCAAGTCATTGCATTCAAATCGCAAATAAAAGCGGTCTCAGTCCATCCCGCGCGGCTTATTTTTCTTTATTTACCCGAAAAAGTACAAACCTACAAACTCCGCTCGCAAAACCGTGTGCCAACCTTAATCCCCGCAAAATTTCACTGCCATGGCAGTAGAGATGTTGGGGTAATAAAAGACATTTCACTTGCTGGTTTACAGCTAGACTTAACGTCGATTGATGCCGAGCATATGGAAGAGGGGCTGAAATGTGAGGTTTTCATTGAAGGAAAAGAAGGGAATCAGATCACGCTAGAGGGCGATATTCGGCGCATAAAGAGCCATGATCAAATCGTCTCTTTAGGTATTCACTTAACCTCAGCTCCGGACATAATCCGTAGTGTATTAAAAGATTACCTAATCGATTTGTCTATTTTTCAAGATCAACAAGATACCTAGGGCGCTTTAAACGAATAAAGCGCTTACTTGGAAGAGTTTTTCCACAACACCGATTTGTTTTTTGTCAATCAGGAACATGATCACATGGTCACCTGAGAGAATAATGGTATCGTCATGTGCGATCAGTACATCTTCATCACGGACAATTGCACCGATAGTCGCGCCCGGTGGTAATTTAATATCTCGAATTGCACGACCGACAACTTTAGAAGTGTTTTCATCACCATGTGCGACAGCTTCAATGGCCTCTGCTGCACCTTTACGCAATGAATAAACGTTAACGATATCACCACGGCGAACATGGGTGAGTAGTGCTGAGATAGTCGCTTGCTGTGGTGAGATAGCAATATCAATGTCGCCACCTTGCACGAGATCGACGTAGGCACCACGTTGAATAAGCGCCATAGTCTTTTGTACACCCATACGTTTTGCAAGCATCGCAGCCATAATGTTGGCTTCGTCGTCGTTCGTCACCGCGATGAACACGTCTACTTGTTCTATATGTTCTTCTGATAGCAGTTCTTGGTCTGAGGCATCGCCACAAAAAACCACCGTATTATCGAGCGTTTCAGACAATTGTGTGGCACGAGCTTGATTGCGTTCAATAAGTTTAACGCTATGGTTCTTGTCTAATGAGCTGGCCAGTCCCGCACCTATGTTACCGCCACCTGCAATCATAATTTTCTTGTAAGAGCGTTCGAGCTTTTGTAGCTCGTTCATGACCGCGCGAATATGCTTGGTTGCGGCGATAAAGAAGACTTCATCATCGGCTTCAATTATGGTGGTGCCGAGTGGTTTGATGGCTTTGCCTTGACGATAAATAGCGGCAACACGGGTATCGACGTTTGGAATATGCTCTTTTAATGCAGAAAGTGCATAGCCAACGAGTAAACCGCCGTAATAAGCCTTAACCGCCACGAGTGACAGCATACCCTCGGCAAATTGCAGCACCTGCAAAGCGCCTGGATAATCTATTAGCCTGCGGATATATTGCGTTACAAGCTGCTCCGGTGCGATGTAATGGTCGACCGGTAGGTCGTCATTATGAAACAGCTTCTCTTTGTACTTTAAGTACTGCTCAGAGCGGATCCGCGCAATTTTGGTCGGCGTATTGAAAATACTATAGGCAACCTGACACGCAATCATATTGACTTCATCTGAGCTGGTTACGGCGATTATCATGTCGGCGTCTTCAGCACCTGCTTGACGTAAGATCTCAGGGTGAGCACTGTGGCCAGTGACCCCCTGTAGATCGTATTTGTCTTGCAGCTCTCTTAAGCGCTCGCCATCGATGTCGACAACGGTAATTTCATTTTCTTCACCGACGAGGTTTTCTGCCAGTGTCCCGCCGACTTGGCCGGCGCCTAAGATGATGATTTTCATATTGGTTAGGTCGATTTTCTATTATTGTTTTGTCAACTTTGCGTAGTAAAACCCATCGCTCAATCCGGGTAATAGCTGCAAGCCTGGTTGTGTTTGTGTGTCTGCATCATGCAAAGGTATAAGCGTCGCATCAGGGGTCACAGAAAGAAAGCGTGCGATCTGTTGCTGGTTCTCTTGCGGCAGTACCGAGCAGGTAGCATAAACTAGTGTGCCACCGGGCTTAAGCAATGGCCAGATTTTATCAATAATTTGTGCCTGTAACGTCACCAAGTTATCAATATCAGAAGCGCGTCTTAGCCATTTGATGTCAGGGTGTCTTCTAATAACGCCAGTTGCAGAGCAAGGTACATCCAATAAGATGCGATCATATTGCTCGCCATCCCACCATGCTTCGGGGTCACTTGCATCGCCCTCAAGGCATTTGGCCGACAATCCGATACGCTCAAGGTTTTGCTCTACGCGTTGCAAGCGATCACTATCAGCGTCAATTGCAGTCACTTTGGCGTCTGCTAACTCCAAAATATGGCAAGTCTTACCGCCTGGGGCGGCACAAGCATCAAGGATATTTTCACCTGCTTGTGGTGCTAATAATCTCGCTGCTTTTTGGGCGGCTGCATCCTGCACTGAGCAAGCGCCAGCGGCAAATTGTGGTAGCGCATAAACGTCAATCGGGCTATCAAGCAAGATCCCGTCCGGGTATTCGCTATGAAGCTGATAGGCTACCCCTTCTTGGTCTAGCAGAGCTGCGTAATCGGCAGTAGAGAATTGCGATTGGTTTACGCGCAGCCACATTGGTGCTTGTTGTTGATTCGCTTCTAAAATAGCTTGCCATTGAGTTGGGTAAGCCGCTTTTAGTTGATTGATAAACCAGCCCGGGTGGTTGTATAAACAAGCTGGGATTTCGGCTGCACTGGTTTCTAGTTCGACCTGATGACGTTGGAAGCTGCGTAAAATTGCGTTAACTAAGCCTTTCATGCCAGGAGCTCTTAGTGGCGTGAGTGCGTTTACAGTTTCGGCTACTGCAGCATGAGCTGGTACGCGCATATGTTGTAGTTGGTAAATACCCACATATAGCAAAAACTGGAAAACACGGCGCTTACCTTTAAGCGGTTGCTCAAGTAACTGCTGGCAATAGTGTTCAAGTGAAGGCAAATATCTTAATACGCCGTAGCAAATTTGCTGTAGCAAGGCTTTGTCTTTACCGTCTAACTGGCTGGTGGCAAGTGGTAGTTGAGCACTTAACGACGCGCCTTTATCGACGACTTGAAATAGGGTTTGGGCAGCGAGTGCGCGTACATTACTCACGCGTCACCAACCTTAGCACCAATTGCTACCCAGTCGGCTCGACCATTCAAAAAGTCTTGTGCAGACATGGGCTTTTTACCTTGTGGTTGCAAGGTGTGAATTTCCAATGCCTGTGTGCCACAGGCAATTACGATACCGTGTTTGTCTGCACGTAGCACATGACCTGCATCACCTTGCTCATCTATTACCTTCGCTTGCCAAATCTTGACGCTGTTACCTGCCATATTGGTAAAGCAAACCGGCCATGGATTAAATGCGCGGATGTTACGTTCAATTTGCGCAGCTTCCATCTGCCAGTCAATGTCGGCTTCTTCTTTGCTTAGCTTCTTAGCATAATTCGCTAGTGTATCGTCTTGCTTTTCTGGCGTGATCTCGCCCGCAGATAAGCGTGCTAGTGTATCAATAAGCGCGTCAGGGCCAAGTTCAGCAAGTTTGTTGTAGAGATCTGCACTGGTATCAGTAGCTGTAATAGGACTGCGAGCGATGTGCAACATATCACCGGTATCTAGGCCCTCGTCCATTTGCATGATCGTTACGCCAGTTTCATTGTCGCCAGCCCAAATAGCACGCTGAATAGGCGCTGCGCCTCGCCATCGCGGTAAAATTGAGCCATGAACATTCAGGCACCCGAGTCGAGGAGTATCTAAAATAGCTTTTGGTAATAATACCCCGTAGGCAACAACAACCATGACATCGGCGCCAAGCGCAGCTAGTTCTGCCTGTGCTTCCGGTGTTTTTAATGATTGCGGTTGTAGCACTGGCAGGTTGTGTTCTTGTGCTAGCACTTTTACTTCACATGCTTTGAGCTTTTTACCACGTCCAGCTGGGCGGTCGGGCGGGCAGTACACTGCCACGACGTCATGTTGTGATTGAATAAGTGCGTCAAGGTGGCGCGCTGCAAAGTCAGGCGTGCCTGCGAAAACGATACGCAAAGGATTACTCACGAAATACCCTAAAGTCAGTTAGTTGGAGGTTGGTTAAGCTTGCTTCGCAGCGAGCTTAGCTTCTTTTTCGAGCTTCTTACGAATACGATCACGCTTTAGTGGTGATAGGTAATCGATAAATAGCTTACCAACTAAATGGTCTAATTCGTGTTGAATACAAACGGCAAGCAGACCATCTGCGTCTAATTCATACGTTTCACCATGTTCGTTTGTTGCCTTTACCGTGACGGTTTCAGCACGATCTACTTTTGCGTATGAATATGGCACTGACAAGCAGCCTTCTTCACTCACAGTAGAGCCATCGCGTTTGGTTATTTCTGGGTTGATTAATACGCGCGGTTCGTCGCGCTCTTCAGAAACGTCAATAACGACGATTCGCTGATGAATATCCACTTGCGTAGCCGCAAGGCCGATACCATTTTCATCGTACATAGTTTCCAGCATGTCTTTAACTATTTGACGTACTTCGTCATTAACCTCTGCTACAGGCTGTGCGACAGTGCGTAAACGCTCATCTGGGAACTTTAAAACTTCTAATATGGCCATGATTACCCTAAATCAATTTATCGTGTAAGCTGTTGTAAGCTAGTGTATGGTCTTATTTTAGCCATTCAAGTTCCCCTTTAACAGGTTTTGGTGGATAATAACCAAAAATAACCACAAGGAAGCCATCATGAAATATCCGATTGCTGCATTAATACTCGCTGGCTGCTCAGTTTTCTCTGTGAAAGCGGACACTTTGTCTGTAAAAGCAGATGCGCCGCAGCGTTATGTGGTGAAAAAAGGCGATACCTTGTGGGATATTTCAAAAATGTACTTACGTTCTCCATGGAAGTGGAAGCAATTGTGGCAGTGGAACCCTAGTATTCAAAACCCAGATCTGATTTATCCAGGAGACAGTCTTAAACTACTCTACGATGAAAATGGTAATCCGATGCTGGTGTTAGACAAAGGTGTGAAGAAACTGTCGCCGCATACGCGTATTGTTAACCAAAAAGCGGCTGCCATTCCTACGTTACCACTCCCTATCATGGAACCTTTTTTGCGTTTTGAGCAAGCGCTTTCTGAGTCGGAATTTTCTGATAGTCCAATTGTACTGGGAGCCAATCGCAATATTAAAAATGCGACTCCGGGTCATCTCTTGTACGTTAAAGCTGATTTAGTCAAAGGCGGGCACTATGCCATCTATCGTCGTGGTGAAACCTACCGTACCTTAGACAACCAACAACTGCTTGGCTTGGAAGCCGTGTTAGTTGGTTCAGGCCATGTGGTTGAGCAGGGAGATATCGTGGCGGGGCGTCCAGCAAAGCTACAGTTAGAAGTTGCCAAACAAGAGGTTAGGGCCGGGGATATTGTGCTACCCATATCTACAGGACAAAGTTTTCCGGCACAGTTTTCTATGTCTCGCCCTGAGCAACAAACTTCGGGCCGTATTATTGCGAGCGATAATAAGCTCAGAGAGTTTAGCACCATGAGTGTAGTGGTGTTGGATGTGGGCAGTAAAGCGCAGCTAAAAGAGGGACATGTCCTTGATATCGTAAGGCAATCGCCTACAGTTATAGAAAGCCAACACGGTCCGCGCTATATTGAAGATGCATCAAGACTCGACAAACTGATCACCGAAATGGGATCTTGGTTTGGTGAGGAAAACGATGACGATAGCGTAGTATGGCATATGCCAAAGGAAAAAGTCGGTGAGCTGATGGTCTTTAAAGTGTACGAAGACTTAAGCTACGCTATGGTTGTTGAAACTTCGGAGCCGATCCGCGTTGGTGATCATGTACAAGCATTCAAGGAAACTGCCAGTAATTAAGTGGTAGAATTTCTCCTTGAGTGAAGTCAGTAAACTCAAGGAGAGAGTATGAAACAAGCTAAACTAGCTCAAGCTTTGGCATTAACCCTGTGCCAAGGGCTGGGTATCAAAACCATCACCGCATTACTTAATCAAGTCCCCCTTGCGCAATTATTCACATTAAACCAAGATGAGCTTTGTAAGCTTGGGCTGCAAGAAAATGTTGCTGCTAACTTAGCGTGCACAGATTGGTCTCGTATCGAGCACATACTGGCTTATTGTCAACGTCAGCAAATTCATGCTGTATCTTTGTTTTCTCCTGAATATCCCGAGCAACTAAAAGAGATCTGTAATCCTCCCTTAGTACTATTTTGCAGAGGGAATATTGCGTTATTAAAACAACCACAAATTGCGATTGTTGGTAGTCGCAGTTCAACGAGAACTGGGCTTGGGCTTGCACATGAATTTGCACAGGGCTTAAGTCGCTCAGGGTTGGTGGTGACGTCGGGTATGGCAAGAGGAATTGATGGCGCAGCGCACCAAGGTGCACTTGATGTTCAAGGAGAAACCATTGCCGTGCTAGGGACAGGTGTTGATGTTGTTTACCCCAAACGCCATCAACGGCTTTATGAAGATATCGTGCAGCATGGTTTGGTGGTGAGTGAATTCTTACCAAACACTCAGGCAAATAGTAATCATTTTCCGCGGCGCAATCGCATAATCTCGGGTTTATCTTTGGGTGTTTTGTTGGTTGAAGCCGAAGTAAAAAGTGGCTCGCTGATCACCGCACGCTATGCATTGGAGCAAAATAAAGAAGTGTTTGCGATCCCTGGCTCAATTAAAAATCGATTAAGTAGCGGTTGTCATTACCTGATCAAGCAAGGGGCAAAACTCACCGAAAATATTGAGGATATTTTGGAAGAAGTGAGCTTTTTTTGTGAAAACAGTCTATATAGTATAGAAATAGGGGAGCAAAAAGAGGAGCAATGTCCCGTATTAGAAAACCTTGGCTTTGAGGTGACGTCAGTTGACACTTTAACGCAAAGGACCCAGTGGCCAGTAGAGCAGGTGATTGCCAGACTATTGGATCTAGAACTCGAAGATAAAGTAGAGCGTGTACTCGACGGCTACATAAAACTCGCGAGGGGTTAAGAAGATGTTTGATATTTTAATGTATTTATTTGAGAACTATATTCACAGTGAGGCAGAAATCTTTGTCGAACAAAACGAACTCACCGATGAACTCCTTCGCGCCGGCTTTAATCAAGGCGAAATATACAAAGCGCTTGATTGGCTTGAGCAACTTGCAGATTTACAACACAGTGACGAAAACCCCTATTTAAATGCTAAACCGGACCATGCAACACGGATCTACACCGACAGCGAGTGCAATATGCTAGACGTTGAGAGCCGTGGTTTTTTAATGTTTGTGGAACAAGTCGGAGTGATTGACAGTACCACCAGAGAAATGGTGATGGATCGTTTATTCGCGTTGGATAAAACCTATATCAGCCTAGATGATTTAAAGTGGGTGATACTAATGGTGCTATTTAATGTGCCGGGTAAAGAACATGCTTATGCGCAGATGGAAGATCTGATTTTTACCGAGCCTGCATCTGTAGTTCATTAACTCTGTTCTAGCATGACAAGTTTCCTTCGGTAAGTTGAGGTTTTGACCTCAGCTTACCGCCTTTTAAATAATGTTCCTGCTTAGTTGAAAACACTGATATCAAATACTTGCAAGGAGGAATTTCATCATTTCCTTGACCCTAAAAACGAGGCTATTATATTAGGCGCATACTTGCACAAGGGGGCGGTGGTAAAGCGATGAGTAAAATAGACCATGCATTATTTAATGCAGACAAACATGCATTAGAAAAAGAGTATGAAGTATGCCCAGAATGTGGCTCTGAGCTGGTAATCAAAAACAGTAAAAATGGTCCATTTATTGGCTGCGCTAGCTACCCAACTTGTGATTATATTCGCCCACTCGCACACCATGATAGCCATGTAATTAAAGTACTAGAAGATGTGGCTTGTCCTGAATGCGGCAAAGATTTAGTGATAAAAAATGGCCGCTATGGCATGTTTATTGGCTGTACGGGGTATCCTGATTGCCACTATATTGGTCATGAAGATGCGCCACCCACAGCGGCGTTGCCAGCGTGTCCAAAATGCCAAAAAGGCAACCTAATTCAGCGTAAAAATAAGTTTGGTAAACACTTTTATAGTTGTGACACTTATCCAAGTTGTAAGTATACCTTGAACGCCAAGCCTGTAGAGCAGACCTGCCCTGAGTGTCATTGGCCCGTGCTGGTGGAGAAAACCCGAGCGGGTAAAGCTGTGCTACAATGCCCGCAGAAATCATGTCAAAAGATAGTGGAAATACCGTGAGTAATGACAATAAAGCGGATACTGCGACAATAACAACGCCTGAGTCAGCACTTCAAGCTGGCGAAGTGATCTGTTATCCAACGGAAGCCATTTATGGTTTAGGCTGTGATCCTGATAACCAAGATGCGGTCACTAAGTTACTAACAATCAAATCTCGACCCATAGAAAAAGGGTTAATCTTAATCGCCGACAATTATGGTCAATGTTTGCCCTACGTGGATGACAATAAAATCCCGATGGATAAGCGCGCTGATATTTTTTCGTCATGGCCTGGCGCCATTACTTGGTTATTGCCAGCGAAAGCCAGTACGCCGCATTGGTTAACAGGGGGACACGACACTATCGCTATTCGAGTTACTAGCCACCCCATTGTAAAGCAGTTATGTCAACGCTTTGGTAAGCCGATTGTATCTACCAGTGCCAATGTAACGGGTCAAACTCCAGTTGCTTCGTTGTCGGAAGCTCGTAGCCAGTTTGGCTCACAAGTTGGCTATTATGTTGAAGGTGAGTTAGGCGGTAATACGACCCCAAGCGTCATTAAAAATGCAATGACTGGCCAAGTGATCCGAGGATAAAAAGTACCATGAGTAAAATAAACCTAGAGACCGTTAAAGCCTTTTTATTACAACTACAAGATAATATCTGCCAAGGCTTAGAGGCTGCCGATGGTAACGCTCAGTTTGTTGAAGATGCCTGGGAGCGTGCTGAAGGTGGTGGCGGTCGCACTCGCGTGATCCGTAATGGCGATGTTATTGAGCAAGGCGGGGTAAACTATTCACATATTTTTGGCGCTTCTATGCCAGCCTCAGCGACGGCGCACCGTCCAGAGTTAGCAGGCAGAAGCTTCCATGCCTGTGGGGTATCTTTAGTGATCCATCCCAAGAATCCCAATATTCCAACTAGTCACGCCAATGTGCGCTTTTTCATTGCTGAGAAAGAAGGTGAAGAGCCGATTTGGTGGTTTGGTGGTGGTTTTGATTTAACGCCATTTTATCCAGTTCTTGAGGATGTGAAGCACTGGCACCAAGTTGCAAAGGATTTGTGCGCACCATTTGGTGACGTGGTATACGGTGACTACAAAAAGTGGTGTGATGAATATTTCTATTTAAAACATCGAGATGAGACTCGAGGTGTGGGTGGTTTATTCTTTGATGACTTAAACCAATGGGGCTTTGAAAAGAGCTTTGCATTTATGCAAGCTGTTGGTAACGGCTTCCTTGATGCTTATCTGCCTATTGTTGAAAAACGCAAAGATACACCGTATAGCGAACAAGAGCGTCAATTCCAGCTATATCGCCGAGGCCGTTACGTTGAATTTAATCTGGTATGGGATCGAGGCACATTGTTTGGTCTACAAACAGGTGGACGTACCGAGTCTATTTTAATGTCGATGCCACCATTGGCACGTTGGGAGTATGACTTCCAGCCAGATCCAGGATCGAAAGAAGCTGAGCTGTATAATTATCTTACGCCAAAGAATTGGTTGGCGATGTAATAGAGTAAAAAGGAGCCTCGGCTCCTTTCAGACTCTTGAAAAAGGGCTGGACACAGATCTAGCCCTTTGATCTAATAAGCGTAGTGAGTTTAGGGAGTTCACCATGCTTAAAGACAAAACCCCTCAGCAATATGAACTAGAAATGGTCGCTATCGACCAATTGGTTCCAAAAGACCATTTAGTTCGCCTGATTGACCTTGCGATTGATTTCGAATTCATCCGCGATGAAGTCGCCCATCTCTACTGTAAAAACAATGGTCGCCCAGCGGTTGACCCAGTGCGAATGTTCAAGATTTTATTTCTTGGATACCTGTTTGGCATTCAAAGCGAGCGTCGCTTGATTAAGGAAATCCAAGTCAATGTCGCATATCGTTGGTTTTTAGGTATGGGACTAACTGAAGATGTCATCCACCACTCGACGCTAAGCCAAAACCGCATAAAGCGCTTTAAAGACAGCAATATTTATCAATCCATCTTCGATAACATTGTCCGCCAAGCGATGAAACAAAAACTCATAGGTGGCTATAGCTTATTTGCTGACAGTACACACCTCAAAGCCAATGCCAATAAAAAGCGCTATGACATAGAAGACTTAAAAGTCAGTCCTTCAGTGTATGTAGAGCAATTGAACGAAGCAGTACTGCAAGACCGGGAGGATGAAGGAAAAAAGCCCCTGAAGTGTAAGGAAGAAACAACTTGCACAAAACCAACCAAAGTCAGCCGCACCGACCCAGATAGCGGGTTTATGGTACGGGATGAAAAGCCAAAAGGGTTCTTCTATCTAGACCATCGAATTGTGGATGGTAAACACGGCATTATTGTTGATACACACGCCACCGCAGGCAATGTCCATGACTCACAACCTATTATCAGTCGACTCGACAGAGCGCTCGATACCTTTGCACTCAACCCTATCGCGGTTGGGCTAGATGCAGGCTATTTTACCGCCGCGGTATGCCACAATCTGGAAGAAAGGCAATTAGTTGGCGTGCTGGGGTATCGAAGACCAAATAAAAAGAAAGGCTACTTCGCCAAACGTGAGTATCAATATCAAGCCGATACAGATACTTACCTGTGCCCGCAAGGTGAAACTCTAATCTACAAAACAACAAGCCGAACAGGCTATCGTCACTATCATTCCGACCCGAGCAAATGTGGACGCTGTCCAGTCAGAAATCAATGTACAGCCAGTAAAAATCAAACCAAAGTTATAACGCGGCATGTTTGGCAATCGAGCGTAGAAAACGCCAATGCGATTAGGCTGAGCGACTGGGGTAAAAAGCTCTATCGACGACGAGCCGAAACGGTGGAAAGAAGCTTCGCTGATGCGAAACAACATCATGGACATCGCTACTGCAGATATAGAGGTCTGTCAAAAGTGACCGCGCAGTGCTTGTTAGCAGCGGCATGTCAAAATATGAAGAAAATGGCGCTCATGGCTGCACACTAGCAAAAACCTCGAAAACTCCCCCTAAAAGCCCTCAAAATGATCTTGGACACACCAAATCACAATAATTAGCCTAGCCAACACAAAAAAACCAACGCTGAAACTTACGGCAGAGAACACTGCTCCAACAACTGGGAAAAATAAACCCCGCTTAAAAAAGCGGGGTTTATCATCAATCTGAAAGGTAGCCTCGGCTCCTTTTTACTTTTAGCGGTTCACTTAGTTTAATTTAAATCCGCGCACTTGCTCATCCAAATCGCGCGCAAGGGTGAGTAACTCCTCACTGATCTGTTTAGAGCCGTGGGCATCAACTAGTGAGCGTTCAGCATTATCGCTAATCGCGACTACGCTACGATTGATTTCTTCAGCGGCCAAGTTTTGCTGCTCAGTGGCATCGGCAATTTGCAGGTTTAAGGCATTAATTTCGTGCATCTGTGTCGAGATGTCTTTTAGCGCTTGTGCCACTTTCTTGACCTGATGTGCGCGGTCATCTGCTTCTTCGCAAGAAGCACTCATTGCTGCCACGGTTTGTTGTGCCTCGGACTGTAGCTTATCGATAGTGCGTTTGATTTCATCGGTTGAGTCATGTGTTCGTGTCGCAAGTGTTCTGACTTCGTCCGCAACAACCGCAAACCCTCTTCCTGCTTCCCCGGCGCGCGCGGCTTCTATTGCTGCATTGAGCGCTAAGAGATTGGTTTGCTCCGCGATACTACTGATCACTTCGAGTACTTTACCCACTTCAAGAGTTTGTGCTTGAAGCTGAGAAACTTGTTCTGCAGCTTGCCTTACATCTTGTGCTAATTGGTTGATACTTTGCTCAGTATGATTAGCAACAGCCATGCTTTCCTCTGCGAGGTGATTGCTGCTATCCGACTTTTCTGATGCAAAGTGGGTGGTATTTTTTACTTCACTTGAAGAGCTTTCAAGCTCATTAATCGCGGCTGCAACAGAGTCCGTCCCTTGTTTTTGCTCTTGAATGGCAAGCTCAGTGGTTTCCGCTGAAGCATATATAGATTCTGCTGAGTGAATAAGTATTTTCGAAGAGTTGGATAACTGCGCAATATTGTCTTTAAAGCTATCCATCATTTTATTGAAGTTAATCGCCAAGCGTCCAAGCTCGTCATCGACTTGGTCGTCTATTCGTAATGATAGGTCTTTATTCGTCGTTGCGAGGCGCATGATTCGGCCTAGCGTTTTTAGTCGTACTATAAAGAGCTTCCTAAAAAGTACGCCTAAAATCACAAAGGTGGTAATAAAGATAGCAGAGAGAAGCGCAGTGCTAAACCAGGTATTAGTCTGTACCGTATTATCAATATCATCCAAAGAGTAGCTGATCCGCACAACACCGAGCACATCGCCTTCCTTTGCCTGATGACAACCCAAGCAATTTGTTCCTTTATAGCTTTCTTTGGCCACCATCGGCTTTAAATAAGTCATGATGCGACTACCGTCGCGCTGTTCAATAACTAAGGTTTCTTTCCCGTTCAATGCATCAAACTCAGCCTCAGAGTTAGGTGCTTGATTTGCATTACCTGGACCGTAAAGCTTATTAACTTGCTCGGAGCGGATAATATGCGCATCTTCGATATTTGGATGATTGCGAATTTTATCACTCAGAATTTCACGGTTTGCCATGGTGCCGGTCAGCATCATAGTATTGATAGAGTCAAAGTAATTATCTGCCAGTAGCTTAATATTACTTTCGACGGTTTCTTCAGCGAGCGTCTTTTGTTGACTGCTGCTACTAAGGATACTGGCAATCAAGACGAGCACGCCCGTCACTGCCAGTAACGCATAAATTTTATGTTGAATAGATTTCACACGCATCGCACCTGTACACAATTAGAACAGTGATTATGCATCTCTACTCAAGAACGGGACTTGACCTAGCGCAAAATAGTCGTGTAATTTTAATTAACTAATACTTTAGTTTTATTCCTGATTAATCATATGTGTCGCAAGCTGAGCGAGGGACTGCCTTAATCCTTCTCTTAATAATGGATTTCCTACCTCTAAGTCTAATGCTTTATTCATGCAGTGCATCCATTGATCCCGCAAATCTTGGTCGATAGGAAAGGGCATATGGCGCATTCTTAAACGTGGGTGGCCGTATTTTTCTGCAAAAAGATCTGGCCCGCCTAACCAACCAGAAAGAAATTCAAAAAATACCTGTCTGATCCTATCTAATGGTTGTGGATGCATATCGTAAAGCGGCTTTGCATAGGGGTCGGTTGCCATAATATCGTAAAAGCGGTTAGCAAGATCGCGGGCGCCTTG